>JBAZUW010000001.1:0-68489 GCA_041661205.1 Phycisphaerales bacterium
CCGATCTTACGCCGAGCACGCGGGGTAGCCCGCTGCGCCTCCCTGTCACCCTGCATCCGCAACCCGCTCCTAACACCAATGCCCCACAGCACCAGCGCCCCACCCACCGAGAGAGACCTGTTCGGCTTCGGCCCGGGCACCACTTCGGAGGAGCGGTGTGGCATCATGCCCCAACCGCCGCCCGTGTGCCTGTCCATCACGCCACCGCAGGAGAAGGTGATCGAGGCGCTCGGCTACCTCCTCCAGCTCCGCGACTGCACGGCACCCGTGGCCAGCGCCCGACTGGTCAACCTGATCGAAGACCACCTACGCCCGGTCGAGGCTGAGCTGGAGGAGGTGCGCAACCAGTGCGCGGCTTTGCGAGCCTGGGGCACCGCGTGGAAGCGCCGCGCCAAGATGGAGCTGGAGATCAGCATGAAAGAGTCAGACCAACGACCAACCCACTCCTAACACCGATGCCCCACGCCCCCACCCTCCTGCTGGGCGACAACCTGACCACCCTGCGCTCCCTCCCCGACGAGTCCGTCCAGTGCTGCGTCACGTCCCCGCCCTACTTCGGACTCCGGGACTACGGCGTGGCCAAGACCATCTGGCCGGAGGTGTCCTACGCCACGCTTGGGGGCACCATCATTGTCCCGGCCATGGAGTGCTGCCTCGGCGCGGAGAGCACCCCCGAGGCGTTCGTCGGCCACCTGGTGCTGGTGTTTCGGGACGTGCGCCGGGTGCTGCGGAAGGACGGTACACTGTGGTTGAACTTGGGGGACAGCTACGCCACACAACCGGGCAAGGGGAGCAACGTCCCGCAGACAAAGTGGAAGGCTAACACCTACCCGGAGAACGCCGCACACCGGTCGCTGGATCTTGGGGTGGCCCCGAAGAACCTGCTCGGCATCCCCTGGATGGTGGCGTTCGCCCTGCGCTACGACGGATGGTGGCTGCGCCAGGACATCATCTGGAACAAGCCCAACCCGATGCCCGAGAGCGTGAAAGATCGGTGTTGCAAAGCCCATGAGTATTTGTTTCTATTAGCCAAGAGCGCAAGATACTACTTCAATGCCGAAGCCATCCAAGAAGACGCAGCCACCGCCGTCAAAAATTTGCAGCAAGTGCGGGAAGGTGAAACCTGCGGCAAGGTTCAACAAGAACAACCAGAGGAAGGACGGGCTAACGGGGGCGTGCAAGGAGTGTCTGTCGGAGATGCGGAAGGTGTGGGACAAGAGGTACAGTCGGAGCGAAAGAGCAAGAGCAGCGGCCTCCCGCTACTATTACTCCGAGAAGGGGGCGATAACGAAGAAGGCATACCGGGAGAGGTATGTCCTGACTCAGGAGCAACGGGAGCGTTACAGAGAAGCGTCGCGGATGCGCGAGAAAGAACAGAGATACAAAGCCCGACGGAAAAAGTACGATGCCAGCCAGAAGGGGGTGGCTACGAAGGCGAAGCGGGATCACCGATACGCGCACACGGACAAGGGCAGGTTTTCCAAACGCAAGACGAGCGTGAGGAGAAATTACCAGATCAAGGCGAGCGAATGCACCTTGACGCGCCCGCAGTGGTTGGAGATCAAAGCACGCTTCGGGAATCGTTGTGCTTACTGCAACCGTCTGCTGGCGCATTTGGAGATGGACCACGTGGTTCCGCTGTCGAAGGGGGGAGCGCACACGGCGGCGAACATCGTCCCTGCGTGCCGGACATGCAATGCCAAAAAGGGCGCGGGGGACGCAGCTCTTTTCGTGGGCAAGGGCATTACAGGTGCGGCTCCGGTCCTGCAAACAGGGCCGGACGCGAGATGAAGAGTATCGGCGTTGGGCCGAAGCGCAACAAGCGTTCCGTCTGGACCATCACCCCGAAGCCCTTCAAAGGAGCCCACTTCGCCACCTTTCCGCCCGACCTGGTGGAGCCGTGCATCCTCGCCGGCTCGCGCCCGGGCGACACCGTGCTCGACATCTACCTTGGCAGCGGCACCACCGGCATGGTTGCACTCCAGCATGGCAGGGAGTTCATCGGCTGCGAACTCAAGCCGGAGTACATGGCCATCGCCGCCGCGCGCATCGGGTGCCCGAACCCCTGCACCCCGCCGGCCCCATTTCTCCTGGAATGACCACTTCCACAATTTCACACTTGACGCCGCTCTCTAACTCCCCCACATTCGCGCCATGCCAACTCCGCAACCCGCCCCGCGAATCCTCCGCGACACTGATCGCACCGAGCCCGAGCAC
Source organism: Phycisphaerales bacterium (assembly GCA_041661205.1). Lineage (GTDB taxonomy): Bacteria > Planctomycetota > Phycisphaerae > Phycisphaerales > UBA1924 > RI-211. The sequence goes on from JBAZUW010000001.1 coordinate 2,218, forward strand.
CGCGACATCCTGCGCTTTGTCATCCCGCCAGCGATCCTCCCACAGAACGGCCGCGGCCCCGCGCTGGGGAACACCCTGCACGCGCTGCTCGACCCCGTGTATGACCCCTACGTCGAACTGCTGCGCTCCGAGCTGAACGGGTTCGGGTTCTCGGTGTTCGAGCGCGCCGCCATCCTGCACTTCCTCAACGAGGCCCACGGCAACGTCCTGGGCCGACTGGCGAAGAAGTTCACGAACGACGGAAGCACCATCCTCTGGCCCCACCAACCCTCCCAAACCACCAACCCTCCCAAACCACCAACCTAACAACTCACCATCCAATGAAAATCGAAGTCAATGAAGCAGCAGCCCCGCAGGCCCCTGAGTATCCGTGCGTGATGCGGCAGCGCACCGACCCCGAGCTTGTCGTGATGTTCGTGGGCCCCGCGAAAGGCTTCGTGGTCGCTGCCGGCCCCAACTTAGGAGAGCACGTCGGTCGCTACATGGAAGTGGGGAACACGTCGGCCTTCACCCCCTTCCACGGCACCATCACGATCACCTGCCCCTGAGCGCCAGGCTAACAACCCGCCGCCCCCACAAATCCACCATGTCACCAATTTCCACAATTCCGCACTTGACCCTGCCAGAGCACCGTGGCAGAGTGCCGGCGATGACAGCGGAGCAGCAGAGAATCAGGATCGCGGAGGCGCTCGGAGTCCAGACCGAAGGATGGTGGTGCCCACACTGCGAGCGGGAGGTGGCCCCGGCCTTTGTCACGTTCCAAGAAACGCACGACCCCCACAGCGAGGGTTGCGGGAGACCGGTCGAGGGGATGCCGATCCCCGACTACCCCAACTCCCTTGACGCCTGCGCCACCTTCGAGGCCTGGCTGCGCGACCACCCAGACCGAGAGCACGACTACGGCATCGCCCTGGCCCGGCTCTCCATCGGCGAGGAGTTCGAGGAGGACGGGTTCATGCCGAACGGGTGGGGCTACTTCGCAGTGGCCCACGCCACCGCCCAGCAACGCTGCGACGCCTTCTGCGCCGTGATGGGAATCATCGACTAACACCACTATGAACGACACCGCCCCACCACTGACCGACCCCCAGTATCCCCTCTACCCGCGCCTGCCGGACCCCGGCGCCACGGAGGCCAAAGCGCTGCTCGCCTCCTTCCGTGAGCAGATGGCCAAGATCGCCGACGAGACCATCGGCCGGCTCTACAGCGACGTGCTCCCCTACATCGAGAGCGACGCGTGGACCAACTTCAAGAACGCCCTGATGGACGGGCTCTGCAACTACGGCAACCGCAAGGTTGTGGGCGACTACGACTACAAGAAGATCCGCCGGGCGATACTGGAGGAGAACCGCGAGGAGATCATCGCCGACCTCAACCAGGACAACCTCGCCCGCATCGCAGAGCTGGAGAGCCAGATCGAGGCGGTGCACCGTAACCGTTACTGACCACTCTCAGCAACGACAGGACCAAACCACATGAACACGCACGACGAAGCCGCCCCGAAAAGGCACGCACACATCCCGCAGGAGCTGGAAGAACTCCACTGTGCAGCAAAGGAACTCCACGATCTGGTGGACCGCTTGGAGAATCAGCTAGGCCCCGTGACACGGATGGAGCCTCCGGGCGTTGAAGGCAAGGAGGTACCCGAGAGCGAGCTGGTGGGGCACGCGGACGCCATCCGGCAAGCCCGCCGTTCCATCCATGGGGCGGGTTGCCGCATCGCCAGTCTCATTGACAGGTTGGAGGTCTGACCCACCCAACGGGGCGGCCGGCACCAACAACAAGGGGAGTCAACTCGAAACGGATGAACCTAACCGCCGGCCGCCCCACCACACCGAACCACGACAGCACCATGAGCCAAACTGACAACATCTTCTGCCGACTGATGCGGCGCAGTATGCGCTATCCCGCGCCGACGATTCTGCCGCGCCTCCTGTTCGGGATGGGGAAGGACCCGCTCCCGGACATGCCTGTGCAGAGCGAGTTCATCACCCCGGCCATGGTCCACGACGCCTTCCAGGTATTGGAGAAGGCAGGTTTGGCGGTCATTCGGAAGCCCGAGCCCCCACCCTTCAACCCCGACATCCCGAAGACCATGGGCATCCTCCGCCGGGCGCGGGAGGAGGCCGCCCCCGAGCCCCCGCGCTTCACCACCGCCGAGATCCGCGCCTACATCGAGGGGTGGGGTGGCGGCCCCTACACTCCGTCCTATCTGGCGCTCCTTGACGCCTGGCAGCACCTCGACGACCCCCAGGACGGCATCGCCGCAGCCCGCGAGCGCGGCGCACTCTGACCCACAACCACACCACCATGGACAACACCAACCACACCACCATGGACAACACCAACCACACCACCATGGACAACACCAACCACATCGACATCATCATCGGCTCCGATAAGTGCTGGACCGCCACGCCGGAAGAAGCGGCAGACCTGACCGAGCTGCTCGACGACATGGCCACCCTGACCACCGCCGACGAGCACGAAGCCAAGGGGCACCACAAGATCGCCTCCCTGCTGCGCAGCATGGTGCTCGACAGCGAGCCACCGGAGAGCGAGGAACTGGGTACCTTGCGCGCGGAGAACACCGAGCTTCACTCCAAGCTGGCGATGCACGTCGCGCTTGGTGGCATGGCCCGCAGAACGATCGAGAACGCTATTGGCTGCACGGAAGCGTTGGAGAAGGAGAACGCCGACCTGCGTGCCCACCTCGCCGACGTGGAACAGTCCCGCGACAGTTTCCACGCCGCCAACACCGAGCTGACCAAGAAGCTCGGCAACGCCCGTGAATGCGCCCGCGGTGTTGGCCACATCAACGCCACGCTGGCAGAGCAGCTTGGCAAGACCCGCCGCATCGCCGAGGCCCTGCGCGACCGCCTCGGCCTAACCAAGGAGTTCTTCAAGTTCGAGTGGGAACTCTAACCACCACACCCCCGCCATGCCAATCGACCGCTTCCCGCCACCCTGCCCCGTGCCCAGCGGACGCCCTGTGCCCGCCAGCCACACGGTCAAGCACACCGCGTTCTGCGAGACCTGTGACACACCGGAGACCGTGTTCGCGCCCTCCGGATGGACCACCCTGATCCGCTGGTGCCCGCGGTGCAGGGAGGTGCGCAACTTCCGGCTGCGGATAGCACCGAGGGAGGAGCCGGTATGAGCGCTACGGACATCGAGGAGTTGCGCTCCCTCGCTGAGGGCAGCCCGACGCTGCAACGCGCGGAGACGGCCCTGCGGGACTGCTACCGCGTCCTGATGGAGAGCGGCCAGCTCGAAGTGGCCCCTCCGAGATCGCTTGTGGACTTCTTCGAGTCGCAGCGCGACACCGGTGAGGGTGCGCACCACGAGCCGAGCGACCGCGACTGGTAGCACCGACGTTCACAAACCCCGAACAACCGTACACCATGAACCCCACCATCGAAGCCAAGCTGCGCCGCCACGCGCAACGCATCCGGGACGCCTACTTGCGGCGTTGCATCGAGAGGTCCGAAGCGACCGGGCGGATCTTCTGCGTGGAGGTCTTCGGCATCCTGCGGCGGGGGCAGCGGAAAGACAACAAATGAACTCCACCCTCACCCTGATCCACGACGCCATCGCCATGTGGCGGCGCCACGCGCCGTCCGGTGAGCTGCCGGCCCGCGTCCTCCTCGGCCGCGAGCAGTGGGAGAGTTTTGAGCGGTGGGCCAAGGCCGAGGTGGACGCCGGGCGCACGCGTCTGGACGACAAGGACCACCTGGCCGGGCCGCCCGTGGGCTTCGGGGACGACACGTTCTGGTTCTCGGGGGTGCGGGTGGGCAGGCTGCCGAACACGCTCAGAGGGGTGATGGTGGAGGGGAACGTCCCATGAAGTGGATCGGATACAAGGAGCATCTCCGTGAGGAGTGGGCGTTTCACAAGAGGCACCCGGAGCTGCTTCTTGTGTGGGTGGCTTACCTTGCCGCGATCATCTACTGTCTCCTAGCCTAACAACTCCACCATGAACCGGGCCCTGACTAGCTTATATGGTAAAGCCCCAGACTGTGGATCTGGCGAACTCGGTTCGATTCCGAGGCAGGGAACCAAACCGCAACTTCGTTGTTGCAAATAAGCGAAACACCGATAGCATAACGACCCGTGAGCACCTGTACCGGACAGCACAAGTCAAGGGAGTTTGTGGACCAGAGGTTGAAGATCGTGCAGGAGGCGGTGCTGGAGTTCCCCAAGCATGGGAGCAAGACCATCGGCAAGCTGCTCTTCACCAAGCACCCGGAGTGGTTCGGCACACTGGAGGCGGCCTACAGCCTGGTGCGGCGGCAGCGCGGGGCGCACGGCCCCACCCATCGCAGCGGCAACCGGCGCATGGCACAACCGGACAAGCCCCATGGCAAGGCCGTCGAGCCGGTCTATCCGGGCATCCCGCAGCCGCGCGAGGAGGTCGAGGACTGGGCGATCGTCCACTACCCCGGCCCGCTGCGCGTGGGCATCCTCAACGACGTGCATGTGCCCTTCCACGACCCGCAGACCATCGAGATGCTCTGTGACGAGTGGGAGCGGCGCAAGATCAACTTCCTGCTCATCAACGGCGACCTGATCGACTGGTACGGGATCAGCAAGTACGAGTGCAACCCGACCTTGCGGGACACGCGGGGTGACCGCGACGACACCGTGCAACTGCTCAAGTACCTGCGCGGCCGATTCCCGCGGGCTCGCATCGTGGTCAAGCTCGGCAACCACGACGAACGATGGGAGGCGATGCTCGCCCGTAAGTCGCCGGAGATCTTCGGCTTCCCCGAGTTCCGCGTCGAGCAGGTGCTCCAGCTCGCCGACCCCAAGATCCGGGCCGAGTGTGTGCGCGACCTGCGGCCGATCTCCTTCGGCAGCCTGTTCGTCATCCACGGCCACGAGTACCGCTTCGCCATCAGTAACCCGGTCAATGCCGCCCGCGGACTGTTCCTGCGCGGCAAGACACTCGCGGCCTGCGGCCACTTCCACCAGTACAGCAACCACTCCGAGAACACCTTGGCCGGCAAGCTCATCACCACATGGTCGATGGGTTGTGCCTGCCACCTCCACCCGCAGTACCACCCGCTCAACAACTGGTGCAACGGTGGCGCCTACGTCGAGGTCTCCAAGGATGGGGTCTTCGAGTTCGAGAACTGGCGCATCGTCAACGGGAAGCTCTACTGATGCACATCCCCAACCACATCACCATCGCCGGCCACCGCGTGAAGTTCGAGTGGGTGGAGGATCTGTCTGTCTGGGGGAGCTACCACCACGACCGCAAGACGATCCAGCTCAACCCGCAGCTCAAGCGGGAGGATCATCCGCAGAGGGCCACCACGGTCATCCATGAGATGGCCCACGCGGTCAGCTACCTCACGGCCGCGCACCAATCGTTGTTTGGCGACGATGACACCCGCGAGGAGGCGTTCGCCCGACTCGTTGAGTTGCAGCTCGCCCCCGCCCTGATTGCGTTGCTGGGGGCGAAACCACCGAAGAGATGAGTGACTCCCCCACACCCCCTGACCCCGCCGCCGATGCCCCTGACCCGGTGCTGCGCGAGATGGGCCAGGCCGAGCAGGTCTCCGTGTTCCGTGGTGAGCTGGAGACGCTCATCACGCGCTACGCCAGCGAGTTCGACTTGCTTCCCGAGACGATCCTCGGGGTGCTGGCGACCACCCAGTACACCCTGCTGGCGGAGACCACCATGTGTTTTTTGAACATCGGCGACGACCCGTACTGGGAGGGGTCGGAGAGCGACGACGCGGAGGGCATCAGCAGGGTTGAAGACGACGACAACGAAGGGGAGGAGTGGCGCGATGACTCGTGATGAGAAGCTCATCAAGCACATCGACCGCGCCCTGTCCGCCGCCAAGGACATCCGCAACGCGAAGGGCCGGGAGGCCGACGTGGCGTGGAAGACCCTGACCGATGCCCTGCTGGACATGCGCACGATGCTGCGCAAGCCGACTGCCAAGGACACCGTAGCAGAAGACCAATGACCAAGCAAGAACTGTGGGAAGCCGTGTGCGTGCGATACCCGGACTTTCGGGACGAGGAGCATGTTGTGCGTCAGCGCGCCCGCGGGCTCCGGCGCCTGCTCGACCAGGCCTGGGACGAGGGGCACGAGAAGGGAGTTGCCAACGGCAAGGCACTGGAGGCCATGCGCCGCGACGCCGAAGTGAAGAAGAACCCGCTCGCGGGACTGTTCCCATGATCGCCATTGTCAACACCGGCCCGCACGACGACCCGGACAAGCTGGGCGAGCGGACCTACGAGGTCCGCATCAACCGGGAGGTTGTGGCCATGTTCCAGCACCATCGCGGCGACGGGCTGGCCGAGTGCCTGCGCAAGGCCGCCGCGGCGGTCGAGCGGCGCCAGGACGAGGATGTGATGCGACTTCTGCAACGAATCGACAAAATGACGCCACGATGAACTCGCACTTCTGGTATCTAGGGTCCGTATATTCTCGCTGCCCGGAGGGCATAGAAGCTGCCTTTGTCACAGCTTGCAAGGTGGCGGCCCGCTTCATCAAGGCAGGCATCCCGGTCTTCAGCCCAATCGCACAGTCTCACCCAGTCGCCCTCCATGGTGGCATCGACCCGCTCTCCCACGACATCTGGCTGCCCGCCGACCGACCGATGATGGACGCGGCCTGCGGGATCATCGTCGTGCGCATGGAGGGCTGGGAGGAGTCCGTCGGCATCGCCCACGAGATCGCGGTGTTCAAGGCTGCGGGAAAGCCGGTGCTGTACGTCGATCCGTAATCCGCCAGAAGTGGCGCGATAATGGCGCGATTCGGGCGTATCGCGCCACACAAGGTTGCAAAAAGCGCAACTTCGTGCTTGCGGAATTGTGGAATCAGTGACAGGGTGCCTGCGACATGAGCACCAAAGCCTACCTCTACGCCCGGGTCAGCGGGCGGTCGCAGATCGACGGTGATGGCATACCGCGCCAGCGTGTCGCTGTCCAAGCGTGGGCCGCGAACGCCAATGTCGAGATCGCTGGGGAGTATGTCGAGGGGGGTGTCAGTGGCGCGGATGACTGCATGGAGCGCCCGGCCTTCCAAGACATGCTCAGTGCCATCCTCGGCAACGGGGTCAAAGCTATCGTGGTCGAGAATCTGAGCCGCTTGGCGCGCAGCTTCGTGGTGCAGGACTCGATCCTCACCTACCTCGCCAGCCGAGGCATCTCGCTCTACTCGGCGGACACAGGCGCATGTGTCACCGATGACATCCAGCAGGACGCCATGAAGCGGGCGATCGTGCAGATGCAGGCTGTTATGTTTGAGTTAGAGAAGTCGATGCTCGTACGCAAGCTCCGCGCCGCCCGACAGCGCAAGCGCGCCGCCACCGGACGCTGCGAAGGCACCATTCCTTTCGGCCACAAGCCCGGCGAAGAGGCCACCCTCGCCCGCATCCGCGAACTGGCAAACCGCGGGGCAGGCGCCGTGCGCATCGCCAAGGCCCTCAACGCCACCGGCCACCGGACCCGCAAGGGAGGGGATTGGAAGGCCGGGACGGTTCAAGGCATCCTGGCCCGCATCTAGTTTGCACTTGCCACGATTTCACAATATGATACTCTGCACCCCGTGGACCCGAAGAAAGAAGCCAACCAGATCATGAAGAGTGCGGACCCGCCACGCAAGGTGCGCGCCCACCACGGCAAGTGGGTGGAGGCCGCCGCGGTTGTCATCGAGATGGTGGACGCCAAGCCCAAGAAGTGGAACATTGCCGACGCCATCCGCGCGGTGATCGCCAAGCGCGGCTACGTCAGTGGGCCGCCGGATTCCCCGCAGGCCAAGGTGGATGCCAACCAGGCCATGGACGGGATTCGGGCGGCCTACAACATGCTGCGCCGCCGCGCGGCCAAGGCGAAGGGGAAGTCCACGACCTTTGAACTTCAATGAGCGGGGGAGGCCGTGATATGAAGCTGACACCTGTCCAGCGCGTACTGCTGGAGATTGCCTATGACCAGTTCCGCACCGCGCGGGACAACTACCTGCTCGTCAGCAGCGCGCTCGGGCACCCGGTTGAGTCGCTTGTCATCCGCTGCAAGGAGGACGGCAGCCACGATGCCACCACGTTCGCGCACCAACCATCACCGGAAGAATCCAAATGAGCGAAGACCCGACACCCTACAACGCCGAGCCCGAGCCGGAGGAATACACCGGCCCCGGACTGCCGCCCGAGCCCACCATCGACAATGTGGTGCCGATCAACGGAATCGCCGCACAACCGTCAGATGATCCGGCGGAATTGCCAGAACCACCGCCAATCGTCCTGCTGGACGACATCTACGTCAAGGCGTTCATGGGACCCACCGTATCGGTCTCCGAGCACACCCGCGCCGCCTACTCGCTGCACCTGCTGGTGATCGTCGAGATGGCTACCGAGCAGATGTCCGAGGACGCGGCGCAGGTGTCCATCGCCAACAAGGTCGCCGCGTGGTCGGCGCAGTACGGCGCGGCGGCCCCGGTCTTCATCGACGACGCCATCAGCCGTCCGAAGGAGAAGAGCAAGATCATCCGGCCCGGGGGGTTCGGGCGCTCGCGCCTGCGTTGACATTCAGGTTATCCTTACCACGTGGCCAAGCCCAAGGAGTTCCGCACCCCGAAGCAGATCAACTGGCACGGACTGCCGGCCATCGGCTATGACGACTACCTGCGCCCGCAGTTGACGGGCGACGTGTTCGCCGACCAGCTTGCGATCGAGGCGTGGTGCTTTAGGATGGGCATGCGCAAGGACGAGGGGGGCCTTGGCAGGTTCGGGCACTTCAAGAACATCGTCAACCTGCTTTGGAACAATGAGGATCGTCCTTCGCACAAACGGTTCATGTGGAACTCGTGGGCGGATAGAATGCTCCTAGCGGCCTGCGAGAACCAGCAGCTATCTGTCGCCGGGCCTACAAATGCGGGAAAAAGTGATCCTTTCGCGCTGTGGGCGTACGTGAACTACTTCATCGACCCGACACATGTTAGGGTGTTCATCATGTCCACCACCATCGACGGCGCCAAGATGCGGATCTGGGCGCGCATGCTGGAGTACATGAGCGCCTTGCCAGAGGTCCCGGGCCAGTATCTCAAGAGTTCAAACCGCATCCTCGGCCCTAACTACGAGGAGACCGAGGTGGGTGAGGCGTCCGGCATCCGCATTCTTGCCGGGCAGGCCGGAGACGACAAGGAGGCGGTTGACAAATTCATCGGCATCAAGGCACCCAAGACCGGTAACCCGGCGGGGAGCTACGAGGAACTGCGGGAGCGGGATGAGTTTGCCCACATCGTTGAGGGGGTGGACGACGAGGAATACCTGCGCGACCTGCTGCCCCGGCTGACGAACCTGTCCGAGGACCGGTACGGGAAGATCATCGTGGTCGTGGATGAAGCCACGGGCATCTCGGACGCGGTGCGAAATGCCATCAACGGCAACATGCTCCCGGGCAACCCGGGGCGGTGCCAGGTGATCATGATCGGGAACCCGGCATTGTGGTGGGACACGTTCGGGTTGTTCAGCGAGCCGGCGGCCGGCTGCGACGCGGTGACGCTGAACGATGAGAAGTGGGAGACGAAATCCGGTGGGTTGTGCCTCCGGTTCAACGCGGAGAAGAGCCCCCGCATCGTTGACAAGGATGAGCGTCTGACGTGGATGCTGTCCGCAGAGCAGATCGAAAACGTCGCGCGCGACAGCGGTGGCAAGACATCCCCGATGTATTATCGGTTCGTGCTGGGCATGTGGTGCCCGGAGGCAGCCAGCTCAGGGGCCTACTCGCGGGCGATGTTCGAGCAGGGGGGTGCTTTCGGAAAGGAGACGTGGGGCTTCCAGAAGCCGAAGCTGCACTCGTCGTTGGACCCCTCGTTCACGCTGTCCGGAGACAAGGCGTCCTGCACGTTTTTCTTGTACGGGGTGAACCAGGCCGGGCGCAGGGTCATGGAGTGGTCGGAGAACGTCGCCATCGAAGTGGACGCTGCCACCCCGCAGAAGGATGTGCCTTACCAGATCGCGGAGAACTGGAAGAAGGAGTGCCTGAAACGCGGAGTGCTGCAAGAGGATGCGTGCTTTGATACCGCAGGATCTCCGGCTTTTGCCAACATCGTGTACCGGGTGTGGGGTCCGAAGGTGCATGCTGTTAGCGCATCCGGTAAGGCGTCGGACAGGCCGATCGGGCGTGAGCGGCACCCGGATGGCCGGAAGGTGACGGCCCGGGAGAGGTACTCCTATAAAGTGACGGAGATCTGGTTCGGGGCGGTCCCGTTCCTCTACTCGGCGCAGATCAAGGGCCTGCCGATCGAGTTGGCGAAGGAGCTGTGCCTGCGCCGCCTCGATGACAAGGGAGGGAACACCGCGGGCCGGCTGATCAAGATCGAGAGCAAGCGCGAGTTCCGCAGCCGCGAAGGGCACTCCCCGAATGATGCCGACTCGTGGCTGCTTGGTATTGAGCACTTGAGGGAGCGGTGTGGTTTCATTCCTCTGGATGAACCGGAAGCCGTTGTCCCCACCACCGGTATGAAGGTCCTCCAACCCACCAAGGAGGGCGGCCTGCTCTACGTCCCGATGCCCGGGGCGGCGCAATCTTCGTGGGATGCGTTCAAGCAGCGCGCCCGGCGCATGGGCGGTGGCGCCCCGGCATTCCGGAAAGGTTGACAATCAGAGCATTTCCACTATTCTCCATCCAGTGACAGGCACCCAGACCCCGCTTGACGACATGCCCCTGCTCGGGATCGAGGAGGACAAGCCTGTTCCGCGCACCCGCGTGAAGGGTGCTGCGGCGGCGCGCGCGGTGTTCACCAAGATGCGTGACGACGACCTGCCAAACGCCTTCAACCGGGCATTGCAGCAGGCGCAGCTCGACGGCGGGCGGCCGTGGGACTCCCAGGAACTGGCGGACAACGGGTTTGACATCCCGAACTTCAACTCCGGTGGGACCGAGCAGCAGTTGGAGCGGGCCATGGCGCCCTACTACCGGCTGGCGGCGTCCCCGGAGCACGCGGTCAAGGTCCACACCCGGCACGGGGCGGCGGACGCACGCGAGGACATCAACCAAATCCTCTCCGAGGAGATTACGACCACCTTGCGTACATCGCCCACCTATACCTTCAACTACCTGCTGCTGGTCCAGTTGAAGGTCAAGTTCGGGCTCGGGGTGGCCTACCACCCGGACGACGTTGACTGGCGCTTCAAGGCCGCCGGACTGGAGGAGTTCTTCTTCGACCGGCAGAAGTTCGTCTGCGAGGACGAGCAGGAGGTCGTCTGTGCGACCGCCGGCATGAAGGTCACCGAGCTTTACTCCAAGGTGTCCGGCGAGAGCACCGGCAAGTGGAACAAGGACGCCGTGATGGCGGCGATCACCAAAGCGTCGGAGGGGGTCAGCAGCGCCATGCGGCCGGAGCTGTTGGCGGCCGAGGTGAAGAACAACGACGTGGCCGTGGGGATGACCGCACCGGAGGTGCGCCTCGTTCACATGTGGGTCGAAGAGTTCGATGGGACGATCACCCACGTCATCTTCCCCGAGGGGGACACCAGCAACGACGACTTCCTCTATCTCCACAACGCCCGATACAAGGAGTTCTCCGAAGTCCTGACCCTGTTCCCGGACGGTCTCGGCACCAACGCCAAGATCCACGGCGTGCGCGGGCTGCTCTTCAAGATCTTCTTCCTGGAGCACGAGCGCAACAAGTTCCTGTGCCGATTCCTCGCGGCCGGCGAGCTGGGGTCCTCGCTCATCCTGCAAGCCAAGGAAGAGACTTCCTACGCCAACATCGGGTTGCAGCACTTCGGCCCACTGGCGGTTCTCCCGCATGGCGTGGAGGTGGGGCAGGTCCAGATGGGCAACCTGATGCAGGCCGCCGAGCCCGCTGTCAGGATGATGGAGCGCCTGCGCGCCGACCGGGTGGCCGGCTACACCACCGAGAACGTCTTTGATGGGGACCAACGCAAGACCAAGGCCGAGATCAATGCCCACCTTGGCGAAGCGATTTCACTTTCCGAAAGCCAGGTGGACTTGCACTACCTGTGTGAGGACCGGCTCTCCAAGCAGACCGTGCGCCGCATGATCCGCAAAACCTACGTCAAGCAGGACCCCGGCGGCAAGGAGATCGTTGCCCTCCACGAGAGGCTCATGGAGCGCGACCCGAGCGGGGAGTTGCTGAAGGCATTCTTCGCCATCGACTGGGGCAAGACCCGCGCCGGCCGCGCGATCGGAGACGGCAGCTCGGGCAAGCGCACCTTGGCGCTCCAGCACATGGATGCTCGCCGGGGCACGATGGACGACGCCGGGCGGCACCGGCTCGACCGCTGGGTGGCCATCGACCAGCTCGGCAGCGCGGCGGCCGACGAACTCTACCCGCCCGGCTCCGGTCCGGCGCGGACCACCCCGCACGACAACATCGCGGAGATGGAGAACACCATCCTGCTCCAGCTCGGTCAGGATCTGGATGTCAAGGAGAGCGACCCGCACCTGACCCACCTGCGTGTTCATGTCGGCCCGCTGATGGAGATGTTCGAGGCCGAGCGGCAGGGGCAGATCCTGGTGGAGGAGATGGCCGTGCGCGCCCGCACGCTGTGGCTCCACTCCGTCACCCACATGGAGGCGTTCGAGGCGGCCGGCGGCGACGAGGCGTCGATGGGCGAGGCCGCGTCCATCAAGCAGTTCCTGCAACAGGTCGGCGAGCCGATCGAGAACGGGCTCAAGCGCGCCCAGGCGATGGCCGAGCAGGAGGCCGCCGAGGGTGGCGAGCAGGAGGGTGGCCCCGACGCGGCGCAGATCGCCGAGGTCGAGAAGCACAACGAGGAGATGGCCCGGAGCCGGGAGCGGTTTGATCTGGAGCAGGCGCAGGCTGACGAGCGGTTCCAGAAAGAGCAGGCCCGCAAGGACGCCGCGGTGATGGGCGACCAGGCCCGCAAGGACGCCGCCAAGGCGGCTGAGATTTTGCGCGACGCGCGCAAGCAGGCCGCGCTCGCGGCCAAGGGTAACACGAAAGCACAATGACAGGGGAAGAATTCATGCGCAGTGAGTCCCTGCGCCGCGAGTTGGGGGCTTTGTTGGAGACCGAAGTGTTCAAGAGAGCCACCGAGGCGATTCTGCTCGACGAGTTTCCACAGGCCACCAACCTCGGGCTGGCGACTCCGGACGTTGGCAACGGGCGGTTCCAACAACTCGCGGGCATGCGCCACGTCATCAACCGGCTCCACCGGCTGGCGCGCGGGGTGCCCGAGCCCAAGACACTCTCCGAGCCGAAGTTCTGGACGGACGCGGACATCGAAGAACTCAAGAAACTAAGGGAGCAACAGCAACAATGAGCGAAGAAGCGGGAACACAAATGCCGGACATCGCCGCCACGGGAGTATTGGCCGCGCTGGAAACTAACTTCAAGGGCCTTGACGCGGATGCGCCGCCCCTCGGTGATGACAACGCTGCGTTCATCCGCAGCATGTTCAGCGAGGACCCCCCGGCGGAGGAGAAGCCCGCCGAGGAGGCAGCCGCCACCGACGAGAAGCCGGTGGAGGAAGCCGCAGCAGCGGCGGAAAAGCCCGCCGAAGAGAAGCCGGCGGACGAGGCCGCCGCCAAGGACGAGCCTGCCAGCGACGACAAACGGTCCCACGATTGGCGCCAACTCAAGGAAAAGGAGAAGGCCACCGCGAAAGAACGCGATGATTTCCGGGCGAAAGCCGGGGAACTCCAGAAGAAGCTCGACGAGCTTGCCGCGCAGGCAGCCGAACTCCCGGATCTCCGGGAGAAGGCCAAATATGTCGAGGAGGCTGAGAAGGAGCTGGCCATTGCCCGGGTCGAGGGCACCCGCGAGTACAAGGAGCACGTCGAAGCCCCGCTCAAGGCCATCGTCAAGACCCTGGACGTGATCGCCAAGAGCGCGGACGTGGATTCCGGCAAACTGTTGCGCGCCGCCTACGAGCGTGATCCGGAGAAGCGCCGGGCCGCGCTGAAGGAGATCACTGCCGACATGGACGACGCTGACCGGGGGGACGTACGCGAAGCCGTGCGTGACGCGCAGGCCATTCTGGTCAAGGAGGACGCCATCTACGCCAAGGCCGAGGCCGCCGCCAAGGAGGCCAAGTCGGTGCAGGAGGCCCGTGCCTCCGAGGAGTCCCGCCGCGCTAAGGCGGAGTTCAAGGCCGCCGCCGCCCTCGCGCTGGATGAACTCGGCAAGCGGATGCCCTTCGACGCGCTGGTCCCTGCGGGGCAGGACGTTGAGGGGTTCCTCGCCGCCACGCTGGCCAAGGTGGAAGCCTCCGACACCGCCAGCGTTGGGGTGAAGGCGTTCTCGACCACCGCAGGCATCCTGCTGCCGCGCGTCAACGAGGCGCTGAAGGCGGCCAACGCCAAGGTCAAGACCCTCGAAGCGCGGGTGTCCGAACTCACGTCGCAAGGGGCGTCCGCCGATGCCGGTGCGGCAGCCGCCGCGGAGGTGGACCCGACGAAGGGGGAACCGTTCGAGGACATCGCCAAGCTTCTCGGCACCCCCGGCATGGTCGGCATGGACGTGCTCGGCCGGCTGAAATCTGTGTAGGTGGTTTGGTTCGTGCTCGACGGCGGCACCCTGGCGACGGGGTGCCGCCGTTTGAATTTTCTGGTTGACAGATTGTCAGGAAATGCGAAAGTCCCCGCGAGTTCACGGATCTGCAAAACCGTGGTCCGAGTGTTAAACGCCTGGTTTCGGCCAGGTCCTTTCCGGCTCGGGTTAGGAAAAAGACGGAGCAACGGACGCCCTGTGAGGGGTGTGGTGCTTCATCCGATTCACAACCCCAAAGAAAGGACCCGCTACCATGGCATATACCAACTTCAACACTCACTTCGCGGCCAATACCGAAGTGATCACCGGCCGACTTCTGCGCCGGTCCATCAACACCTCCATCTGGAACAAGCTCGTAGTCAAGGAGGTTTTCGAGCGCGGCAAGGGTGTCTCCCAACGAGTCATCACCGCCGGGCGCAACCTGCCGACGGACACCGACACCTGGGAAGATGTGCCGACCAGCGGCGATTCGCAGTGCGTCCCCACCGAATACACGGTCGGGCACGGCTACGACGAGGCGCTGTTCAGCATGCAACAGAAGGCGCTCGTCTCGCTGCCGATCTGCGTGGACGCCACCTACGGCGCCGACAACATCACGCAACAGGCCGCGGCGATGCTGCGCAACCTGGAGCAGGTTGTCGCATACGTGTGGAAGCGCAAGGCGATCCAGGCGTACATCGACGTTTCCACCAACCTGTTCGTGGCCGCCGCCGGACTGCCCCGCAACGAGGCGACGTGGCCCGGCCAGGCTGCCACCTCGAAGCTGACGCAGGACATGCTCGACGTGTTCTACGACTCCCTGATCGGCGACAGCGCCGCGATGGACGGAGGCTCGCTCGGCATGGCCCATGGCCAACCGCAGTTCATCCTCGCCATCGGCGCGCAGGCGTCCAACCGCATCATGCGGGAAACGGGGTCGGACAACATCAACGCGTTCCTCTACAACGCCAACCGGGTGCCCGAGTTGCTGCAACCGCTCGGCGTGGACCGCATCATCCGCGGCTTCTACCACTCGATCGACAGCCTGCCTCCGCGCTACACCTACGCCCAAGGGGTGTACACCGAGGTTGCGCCGTACGTTGCCGTGGCGGCCTCCGGGTCCGGCACCAAGCTGCGCATCCGTCAGGCATACCGCGAGGCCCCCTACGAGGCCGCGTTTGTGTACCTGCCGACGGTCCTGAGCTTCGCCGTTCCGCAGCCCGTGGCAACCATCGGGTCCAAGACCCAGTGGAACCCGCAGAGCTACATCGGCGAACTCCAGTGGCTGAACATCCCCAACCGGACGGACAACCCGCTGGGCATGATCGGGCAGTACTACGCGCTGATGCGCTGTGCGGTGAAGCCCGGTATCCCCGAGTTCGGCTACGGCATCATCTTCAAGCGCTGCGTGAGCGACATCAACGTCACCACTTGCAGCGACACCGCCAGCGACGCGACCAGCTCGCTGCTCGGCGAGGATGACAGCTACTTCATGGACGGCGTGTAACCCCCGCCCCCGCTCCCAAGGCGCTCCCGGCTTCCCCAGCCGGGAGCGCCAGGTTGCGGGACAGTCAAGACCGCTGACCGCTACCGGAGCGGCAGAGGGAGCATTGGAAACCCGGGTGGCAGTTCAAGCAGCATGACCACGCAGCGCAAGCAATCAATCAGGGAGTGGATGCCGGCAGTCGTTGCAGTCGTTGCGCTGGCGCTCAATCTGTTGGTTGCCGGAGTATTGTGGGGGCGGTTGGAGCAGAGGGTTGAACACCTTGAGGCAAACGCCAAGGACAAAGACATCCACATGACGCTGGATCGGCAGCAGCAGCTTTTCGTGACCCGCTCAGAATACCAGAACCACCTTGAATTGATGGCAGAGATCAAGGGGGATCTGAGGGAAATCAAATCTCGTATCGGAGCACTATGACCCCACAAGACCACGGCTATCGCATCGGACTGGTCAAAGGCCGCGGGCTGGTCTCCCGACTGATCTCGCGTGAGATCCGAGACGACAAGACCCACGGCTACCTGCTATGCCCACAGCGGCTCACCGTCAGAGAGGTGGTGGAGTCCGTCGCCGGCCCCGGCATGCGCGTTCGTGAGTGGGACCCCGCCGAGACCAAGACGGCCGACTTCTACGACGTGGGGGGCCGGACGCTCGCGCAGTGGCAATCGGTCGAGCGGCTCATGCGCGAGTGGGTGGCCATGGGCGTCAAGTACGACTACCCCGGCATCCTGAGTTGGCGGGCAAAGCTGCCGATGTCGGTAAACGGCAAACTGTTCTGCACCGAGGCGCTGGAACTGGCCGACCAGATGGCCGGCGACCCGCTGTTCCGCTGCGCCCCCCACTACATCAGTCCACGGGACTTCGACATCAATCTGCGCTTGATACCGAGGCTCCCTTGATATATTGTGGATTTCGCAATGAAGATCCTCGTATCACTTGTCGCAGCGTCCGCGCTGCTCCTCGCCTCATGCTCGTCTCTCATCGTGACCCCGGAGGACTGTCTGCTCGCCCCGATCACCAAACCCGGTGCCGCATATCAGATCGCCCTCGGCCCCTGCCTCAACGACACCATCCTCGGCCAGGCCACCACCCCGGAGGGCGTCAAGCTCCAAGCGTCGTTCTCCAAGAAGACGGGTGAGTGGACGCTGCGCTACCAGGCGCCGGACGGCACGTGGGTCGTCTACGACTCCAAGTCCGGGCTGCTCGACTTCGGTCCCCTGCTTGATGCCGTCAACGCCGCGCAATAATGTTCTCCGAACCACAGCCGTACGTCCCGCCAGAATGGCGGGTGAAAGGGGACAAGTTCCCCATCGTCGGCCGTCGGTTCACGGTGGACACCTTCCGCCGCTACCTCCAGTGGGTGCGTGACAACGAGAAGTGGCAGTGGAGCCCAACAGGCATCACGATCCACCACACAGCGGAGCCAAACCTCGTGCAGCGCCCGAACGGGTTCAGCGAGCAGAACATGCTCGACCTGCGGAGCTACTACAAGGACGAGCGGGGGTGGAAGTCCGGCCCGCACATCTTCACCGACGACCACGGCATCTGGGTCCACACCCCGCTTACCCGCAAGGGCGTCCACGCCACCAGCTTCAATGCCACGCGCTTCGGCATCGAGATGCTGGGGGACTTCGACGGCAAGGACTACGACTCCCCACGCGGCAAGGCCAGCATGGAGAACGGCCAGTGGGCCGCTGCGCTGCTGATCCGCGAGCTGGGAATCAGCAAGGCCAAGATCAACTTCCACCGGCACGACCCGAGGACGGACAAGACGTGCCCCGGCAAGCGCATCGACTTCACGGCGTTCGAGAAGGCGGTGCATGACAAACTCTAACCAATGATCCTCTCCGCGCTAGACCGGCTTGGCGGGTTTGCCACTGGCTATGAGGTGGCAGCGTTCTCGCCTGCCAGCCTCAACCCTATCGCGTGGTGGGACGCCAGCGACGCAAGCACGCTTTACGACGCGACGACAGGAGGGAATCTTGTCACGGCGGATGGCGCGTATGTGGCGCGGTGGGAGGACAAAACCGCGAACGCCAGGCACCTGTTGCAGTCCACCGAATCGAAGCGCCCGACGCTGCAAACAGCCGAACAGAACAGTCGCTCGGTGCTTCGATGGGGCGGGTATGCCCTGGGAACGGTGCTGTCTGTAGCCAGCTTTCCATCGCTAACTGACTTGCATGTTGTCGCGGTGGCCAAGGTGGCATCCCACGTCACGTATGGTCGGATTTTGGACCGTGCTCGCGCAACCGGATTCTGGCTCGCCGAAGCGCCAACATCGGGCCAGTTCATCGGCGCTGCCCGTGAAACAGTAGCCCCGCTTGGTGCCATTGTGTCAGGGTCGGTAGGGGCGTGGTTTATTCTGGATCTTTGGAGGATCGGCGCGGATTACTCCGTCAGCTACAACAACGGCACTCCGGTGGCTGACAGCAGCGATACGACCGCAACCGCATCAGGAACGATGTATGTCGGCGACATGGCCGCAACCGCGACAAACGCGTGGAACGGCGACATGGCGGAAATCCTGATCTTTGACAACGACCTTTCTTCCGGCGACCGGGCTGCTCTGCTAACCCACCTCGCCACCAAATGGGGCATCACCATCGCATAACACCACTATGAGCGACTGGATCTTCAACAACACGGTCATCGGGGACTCGACTTCCAAGTCCATCCGGCTGCAAATCCGCAAGACCGATGGCACCGCCAAGACCGACGCCGCCCATACCGATGTGACGGCCAAATACCTGCGGCCAGGCGGCACGGTGCAGACGATCAGTCTGTCGGATCTGGCGGCGATTGACTCGGCGTGGTCATCCGGCGGATGGGAGCACGCCGACAACGGGGTGTATCGGCTCGACGTGCCGGACGCTGCGATTGCGGCGATTGCCGGGGGTGGCAACGTGCTGTTCACCATCGCTGTCACCGGGTGCTTCCCGACGAACTTCGAGGTGGGGGTGTCGGACGCGAATCCCAGCACCGTGGCTGCGGCGATTGCTGCCGGGGTTCCGCTGGCGAATGACGCGATTACCGCGGCAAAGTTCGATGAATCCACCGCCTTCCCGCTGAAGTCTGCCGACACCGGGGCTACTGCGGTTGCCCGCACGGGTGCCGATTCCGACACGCTGGAAACTCTGAGTGATCAAATTGACGACGCCGCCGCAACTGCTCTTCTTTCGGCTACGGTAGCACAAGCGATTGGTGAGGGGAAAACTCGAATGTCAGTAACCGGAACACTTACCTCTAATGGGTTTAATCCTGTGGTTTTTTCCGAACTGATTTTTGCCGGCATTTCCAATAACAACGTTAGCTATGCCGGGTCAAACGGGGAAACGATTTCGGTCGTTGGTTCGGATTGGGTGCTGAACAACGGGGATGGAAGCACCTGGTCATCGTCTGATTTTGTGTCCTATCCCGACCTCGCCAGTTGGACAGCGGACGCGCCGGCAACAGGAACTCCAGTCGTGACGGCAGACTTTTACGCGGTTGAGTCTAAGCAGGACACCGCGCAGGCCGACCTCGACATCCTCACCGGCACCGATGGCGTTACGCTCGCCACCGCGCAGGCGCTCTACGCGCCGGCCAAGGCCGGGGATACAATGCTTATTGCTGACATCCAATATAACGGGCTGGAGGCATCAATGCAGAATGCTGTTGGTGACGGCCTCAATACGTACGCCCCGTCCAAGGCCGGGGATGCAATGGCACTCACCAGCGGCGAGCGGACCAGCATGGCCGCTGCGGTGTGGAACGCCCTCACCAGTGGCATGACCACCGTTGGCAGCATCGGCAAGAAGCTGGCTGATTGGGTGGTGGGGACCATCGACACCTACACCGGCAACACGAAGCAGACGGCCGACCACACCGCGTCGGTCGCCGCGATCCTTGAGGACACCGGCACCACCCTGCCCGCCTCGCTCGCCGCTATCGACGGTCATGTCAGCGATACGTTTGATGATGTTGGGGACGTGAGAACCGTGGTCGATATGATCCTCATTGACACCGGCACCACGATTCCCGCGCAGATCGGAACGCCGGCAGGGGCGAGTGTCTCGGCGGACATCCTCGTCATTGACAACTTTGTCGATGAGCTGGAATCGCGCCTCACGGCCGCGCGGGCGGGTTACCTCGACGAACTGGCGGCGGCGAACTTGCCGACGGACATCGCGGCGATCCTTGAGGATACCGGCACCACGATCCCCGCGCAGATTGCCGCGTCATTTCCCGGCGGTGGAGCGGGGGCTTTCCCGATCACCGTCACCGTCACCGACGGAACAGACCCGTTGGAGAATGCGGTTGTGCGGCTCACCGAAGGGGCAAACAGCTTCGCCTTGGTCACGGACGCGAGCGGCAACGCCACGTTCTCGCTCAACGCCGCGACCTACACCGTCGCCGTCACCAAAGACGGGTATCAGTTCACCCCGACCCCGACCACGCGCACTGTCACCGGCTCGCAGGCGGGCACGCTGGTCAATGACATCGAGATGACGCTCAGGGCGACCCCGTTGCCCAGCGCCGACCCGGACCTCTGCGTCGTGTTCGTGGACACCCAGTCCATGATCGGCGTCGCGGTCAGCGGGCTTACGATCACCATGGATCTGGAGTCCCAGCAGCCGGCGGTGAGCCCCAGCGGGAAGGTGGTGTCGAACGTCCAGAAGACCATGACGGAGGACGTCGACATCGACGGGCGCTACTCGGTCGAACTGGACCGCGGGCTGACCTACAAGGCGGGCAACACCACCCTGTTCCCGGTGCGTGGTCTGGTGTTCCGCATCCTGACCACCGACACCACGATCGACCTGGCCGACAAGAAGAACACCCGGCTCCGCCCGGTGCGCTGACCCGTAAGGGCTTGCTGAATTTCCACACTCTGGTAGCATCACCCCGTGGCCCAATCAGGACAACCTCCGCGCGAACCGCCTCCCGGGCACCCGAGGTTCATCTGGCCGACTCCGAACCAGACCGACCTGCTGTTCTGGATCTGGGTGGACATGCGTTTGGGGCCAACCACCACTTGGACAGCCGGCACCGCGCACCCGGATGTCGCCACCTACCCGAACCACAAGCTCCTTCACGCCACGCCGCAGGCGCCGGACGGGTGGAGCAAGTGGTACTACGTCAGCGACCGGGTGTCTGAGGACGCCTACAACTGGGAGTATTCGCAGGCGGACATCGGCGGGCGCAAGTTCGACTCCGTGATGCGCACCTACCTGGTGCCGCGGGCCAGCTTCAGCACGACATCCCCGGCCGTCGGGTCGGCGATGCCCAACGTCCCCGCCAGTCTCTTCGCTCACACGAGCTACCTGCTCGCCGGCCGCGAGGAGACGAGGACCGGCGACGAGATGTTCGACAGCCTCTACGTGGTGGACCGGCGCAACTACGTCAAGCGGGCCACCTTGCGTCTGGTGGATGTGGACCGGCGCCTTGGGCTGCGCGCCTTCGAGTACACCACGCTCTACTATCGCGGAGAGACGATCGGTGGCAAGGCGGTCGAGTCCCTGTTCGCCGGGACGCTGGATGGCCTGTTCGGGGTCAATGCGACCGACGGGACCACGACCACCGGGAAGCAGTTGAGCGACAACTGGTTCGCCGTGAGCGTGACCTCGCGCATCCCGCTGAATGGGTGGACCAGCGACAGCAATCCGACGATCGTGTGGCGGGAGTTCTCGACCACCTCGCTGGGCGGCTTCAAGTTCGACATTTTCGACTCACTCTGGCTGATGAACAAGGCCAGCCAGAGCGAGGCCACCCCGGCGCCCGGCACAGTGCTGGGCACCTCGGACTGGTCGCTGGCCACATCGGCACCGACCGCCTATCTGCTCTTCGACCGCAAGCAGGAGTGGGTGGACGCTGAGTTCGACACCAAGTATGTCCTTGAGCGCAGGCGCTACTTCAAGCGCCGCCAGTCAGCGGACATCACCTACGACGAGGCCACCGATGACCATCTGCTCGTCACCGAGGACCTCTACTACCTGGCCGAGGTGCCGTCCGGCGAATCGCTCGCCATCGAGGCGCTGATCCTGGCCCCCACCAACGCCTTCTGGGGGCCTTCTGCCGCCGGGACGCTGAAGGAGGGGCGCACGGTCTCCGACGACTGGTTCCTCGTCACCACCCGCCAGGTGGTCCCGGCGGCCTACGCGGACGGGACGCAGCCGTTCCGGGACTACTACACCAACGTCAACTACCCGTGGCCGCCGGTCCTTGAAGACATCGAGATCATGGACTGGGTGCTCAAGGAGGGTGCCACGCGCAACTTCCCGCGCCCTGTCTGGAAACGCTACGGCTACAACGGCCCGACCAGCGTGCGCATCCGCGAGTACTGGAAGCCGGCCAAGTGGGACCTGTCCGCTGACCTGCCGGAGGTGATGATCGAGTCGCCCATCCACTACCCGTCGCCAATCCAGCCCATCTCCATCCCGGCGTGTCTGCACCCCACCATCACCTGCCGCAGCGACACCGGCACCAACGACCCGGACTTCGGAGTGAACTCCGGCTCCACCCGCGTGTTCCTGGCGACCAACTACACCGACTGGCCGTCGTCCCTCTACATCGAGAAGTCCCAGCAACCGTTCCGCGGTGGCTGGCGCAAGCGAACCGTGCAGGCGTTCTCGCCTGACGAATACCCCGTGGTCGTACCGGCATGATGCAAGGCGGAAAACCGGCCGAAGACGGCCTGGAGACAGGGTGGCGTGGAAGCCCGCCCCTGGAACCGTCGTTGCCCGACGACATCCGCCCGCCGTCGGAGACCGGCTACCCCCAACCCGATCGGAACGAGCAACCGGTGTTTGGGTGGCCGATGGTCATTCGACCGGCAACGGCACACCCGTTCAAAGGCGTGGTGAAGGACGCCAACACGATCACGATTTTGGAGGGTTATCTACTGGCGTGGGTTGGGGCAAACCCCGGGTCGCTGACCGTCCACGAGGTGGTGGAAGCGGATGTTCCAGTGGGGGCGGCTGGGAAAATATACGGGGTGTTCCAGTTTGCGAGCCAACTCACGTCGGAGTTTGAAATTACAGATGACGACGGGGACAAGCATTGGGTGTACAACAACCGCATCTCCGCGAGCACCTTCGTCGAATACACCACCACTCTACCCGCCATGGGGGCTACTTACACTCCTCCTGGTGGCGGGGCGTTCACCGAAGGGGTGCTGTATGTGCCGATCTTGGAGTTTGGCCAAGCGGGGGGTTCCCTCGCCATTCTCAAGCAGTTTGTTCATTCCGGCATCTCTTTCTCGGAGAGCTACGCTTCATCCTAACCAACCACCACCATGGCATTTGACCCCGCACCTTCATACTGGATCGCCGGCTGGGCCGTCGATGCTTCAGACATCGTAGTCCCAATCGCTTCCCTGACAGGGTTGACATTGGCCGAGGCGGACGGGATCACCGGAGACATCCGCGACGTTCTGTTCTCCCTGATCGAGAAGATCTGGTCCGACTACGACGGGCTGGACGCGGCCGACCGGCCAACCAAGATGACCATCACCAAGAACACCGGCTACTCGACCGGTGGGGAGATCAAGCGGACCTACGTCATTGAGTTCAAGACGCAGGTCGCCAGCGAGGACGTGGCAGCCGAATAATCATTCGACCGTGATCGCCAAAGCGGTTGTCACCAAGCTCATCCAGGGTGCCGGGCTCGGCAACCAGATGTTCGAGTGGGCCGGCGGGCTGGCCATCGCGCGGCGCCTCGGCATCGGCCATCATTGGCTCTGGGAGCCCAGCCGCCAGCGGGAGTTCGGGCTTGGCATCTTCGGCATCGGGCCGAACCCGCCGCCGGAGCACGAGCTGATCATGCGCCAGCTCCGCGAGCGCGACCCATCGTGGTGGGAGAACGCACTGGAGAGGGTGCGCACGTCGAAGCACCCGTACCCCGCCATCATGTGCCCGTTCCAGCAGGAGGGGTGCTTCGCGGAGGTGGCGGACGAGGTGCGCAAGGCGTTCCACCTTGAGCCCCTACGCCCTCGGGTGCCGGCGGGACGCACGCCCGTGGCGGTGCATGTCCGCCGGGGCGATTACGTCGGCCACCCGAGGCTCAACGTCACCAACGAGCGATACTTCCGCAACGCCATGGCCCGGATGCGCGAGCTGTTGCCGAGCGCCCACTTCGTGATCGTGTCGGAGGACCCCGACTGGTGCCGCCAGCACCTCGCCGGCAAGGACATCACGATCCTGCCCGAGGGGGATGAGAAGCGCGACCTGCGCGTCATGATCGGCTGCGAGGCGCACATCATCAGCAACTCGACATTCGGATGGTGGGGTGCATGGCTCGGTGAGAAGGGGCCGGTGATCGCCCCGAGCCTGTGGCACCACGGCGCCGGGTGCTACGGTGACTGGCACCCGGTGCCCGATCGCTGGGTCAAGGTGGGTGGCGTGCGGCCGGACAACGACCCTCCCCTGCTGCCGATCACCCCGTTCCGGCGGCTGCCGGACTCCGGGATCGAGCGGGCCATCGTCTATCCGTGGCACTCCGGCATGGCGCGGTGGGAGGAGTTGCGGTTCTCGCTGCGGTCCATCCACACGTTCTTCGAGGACAAGGAGTGCCCCATCCTCATCCTCGGCAACGAGCGGCCGGGGTGGCTCGGCTACCAGCAGAGCCGGGTGGTCTATCGGAACGTGTGGGCCTATCAGGACGCCCTGATCGAGGGGGTCCAGGCCGCTGGCAAGGTGATGTTCTCCAACGACGATATTTTCCTGCTCAAGCCAACCACCTGGGCAGAGTGCGCGGTGCCGCGTTTCGTCGGCAACCTGACCGACGGGTTCCTGGTGGAAGCGGACGAGTCGGCCAACGCATGGAGGGCCGGCGTGCTCGCGTTGTTCCGCAGGCTCGATGAATGGGGTATCCACAGCAAGAGGATGTTCTCCACCCATACCCCGTATGTATGGGAGCGTGAAAAGGCGGTCGCCGTGATGGAGAAGTTCGGCGGCGTGTGGAACAAGTTCGCATTCGAGAACGCCTACTTCCACCACTACCCGGAAGGGGCGCGCCACCTCGGCGGCGAGTGGACTCAAAAAGCGCCCGTCGGTGACGCCCGGTATCTGAACGTGACCAATGGGCTGCTCTCACCCGAGGTGAAGGACTATCTCAAGGCCGCGTTTCCTGATCCGGCACCGTGGGAGGCACCGGGGATTCCGGTTGAGGGTTGACCAACAAGAGAAAGCCGCCCGCCGAGTTTCCTTGACGAGCGGCCTGGTTTCCCGCATATTTGCGGTGGAACGAAACCTATGAACAGTGAACCAGAGTTGGAACCAGGTGTCAAGATTTTGCCGGTCGTTGGGTATGAGGGGCTGTACAGCGTCACCGATGACGGGAGGGTGTGGAGCGAGGAGCGGCGGATTGTGAACTGCGACGGAGTGAAGCAAACATTCAAGCCCTTGTGGAGGACACCTGTCCTAACAGCACGCGGCTACCTTTGCGTGAGTTTGCGCTCTGGGGTGATACACGTCCAGGTTCCGATCCACACACTTGTTGCCGGGGCGTTTATTGGTCCCCGCCCCCCAGGGCTCGTAGTTGACCACATTGACCAGAATCCGCTGAACAACCACGTCGGCAACTTGCGCTACGTCACGCGGAGGGTTAATGCCTACAACAGCGACAAGGCGAAGGGCTACCGTTTGCACAAAGCCTCCGGAAGGTGGACTGCGCAAATAAGACGAGGAGGTAAAGATGGCCATCTCGGATACTTTAAGACACCGGAGGAAGCGCGTTCGGCTTACCTTGTGGCCAAGGAAAAACTGATGGCAGAATTAGTATGAGCAAAGTATGGTATGCGGTCCCTTCGGCTCTTGAGCCCGTCAAATCAGCCCGGTGCTTTGCAAACTGGAGCGAGATGGGTTACAAGATCGCCGTCTTCCGTGACCTCGGAGCCCCATCCGTGGCCGCAGACATGATCATCCTTGGCGAGTATCACGGCTACGCGGTCTCGGTCAACGTGCTGGCCCACGCGGTGCTGCGCATCGACCCTGAGTGCCAGTTTGTAGTGACTGGTGGAGATGACGTTTTTCCCTCCAAGGAACTTCCCCCGGACGAGATTGCTGCTCAATGCACTGCCCATTTTAGCGGAACTTTGGGCATTATGCAACCCTGCGGCGATAGGCATATGGTTGACGAGGACGGTCGCTGTGCTGCGGAGCGGGTCACCATCTCCCCGTGGATGGGGCGCGAGTGGGTGAAGCGCGCCTACATGGGGAAAGGACCGCTTTGCGAAGCCTACACTCATTCGTACGTTGACGAAGATTTGCATAATGTGGCGGAGCGGGTTGGGTTGTTGTGGCACCGCCGTGACCTGACGCAATACCACGATTGGCACGGGAGTAAAGGTGAACCGGAGCCAGAGCACATGAAGAGACACCATGGGGAGTTTGAGACAGGGAAGCGCATCTTCCTTGAACGCAAGGCCGCCGACTTCCCAGGAAGCGAATTTCTATGAGACTGATCTCACTAACACTCGCGCGCAACTCGGCGTGGTGCATCGAAGGCACTCTCCGGCACGCGCTGCGCTACTGCGACGAGGCGGTGGTCCTCTGCCACGCCTGCACAGACGGCACGCAGGACATCTTGCGCGACATTGACCGGGTTCGGATCATCGAGACCGCCGATGCGGACACGTGGGTGGAGATGGAACATCGGCAGCGCACGCTGGACGAGGGGCGTCGGCTCATGGGCACTCACTTCCTCATCCTCGACGATGACGAGATCGTGGCGGACCCGGCGGTCAAGCTCATGCGTCCGATTGCCGGAACGCTCAAGCCGGGTGACATCGCCATGATGCCCATGGTCTGCTGCTGGCGGGACCTTGACCACTACCGCTCGGACGACCCGCGCACCAACCCGTTCGCGCGGTTGTGCAAGAGCACTGTGTTTGCGGATTCCCCGGACCTGTGCTGGCATGCCAAGGATGGCTACAATCACCACCACACCCAGCCTTACAACTCCCGTCAACTCCTCTACGCCCCCGGCGACCTGCGCTGGATGCACCTTCAGCACGCGTCATGGCCGCGGCTTGTCACCAAGCAGATTCACTACATGTGCCGGGAGATGGTGCTCTACGGCGGTGTCAAGGCCAATTACCTCCGCTCGATGAGCGAGGAGGGCCTGGCGCTCACGCCGGTCCCGGACGCATGGTGGCCCGGAGAACGGGCGCTCATTGACCTCGAAGCCGAGCCGTGGCAGGCTGCGGACTTGAAGAACATGGTTGACAAACACGGCATCCGGTTCTTCCGCGACGAGGGCATCCCGGTCGAGCAGGCACTCAAATTCTGGCAATGAACCCGGTGGTCGTCAACGTGGGTAATGGGAGCTGGTACTCGCAGGGGTCGGTGCGCTTGCGGGACTCCGTTTATGACAAATCACCAGGCGTGGATGTTTTGCAGTGGTTCAATGAGCTGCCACCGGGGGCTCCCTCGCATGAAGAGTCCCCGTATGGGTTCAAGGTGTTCGCCATCCACGCGGCGATCGCCAAAGGATACCGGTTCATCCTGTGGCTCGACTCGGCCGCGGTGGTCCAGCGACCGTTAGACCCACTCTTCGACATTGTGCGCCGGGTCGGGTGGTACTTCCAGCACAACGGTTACGTCCTTGGCGAGTGGTCCTCCGACGCTGCGCTTGAAAAGCTGGGCGTGACGCGGGAGGACGCGATGGGGAT
This sequence comes from Phycisphaerales bacterium, assembly GCA_041661205.1. Lineage (GTDB taxonomy): Bacteria > Planctomycetota > Phycisphaerae > Phycisphaerales > UBA1924 > RI-211. Next base: position 29,851 of record JBAZUW010000001.1, read on the forward strand.
GGAGGATCTTGTTGGCGGGTGCTTTGCGCTTGACGTGAAGAATCCGGTCGCGCGGGAGTTCCTCGACCGGATCACCACGCTTGCTATGGATGGGGTGACGTTCAAAGGCCCATGGACCAACACGGACGGAGCGTGCTCGTCGGACCCCCGTGTGCGCGGCCACCGGCACGACCAGGTTGCCATGAGCATCGTCAGCCGCCAGATGGGTATGGCGTGGACTCCAAGTGACCAGAACCTTTTCTGCAACGGAATCCCGCACGACAGGGTGCCGGAACGCTATCTCATCAGCAACTTCGGAATGTGACGCCAAAAGGCATGATTCACCCCACCGCCCATGTTGACGACTGGTCCGTGTTCGGAGCCAACCCGACGGTGTGGCATTGGACGCACGTGCGAGCCGGATGCCGGATCGGGGACGACGTGTCGGTAGGGCAGTGCTGCTACATCGACGAGGGGGTCACCATTGGTGACGGGTGCCGGATTCAGAACAGCGTGAACCTCTACAAGGGGGTGTCGCTGGGTCGGATGGTATTCGTCGGCCCGTCAGTCACGTTCACCAATGACCTGCATCCCCGGTTGGGGGAGCCGTGGTCCCCAACGCCCACCACAGTCGGGGACAACGTGTCCATCGGTGCGAACGCCACGATCCTCTGCGGCATCGTGATCGGCGACGGTGCCATGATCGGCTGCGGGGCGGTGGTGACGAAGGATGTCCCGCCGGGGGCAACGGTGAAGGGAGGCCGTGCGCGATAAAGTCATGAGCAAGGAGCAGATCATTGAGAAAGTCAAACACGCTGGACTGGTCACCCTGCCGGTCTATGACAACACCTACGACTCCACCGTGCGGGTGCTGCGGGAGGGTGTCCCCGGTTGCCTCATGGAGTGCGGAGTGTACGCCGGGGCGCAGGTCGCGGTGATGGCCCAAGCCCAGATGGACGAGGGGCACGAGCGTCCGCTGCACTTGTTCGATTCGTTCGAGGGCATCCCCGAGGCGGGGCCGAGGGATGACGACCAACCGGGCATCGGCTACATCGCGCCCGAGGACCGCCACGGCCGGCTCATCAGCAGTGGGATCTCTGCGTGCGACGCCAACCAGGTCTTGTCAAACCTTCGGGAATGGGGAGTTCCGTTGGGCCTGGTGACCCTCCACGTCGGGTGGTTCCAAGACACCGTGCGTTATTGGGACGGCAGCCCAATCGCACTGCTGCGCCTCGACGGGGACCTCTACGAATCCACCAAGGTCTGCCTTGAGCACCTCTACCCGCATCTGTCGCCGGGCGGCATCCTGATCGTGGACGACTACACCCTCACCGGGTGCCACGCCGCGGTGGTGGAATACTTTGGTGCCACCATGCCACGGTTCTACGAGGTGTCGGACGGGAACGGCTGCCATTGGGCGGTGAAGGAGGCCGCGGCATGAAGATTGACCGAGTAATTATCGCGTGGGACGGTAACCCGATCTACGCCGGGCTGTGGGACATCCAGTGCAAGGCGTGGCCGAAGCTCGGCATTCGCCCCACTCTCGCCGCCGTCGGCGATGGGGTTCCCCACGGGCTGGAGCGCGACGGTGCGGACGTGGTGTTTCTGCCGGACGCCACGGAGCTGCCGCGCGGGCAGCGCAACTGGCGCACCACGATGTCCCTGGCCCACGTACCACGGCTGTTCCCCGACGAGGTGTCGATGACCATCGGGCTTGACCAGATCCCCCTTGGGCGGTGGTTCCAAGACTACGCCGACACGGTGGAGGACCTCAACGGGTTCATCGCCGGTCTGCCGTGGGCCAAGTACAAGGTCGCCGACTGCCCGGTGCAGTATTACCCGTCCTCCTACCTCGCGGCCAGTGGAAGGGTGTGGGGCCGGGTGATGGCGAAGGCTCCGATGGATTTTCTGGAGATGCTCCGCTGGGCATGGAACAGCGGAGTGCCCTACGGGTGGGCCGATTACATGGACGGGTGGGGTCTCGATGAGGCGCTCATCTCGACCGGTATCGCTGCGGCGACCGGGACGGTAAACCTGTTCACCCCGCCGCAGGAGGTGTGCCACCAGTTCCAAGAGCGTCGGGTGTGCGGGCGTCGGTTAGGCCGGGACGCCACCACCGCCGATCCGGAACTCCTCCGCAAGGGCTACTATTCCGAGATGCACAGTTGCATTCCGCCCGCGGAGGATGAGCTTGAAATCATCCGGGTTTTCCTCGACTCTTGAAGCCATGAGCGAGCCACCAGTCTTCCTGCCGAACCTCAACGTGGTTGAGGTGGCCATCACTTACGCTTGCAACGTGCGCTGCAACAACTGCTCGTCGCTTTGCACCCAGGCCCCTGTCACCCGGGACGATGAGATGCCCGTCGAGACGTTCGAGCGGTTTCTCTACGAGTCGGTCGCCGCGGACTACCCGTGGGGAGAAATCAAGCTCTACGGTGGCCAGCCGACGATGCACACGCGCTTCCTCGACCTCTGTCGCCTGCTGGTCAGCTACCGCGACAACCATCGGCCGAACGTGTTTCTGAGCGTGGTGACCAACGGCAGCGGCAAGGACAAGACCGCCGCCGCGCAGGCGATGGGGTTCTACCTGTGGGACTCACCCAAGGTCGGCACCAACGCCTTCCCGAATGGTAGTCCGATGCCCTACGTGACCACCAACATGAGCCCGGCCGATCAGGGGCTCCGGGGCACCAACGGTTGCCGCATCGCCACGGACTGCGGGATCTCGCTCACCAAGGAGGGGTTCTGGCCATGCTCGCCGGCCGGGGCTGCTGCGCGGGTGTTTGGCTACAAGGCACCCGTCGAACACGTGGCCGACATCTCCCACGACGCGCTGATGAAGATGTATGTCCACTGTGACCATTGCGGGTTCTGCCTCCCCGGCGAGCCTCGGGCAGTCGAGCAGCAGACCAGCCCGACGTGGCAGGAAAAGCTAGCCAACTACGCCGCCGGCCATGTACTCCCAGAATGACGAGGAGCGGGTCATCCTGGAACACTTCGACAGGGTAACCGGGAGGTTCTACGACATCGGAGCCTATGATGGGTTCACCTGTTCCAACACGCTCGCCCTGCTAGAGCGAGGGTGGTCGGGGGTGTACGTGGAGCCCGAAGCCAGGGCGTTCCTCGCGCTCTGTGCCACGCTGGCCGATCGCAGGGACCGAGTAACCCTGGTGAACGCCGCGGTGGCGGCGGACGGCTCGCTGGCGCCGTTTTGGGAGTGTGGAGGGGACATGGTGAACACGATGTCCGAAGCGCACCGCGAACTGTGGCGGCCGTCGTGCCGACACATGCTCCCGCACTTTGTCAAGCCTCTGACTCCGGAGGAGCTGTTCGACCGCTTCGGCCCCGCCGAGTTCATCAGCCTCGACGTGGAGGGGAAGAACATGGAGGTGTTCCGCAAGCTGCCGTTCGGGTGCCCGGAGATTTCCATGATCTGCGTCGAGTTGCAGGGCGGCCACAATGAGATGGTGGACATCGCCGCGCCCCACGGATTCCGCGAGATTCACCGCACCTCGGAGAACCTCCTGCTGGTAAGGTGATTTCTTGTTGACACTCCCACAATTTCACATAAATGGGGAGTCGCCATGAGAGACATCTTTGTCGGATGTGACGGGGACATGACTCCGCTGGGGTCCGCTGTTCTGGAACTGGTCGAAGTGCGCGGGTGGACATTTCGTCGGGCGTGTCGGTTGTTAGCCGACCGTTTCGAGAACGACCTTGAATGCCCGGTGAGTGGTTGCTTCACGGCGGCCGAGATACGCAACTACTACAAGGGGCGGGTCAACGTCGTCGCGCTGCCCGCCCCCGAGTGTGTGCGGTGATCGTTAGGCCGGCACCTTCGGGTTGAACTCCCGCAGGGTTTGCAGGATGCCGGGGATCAGGTCCCGGTCGTGCTCGTGCAGGAACCGCTCCAGCCGCTGCTCGGTGGGACCGGAGATGGTGCTCACGGCATTGTGCAAAATCCACTTTGTGACCTTCCGGGCGCGGGAGTGGGTGAACTCAGGACTGGCGTGCGCGAACTCCTCCGCGAAGGGTCCGTTGTCACCTCTTCCAACTTGAACACACTCGATTCCGCCCACTCTAACGATTGTTGGTGCTCTCATGCGGGGCCACCCTAAACTTTTTGAAATTCCCTGTCCACAAGAAAAGTAGCGCAAGTGAGAGATTTCCATTGCACCCCGTTCCACTCCACGGTATGAACCCCCTCGCATGAGCGTTACACCGGATGCCGACCAGACACTGCGTCGGCTGATCACTGAGTCGGGCAGGAAACTGAAAGCCATCGTGAGGGACGCCGGGCTGGAGGACTGCCGCTACCACGCGGTCTGGAGGTGGCACAAGGGCAAGCAGCCCGGCATCGACCTCGCCACCGCCGCGGCGCTGCACGTTGCGATCACCGGGCGTCCGATCATGGCGGTTGGAGATCAACACTGACCTGCGCATGAGTGACGACGGTGCCTATTTTGGCGGGTCCTCCCTGCAAACGACCAACGAGGTCCGCCGCTTGCAGGCGCGCACCTGGAAGGAGCTACTCGACAGATATATCTCGACGCCCGCGGTCCTGCCCTACACGCGCCAGCAGTTCATGGCGATGTCCATCGACGCGCGCAACCGTGCTAAAGATTGCCCGTTCATCTCTCCGGTGTCCTACGCCTACGAGGAGGCGGGGCCGCGCGGCAACGCGCACGCGCAGAGCCTGATGCTCGCATTCCTCGATCTGGACGAGGACCCGAACCCAGAGAACTACGCGGTGGTCAAGGATCTCGCCGCCGACCCGCAGGCGATAGCCGAGCACCTGCACGGTCTGAACTTCGCGGTTTGGACCACCGCGAAGTCCACGCCCGAGAAACCGAGGCTCAAGGTCGTGGTGCCCATCGCCCAACCGTGCCCGCCCTCCGAACTGCCGCGCATCGTGCGCTACATCGGCCAGCGCCTCGGCCTGCCACCCACCTTCAAGGGGATCACGGAATCATCGACTCCCGCCCAGGGTCAGTACAGGCCCGCGAAGCTCCAGAACGAGGCGTTCACGGCAGTCCTGTGCAGCAGAGCCAACGGTGCGCCGCTGGACCCCGCCTGCATCCCACCGGACGACGACGGTGAGGACTTCTTCGGCGACCGGGACTACACCAACCCGCAGGAGCCGAGCCTAACCGACGACCTGCGCGGGATGCCGGTGGTTGGCATCGACACGGTTGACGACATCCGCGATGCGTTCAACCACATGGACCCGGACTGCTCCCGCCGGGACTGGCTCAACGTATGCTCCGGCCTTCAAAATCAATTCGGCCGCGACAAGGAGCAGGCGCACGAAGCGTATGACCTGTTCCTGGAGTGGTCTTCGCGGGGCACCAAGTTCCGCGGCAACGGCGACGTGTTCCGGCTCTGGCGCAGCCTGAAGCCGTTCCCCGAGGGACGCCAGCCGGTGACCCTGCGCACGGTGTTCCGCTTCGCGCAGGAAGGCGGCTGGGACGGCGGCAAGGTGGCCAAGCGGGAGAAGGAGTCCATCTCCTCGTGGATCACCGCAGCGGAGGACGCCGATGACCTGATGCGCACCGGGCCGGCGCGCATCGCCGCGATGGCCGTGCGCAACGAGGTGGTGGAGGCGTCACTGATCATCGCCATCCAGAAACAGATCAAGAAGTTGACCGGTGACCTGGTGGACCGCCGCGCCATCTACAAGGAGGTCTCCCGTGAACGCAAGCGGGACCGCTCGACCAAGAAGGACGACGCCCCGTCGATGCCGAACTGGCTGCGGCCGTTCTGCTACGTGGCCGCCGACCGGGAGTTCTACGACTTCGGCACCGGGCTGGGCCTGTGCCCGGCGTCCTTCGACGACTACTTCTCCAAGGACCTGATGCCTGCCGACGCGGCCGACAAGCCACCCAACGGCAAACCGCTGGCCATGCCGTCGGCCTTCGCGCTCAACGAGATCATGATCCCGCGGGTCTATGAGAAGATGTACTGCCCGCTGCACGGCGGGGAGGACCCGTTCTTCGAGTGGGAGGGGCGTCTGTACCTGAACACCTACAACCCGCTGAGTGTCCCGGTGCCGGAGCCCGACCACGCCGAGGAGGCAGGCCGGTTGCTCCAGAAGATGGTGGCCCAGTTCGCCGTGGAGCCGGAATACCAGGAGCTGCTGCTCGACTTCCTCGCCGTGCCAGTCCAGTTCCCCGGTCGCAAGGTGCCGTGGTCCCCGTGCATCCAGTCCGCCGAGGGCGTGGGCAAGAACCTGCTGGGTGAGATCATGGCGGCGGTGCTGGGCGAGGTCAACGTGCGTGTGATCAGCCCCGAGGTCCAGCGCAGCCAGTGGAACGACTGGTGCGTTGGCAGTCTCTTCAACATCCTCAACGAGATCCACCACCCCGGCGAGATGCGGGAGAAGACGATGAACCTTCTCAAACCGCTGATCTCCGACCCAGTGATCACGGTCAACAAGCGCAACACCACAGCCCGGTGCCGGGTGCCTAACTTCGCCAACTACATCGGCTTCACCAACTACAAGGACGCGCTGCACCTCAAGGAGTCCTCCCGCCGATGGTTCGTGCTGCACTCGCCTAACCAGACCGAGGCACAGGTGCGCGCGCTCAACGCCTCGGGCCACTTCGAGGAGGTCTCCCGGCTCAAGAACGAGCTGGCCCGCGGACTGCGGTGGTGGCTGCTTAAGCGCAAGCTCGCCAAGGACTTTCCGTGGCAGGGACCGCCGCCACTCACCAAGTATGCGTTGGAGGTAATCGAAATGAGCAAGAACCCAGTACAAGACTCCATCGAGGACATGCTCACCCAGGGCAGTCCGTTCTACGCCCCGGATCTGGTCAGCGAGGACCACCTCGCCGACGCCATGGGGCGCGACGTGAAGGACCGCGGCGCCAAGGTCGCCCACTACCTGACCGTGCTGGGCTTCGAGCGTGTCCCCGGCGGACGCGAGGAACGGCACGGCAAGCGCACCGTACTCTGGATTCACCGGGACAAGTGGTCCGACATGCTCGGCACGCCGGAGGAGATGCTGAACTGGCGGGTGGCGCAGAATGATGACCTGTTATGATTGTGATGCCCTCCAACAACACAGGCTTCACCGCCGGCAGACTGTTCGGCAAGTACGAGGGGATGCTTGGCCATCTACATTCGGTAGATCGGCCATTCGAGCCCAAGAACGCGCCTCCAAAGGGGATCGTGTGGGCGCTTGACAACGGGGTGTTCGGGGCATGGGAGAAAGGGAGGGAGTGGTCCCCGGAGCCGCTTTACCGGTACTTGGACGCCTACGCCGACTGGGGTCCAGCGTGGGTCGTTGTCCCTGATTGGGTCGGCGACAGGGAAGAGACCCTCAGACGCTGGGACGCGCATGCCCCTGCCATAAAAGCCTTCGGAGCACCACTTGCTTTTGCTGTCCAGGACGGGATGGACATCTACGACGTGCCTTTCGACGCGGCGGTAGTGTTTGTGGGGGGCAGCTCTCAGTGGAAGTGGAAGAATCTGGAGATGTGGACGAGCAATTTCCCCCGCGTGCATGTCGGACGTGTGAACACGCGCCGCCTTCTGGAAGTGTGCGAGTCTGCTGGTGCTGAGTCATGCGACGGAACAGGGTGGTTCCGCCATCCGAAGCGCACCGCAGAATTGGAAAAGTATCTGTCTGATAGAAAACAACGAGAACACGAAACACCATGCCAGCAATAATGACCGTCGGGAAAGACTTCCACTTCGAGGCGGCGCACTCGCTCCCCCATCTCCCGGAGGGGCACAAGTGCCGCAACCTCCACGGGCACAGTTACAAGTTCCGGGTGGACATCGAAGGACGCGTCGATGCGCGCGGCTTCGTCATTGACTACGCCGAGATTGCCTCCGCAGTCGAACCGGTCGTGGCGCAACTCGACCACCAGAACCTCAATGACATCTTTGCCTGCGCCACCACCGCCGAGAATCTAGCAGCGTGGTTGTTCAAGAAGGTGGAGGATAAGCTGGGCAGATGCAAGCGGATCACCCTGTGGGAGACTCCCACGAGCGTTGTCACCTACGAAGGGGAGGAAGGATGAAGGTTTACCTGTGCGGCCCGATCAACGGATGCACCGATGCGCAGTGCATCGACTGGCGCGAGGAAGCGAAAAAGGAGTTCCCTGACGCCATCGACCCGATGCGCCGCGACTACCGCGGCAAGGAGGCGGCGTGGGTGCAGGACCTCGTTCACCAAGACAAGCGCGACGTGGCGGCCTGCGATGTGGTGTTGGCCTATTGCCCTTTCCCTTCGGTCGGAACCAGCATGGAGGTGCTTCTCGGGTGGCAGCTAGGCAAGACCGTGGTGGCCGTGGTACCCGACACGGAGCGAGTCAGTCCTTGGTTGTGCTACCACGCCAACGTCGTTGCGTCCCTCGAAGATGCCTTCGCATTCATACGCCAGGTAAAGCTCCGCTCCGAAAAATCCCGTTCTCCCAAACAATCTGATTGACGAAACCACAAATCCACAATACAACAACCACGCAATGAGCCTTGAAACCGTAATCCAAGAACTGGCGGACGCGATCCGCGAGAACACCAAAGCCCTGAACTCCGTGTCCGAGTTGACCCTGGTCCCCGACACCAAGCCGCAGGGAACGCCCACACCAGCCGTAAAGCCGGCCCCGGAGAAGCCGAAGAAGGTGAACCCGGTGGTGGTTGAGCCCGAGCCCGAAGCAACCCCCGTGACGGCCGAAGGCGAAGTCATCGAGCCGACCCCCGAGCCGGCCGCCGAACCGGAGCCCGCCCCCGCCGATCCCGCGCCGGCCGAAGACGCCGAGGCGCAGCGCGCCGAGCTGCTGAACTTCGTTCGCAGCAAGGTGGCCGCCGCCAAGGACAGCAACACGGCACTCGCCGAGCTGGGCAAGATCACCGAGGAACTCAAGACCTCGCGCAACATCAAGGACATGGACCCGGCGATGTTCGCCGAGTTCCGGGCCGCGGTGGACGCGCGCCTGTAACAACTTGGTGGGGCGGACCCGAACGGGTAGGTATTTCCAGCGGGGTTTCAGTTCCCCCATGATCCACCTCCCGGCCGCAGGACTGGATAGCCAAGAAGCCGGGCCGCCCCGCCACCAACTCTACGACCATGAGCAACTTCCAGGATGACTGGGGCATCGAAGCCAAGGGGCCGAAGGACGTGGCCTCCATGATGGAGAAGCGCCACAGGCTGGTGCTCTCCCCGACCGGGCAGCTATGGGTCCACGACGAGATCCTGCTGGCGTCCGGGGAGTGGCACAAGGTGCAGATGCGCGAGGCTACCGAGAAAGAGATCGGGATTTTCAAGGAACTGCAAATGAAGAAAGCCAAGACCACCGCCCCCGCCGCCGCACCGGAGCCCGTCAAGAGCGGCTCCCACAACGACCATGCGAGGCTGGCGCCGTCCGCTTCTAAGCAGTGGACTCAATGCACCGCGTCCATCGCCTATGCTGCGGCCAACAAGCACCGCGTCCCGGAGGACCGGGGGAGCAAGTGGTCCGAGGAAGGCACCGAGGCGCACGACTGGGCGGCCAAGCTGCTGGCCGGTGCCTGCGCTCTCGGCGATCTGCCGGACAGTTTCGCGGAGCCCGTCGGTGCCTACGTGGCTCACTGCATGTCGCTGGTGCCGGATGGCGTCGCCCCGCTGGTCGAGATTGAGGTGCCCTTGTTCTATCAGCCATCGAGCACCGGGACCTGCGACTTTGCGGTGGTGACGGACGACCGCGTGGTGGTCCGCGACTACAAGCATGGCGAGGGCGTGCTGGTCCACAGCTTCGAGAATCCGCAGCTCGCCATCTACGCGCTGTCCCTAATCCGCAGCCGCGAGATCCTGCACAACTTCTCCCCGGCGACCGAGTGCGACATCGCTGTCTTCCAGCCTCGCCACCGGGAAGGCCACGACCAGAAGCCGTGGGTCATCGCGCTGGCGGACTTGGAGGCATTCTGCCGTGAGATCGAGTCCAGCGCCACCAAGGCGCACGTGGCCTTCGAGCAGTGCGCCGAGGCGGTGCCGGGGTTCGGAACCCGCGACGTGACCGCCAGGGAGATCCTGGAAGCCGCACCGGGCGTTGTGTTCAGCCCGTCCGAGGGTGACGACGGCGCGTGCCGGTGGTGCCCCGCCAAGGGGTTCTGCGAGACGCGCTTCGCGGCCTGCACGGAGCCGGTGTCCGGTCATGTCGTTGACCCGGCCGGGATGATCAACCTGCTCGGTGATCTGCCGGAGGAGGAAACCAATGTCTCCGACCCGGTGGAGCGGATCGCCGCGAACCTGCGGGGTGTTGGGGTGGACGAGCCGCTGACCGACGAGTTCCTGGTCTCCCTCTACCGCAGTTGGAAGCGCCTGAGCGCCTTCTACGCGGACGTGGCCGACTACCTGCGCCAACGCGCCGAGGCGGGCACCCCCGTCGCCGGCACCAAGCTGGTCCTCGGCCGCGCCGGAGACCGGGCGTGGGTTGACGAGGCGGCCGCTGACACGTTCCTCACGGGTCAGAAGCTCAAGAAGGACGAGCGTTACAAGATGGTGCTCAAGAGCCCCGCCCAGATCGAGAAGCTGCTCAAGCTCAAGTTCAAGGCGTCGGCGCGATCCAAGTCACGGTTCGAGGAGCTGGTGACGCGCGGCGATGCGAAGCCCGTGCTGGCGTTGGAAGACGACAAGCGCGAGGCGGTGAGTGCTGGCGTGGACCTGCTGGGCGACCTGCCGGAGGAGGAACCAGCGTTCGATTTGTCATGACTGAGAAGCAACAACGGATCGCCATAGCAAAAGCGCTTGGCATGGAAGTCGTGGAGATCGGCAGGATGCTGCATCTGGTCAACTGGCCGCAGGGGTATCCGGAAGGGACTCCGCCGGCTTGTCCACAATACACGACGGACCTCAACGCGATGCGCGAAGCTGTTGTTAGCTTGTCCGGCTTGACCCAGGACTCGCACGGAAAACAATTCCCCGCTGATGGGTTTCATGCGTACGTGGCAGAACTCTACCGGGTCGTGAACAGACTGCACGAAGGAGCCTACTACCACTGGTCCGACCTCGGCACCAACGAAGCGATCGTTGCAACCACGGCGGCGCAACAAGCCGAAGCATTTCTCCGCACACTCAACCTCTGGCAGGACGACGAGCCATGATCCGAGTAATCGCCGCAGCAGGAATGCCGTTCACGGACAGCCGGGAAACCGACGCCTGGCCGGACGCCAAAGTCACCAGTGTGATCACCCCGCAGATCGTGGCCTACCTCGGCGGCGCCGTCCGGCAATCCACGCCCGTGCGTATCAACGACCTGGAAGCGATCACCATTCTGCACCAGAAGCGTCGGCGAATGGTGTTTGTGAAGCACCTGATAATCGACGCACCACGCATCCACTTCGGCAAGCTATGATCTCCGAACTCGAATACTCCGGCCCGCCGCCGGAGAAGTGCCCCACCCACGGTCTCTACCTCGACCGCGATGGCGAGTGCCCGGAGTGCCGCAGGGAGGCGCTGCCGGATGCGGAGGACACGAACGCCGAATGATTTCACCACCCGACCGCCACGCCCCGGCGGCTGCACAAAATGGGGCACAACTAAAAGACGAAAGACGACAATACGATGGCCCAACTAAACGAGACCCAGATCATCCTGTGCGGACGACTGAGCTACCCGAAACTCTTCACCCCGGAAGCGGTCAAGGCCGAGCCCGACGGCAAGAAGCGCTACGGCTGCCAGATCATGCTGCCGAAGTCCGACGAAGCAGCCAAGGCCAAGGTCGAGGTGATCATGCGCAAGCTGATCAAGGAGAAGCTCAAGGGCGTCTCCCCGAAGAAGGCCGACCTGTGCGTGAAGGACGGAGACGGCGAGGACGGCACGCCCGAGACCGCCGGTTACTGGCTGATCTCGGCCAACCGCGCCGAGACGCAGAAGCGCCCCACGGTCCTCGACCGTGACAAGAGCCCGCTGACCAAGGACGACACGAGGCCCTACGCAGGGTGCTGGTGCCAGTTCCTCATCAGCCTCTACATCCCCGGCAAGTGGCAGAAGATCTGCGCCTCGCTGGAGATCGTGCGCTTTTGGAAGGACGACGAGCCGTTCGGCGCTCCGCCGGCCGACCCGGACGTGATGCCCGACCTCGATGACGAGGGCGAGGGCGGCGACTCCTTCGGCCTGGAATAGGGCTTAGGGTGAACAGCACGGCCCGCCGTCCGTGGGGCGGCGGGCCGACACCTTTAGGATCATGGCTACCACAGTTGTCAACCTGAACACGTCTCCCTATGACACCTACATCGGGCGGCCGAAGGCCGGCGCCGCGTGGGGTTTCGGCAACCCGTTTCCAGTGGCGCAAGGCGGCCGACGGGTTTGCATAGACAGGTTCGCCCGGTGGCTCGCCGGAACCGATTACCCCGACTGCCCGGACGCCACGCCGGAGCGCCGGGCTTGGATACTAGAGCATCTGGAGGAGCTGCGCGGCAAACGCCTTGGATGCTTCTGCGCGCCAAAGGAGTGCCACGGCGAGGTGCTGCTGAAACTCCTGAAACCGAAAGCCAAGAGCATCTACCATCTTGACTACGAGTCAACCTCCGCCTGCGACATCAAGCTGGGCGGATATAGATACAGTTCCGACCCGACCACTCGCATCCTCATGTTCGCCATCGCCAAGGACGACGGCGACCCGCACTTGTGGTCCTTCATTGACCCTGAGTCCCCCGAGTCGAAGGCCGCTATGGCGCTGCTGCGCGAGGCCCTTGACTCCGGCTCCCCCATCTTCGCGCACAACGCCAGCTTCGAGTTGGCGATGAGCACCTACCGGATGAAGCCCGACCTGGGGCTCGACCCTCCGGACATCAACAACTGGCGATGCACACAGGCCATGTGCCGGCGCGCGGCGGCCCCCGAGTCACTTGCCAAGGCCGCCGCGTTTTTTGGTTTGGGCGACCAGAAGGACCCGATCGGCAAGGCGCTCATCGGGGTGTTCTCCGACCAGAACAAGTCGGTGCTGTTGGAGCCACCGCCCGGTGCCAAGGGCGAGGAGAAGCTGGCCAACCGGCGCTCGGCCAACCCGATCATGGAAAACCCGGTGCCGTGGGGCTGGACGGTGAAGGTGAGCGGGGAGAAGATGACGGTGCGCCGTGCGTGGGACATGTTCTGCGAATACAACCGCCAGGACGTTCGAGTGGAGCGGGAGCTGCACCACAAGATCAAGCACTTCGAGCTGAAGGGGGACGTGCTGGAGAGCTTCCTCTTCGACTTGCGGATGAATTTCCGCGGAGTGCCGGTCAACGTCCATGCCCTAAAGAACGCCAAGGGGATCGTCGATCATTTGACCGAGAAGCTCAGTCGGAAGTTCACCGAGGTCACGGGCATCAAGCCGAGCCAACGGGCGCGGGCGCTCGCGTGGATGCGCGAGCGGGGCTATCCGGCGGACAACATGCAGTCCGCCACGGTTGACGAAATTCTTGCCGCACCGCCGGCCGGGATGACCGCCGAGGCTATCGAGGCTCTGCGTGCCTACTCGCTGGTCGGGTTCGCCGCGCTGGCCAAGATCCCCGCCATGATCAACTGCGCGTGTGCCGACGGCTACGTGCGCGGCACGACTCAGTGGCACGGGGCGCGCACCGGCCGGGCGTCCGGGCGCTTGGTACAGCCGCAGAATCTTCGCCGGCCGACGATCAAAGAGACCGATCTCTGCTACGATATGATCTGTTACGGGCAGGAGCCCCAATGGTTTGAGGACTTGTGGGAGAGTCCGTTAGAGGCCATCGCGTCAAGCATCCGGCACTTCTTTCAGCCGCATGAAGGGATGGCAATATCCTCTGATTTTTCGACTATCGAAGGCCGGCTCGCGGCGCACGTTACGGGGGATCTGCGGACTCTCCAGATGATGCTCGACGGAGTGGATCTTTACAAGGACCTTGGGTCCAGCATCTTCAAGGTCGGATACGATGCAGTCACCAAGGACCAAAGGCAAGCATCTAAGGTAACATGGTTAGCTTGCATATACGGTGCGGGGGGCCGGACGCTCAAGGAAGCCTTTGCCAAAGTGTTCCGTGTCAGCAAGACCTTGGAGGAATGCAAGGGCTACGCGGATGTCTATCGGGAGACTCATCCCGAGATCGTGAACGCCTGGGCCGAGCTTGACGCCGCCGCGAAGAAGGCCATTGGAGCGCCGGGCACCAAGGTCCCCGTGCTGAAAGGCCGCATTGAGTTCCAATGCGGGCGGGTCGCCAGCATCGACTACCTCACCCTGCGACTGCCCTCCGGCCGGCGTCTCTACTACCCTTTCCCCCAAGTCAAGTGGGAGTGGGTGGCCTACACCGAGGAGGAGATGGCCGAGGAGCCGTGGAAGCGTGAGAAGAAGGGCTACCGCAGCGAGCGGGTATCATACTTCGGCCAGCGCCAAGGTGCGGCGAACTGGGGCCGCATCACCGTATTTCCAGCCAAGTGGCTGGAGAATCTGGTGCAGGCAATGGGTGTGGACTTCCTCAACCACGGTTGCATCGCGTGCGATCGGGCGGGCATCGACATCCGCATGATCATCCACGACGAAATTTTCGGGCTCCACGACGGTCGCCCCATCGAGGAAGTGAACGCCATCTTCTGCACGCGGCCGACGTGGGCGCAGGACTTTGCGCTGGAGGCGCAAAGCGAGCTGGTGGCCTACTACCGAAAATGACCATGGGACCAGAAGCCAAGATCGAACAGGAAACCTGCCGGCGGGCGAAAGCCCTCGGCATCAGCAACCTCAAGCTGGAGGGCATGCACAACCGCGGCAAGGCCGACCGGATCTTCATGCGCCACGGCAGAACGTGTTTCGTCGAGTTCAAAGCCCCGCCCAACAAGCCCACCGTGCTCCAGGAGCGGTTCCTCTTGGAGCGCCGGGAGGACGGGTTCCCGGCGGTCTGGTGCGACGACGTGGACGAGGCGATCAAATGGCTCAAGCACCACCTGCTGCGGGATGAGTGAGCCCCTCAACATGCTTCCGTTCCAGCCGATCATGATCGACTGGATTCTCAAGCATCCAAAGTGCTCGGTCTGGGCTGGCATGGGGATGACGAAAACCGTCTGCACACTCATGGCGTTCTCGGAGATGCTGATCACCGGGGAGGCGCGCGGGATGCTGCTCACCGCCCCACACCGGGTCCTCGCCATCTCCTGGCCGAACCAGATCAAGCGATGGCAGGAAGTCTCGTGGCTCAAGTTTGCCAACCTCCGCACCGAGGAAGGGATGCAGGCATGGCGCGACGGATCGGCCAACATATACGGCATAAATTCCGAGAGGCTTCCGTCCCTGGAGAAGCGGGTGAAGGGTGGACTGAAACGCTACCCCGGCTTTGTCGAGAAGCACATCAAGGGCAACAAGAACCTGCCGGTGGACATGTACGTCTGCGACGAACTCAGCCTCGCCAAAAACCCCTCAAGCAAACGCTTCAACACTCTGCGCAACTTCCTGCACGACATCCCCGGCCGCTACACCAGTCCGTTCCGCCGGACGCTCGGGCTCACCGGAACCCCGCACCCTAACAGCTATCTCGATGTCTTCGCGCAGATCCGGTTGCTCGACCCCTCCATCTTCGGGTCGTCTTTCTCCCGGTTCAGGGACACTTACTTCGAGAAGGCCGACTACCTCGGCTTCACTTACAAGCTGCGCCCCGGCGCCAAGGAGCGCATCGAGGAGAAGCTGGCGGACTTCGCACTGGTGCTGCTCAGCGAAGAGTGGCTCGACCTGCCGGACTGCCGGATCGAGGACGTGGAAGTGGTGCTGCCGGCGGCCACCCGCACACGCTATGAGACTCTTGAGCGGGACATGCTGCTGGACTTGGAGCGCGGGGGGACGATCACCGCAGCCGGGGCCGCGCCTCTAACAGTGAAGCTGCTCCAACTGACGGCGGGATGCGCGTATCTGGACGATGCCGGCGTCCACTTCGAGCACGACGCGAAGATCGAGGCCCTGCGTAAGCTCAGGAAGAAGCACGCAAAAGAACCCATCCTCGTCCTCACCTCATTCATCCATGAGCGGGAGCGCTACCTGCGCGAGTTCCCGGACGCCAAGCATTTCCACGAGCGAGACATGGGTGCCTGGCAGGAGGGGAAGATCCCCATGTGGATAACAGACTTCCGCTCGGTCTCCCACGGGATCGACGGAATCCAAAATTCTTGTCGCGTGGCGGTGTGGACCAGTCCACCCTACAGTTGGGAGGGGTTCACCCAGACCAACAAGCGAATCCACAGGCCGGGGCAGAACGACGAGAGCGTCGTGTACCGTCTCCTCTGCCCCGACACGATCGACGACGCTGTGACGGCCACCTTGGAAGACAAGGAGGAGGGGGAGCGCGGGATGCTGGCCGCGATAAAAGGCTTGCAGGCGATGAGGAAATACATTTAGATGCTGGCATGGGCAGGATGGAAATCATAGGCCGAAAGTTCGGAGGACTGTTGGTGACACGCGACCTCGGTGTAGAAAGACTGCCAAGTGGTCCCCCATGCGCTTTCGTGGAATGCCGCTGCGACTGTGGCGAGACAACGAAGGTAGCCCGTGGAAATCTCCTGACAGGAAACACTACCTCTTGCGGGTGTCATAGGAGAAAAGGCCCTCTTGTAAGAGGCCAGGCCATGTCGAAATCCGGGGAGTATTTTACCTGGAAGTCCATGATGGGCCGTTGTTACAACGAAAATGCAACAGGCTACTCCAGATATGGTGGCAGCGGGTTGCACGTGTGCGCCAGGTGGCATGACTTCGCTAACTTCCTCTCCGACATGGGGGAACGCCCAGAAGGTCTCTGCCTAGACAGAAAAAACAACGCTCTCGGATACTCCAAGCGTAACTGCCATTGGGCTTCAGCCAGCCAGCAGGCCAAAAACCGCAAAGACACAGTTCTCTTTACCCGCGGGAGGGAGACTAAGTGTCTAAAAGACTGGGCTCGCATTTTCGGGGTGAACTACTCCACTGTTAAGGCAAGACTGCGCAACCACCCAACCGCGGAGTTCAACGATCTGTTCAAACCGAGCAGGCCACGGAAGAGACGAGAGACACCCCAATGACCGACCTACCCGAAAGCTGGCAACCACCGAGACCGCAAGGTCCGGCGCCAAAACCCGTCCCCCGCAAGACCGTGGGGGATTACTTCGCGCAGCACGCCGACGAGTTGAGAGCGGCCAACCCCATCCTGCCAGTGAAGCTGAACCCGCAGGCTTTCCCTGTTGGCATGGGCGACACGGTGCGTGGTGCCCCCGATGTCAAGCGCGCCGCCGGCAGCACCAAGTGCCCGCTCAACCTGCTCCCGCCGGAGTTCCTGCGGCAGACCGCGTGGGCGCTGAAGCACGGGGCCGACCGCTACGGAGCGTTCAACTGGAGGGAGAGCGGGGTCCGCCTCGACACCTACGTCGCGGCGATCATGCGCCACCTCACCAGCATGGCGGAGGGCGAGTGGCTCGACCCGGACAGCGGCAAACCCCACGCCGCCCACATCGCGGCATCCTCTGCGATCCTGCTCGACTGCGACCACCTCGGCAAGCTGGATGGCAAGGAAGGACCGACGCCGGAGCGGAAGGGCTAAGGGCGGCACCTGTGGGACTCGAACCCACATCCCCCGCGTACCATCGCGGGACGCTTCTCTCACCGGGGCTTCGTGACCCCGGAGCCGCTATTCATTTACGGTTACGCCAAGGTGCCGGTTTGCATCACAGGAAGTGCGGCCCCCGCGACAGCCCCGCCCCGCCGCTGCGCACGATCGGCGTCTGCCGGGCGTTGCCGCGCTGGTTGGTCTCGTGACTGTTCAGCACCTTGATGGCGCTCGACATGTAGCTGGCCGCCGAGGTGTTGTCGCCCTTCTCTTCGTAGATGGTCGCCTGCATGGCCAGCTTCAGCGCCTTGGCGGACTCGCAGCGCGTGCGGTCGGACTCATCGGCCGTCGGCGCCGCGGGGAGGTCCTCGGTGCGGTAGAGCGTGAACGGCGAGTACATGCACAGCGTGTAGATGGTCGGCGGCGTGGCCTCGTCGGAGAAGCCGATCAGCTTGTAGGTCCGCGCGCCGTCGCCGTCGAGCCCCTGGTCGATCAGGCGGGCACCGTGCGAGCCACCCACGGTCATCTCGCCGGGGCCGCCGGGCGCAAACTCATACTCCTCCGCGTTGATGTCGAGTGCCGGCCACTCGTCCGCCCTTGCCCCCAGGATCGCAGCGTAGCCCGCCGGCAGGGTGAGGATGCCGTTGACCGGCGTGAGGCTGACCCGGTTGCGGCACCAACGCCAGCGGGCGCCCTCCAGCAGCGTCATGTCCGCCTCGGTGAGGAAGCGCAGGAACTCGTCATCGTCCCCCGGGGCGATGCGTGCCTGGTGGAGGTCGTAGAGGGTGTCAACAGAGCATCCGGCCATGCGGGTAGGGTATCATGGCGGGGGCCGTGGTCAAGGTTTAGCTTGACAGGGGGAGGGGGTGCCGAATAGGCGTGTCACACCTGCTCGCTCACCAGAGAATCCACAACGATGGCGAGCCCGACAAAAGCGGACGGGATGGAATCGTGTGTCTCTTGCCATTTGTCCGCGCCTTTTGCCCACTCCTCCACGAGCTGCTCTTTCTCCGCCCTCAGTTTGATGACCTCGACCGCCAGCGCGTAGATCAGGCCATCGCCACAGCAGTCCCGCCATTCCTCGCCATACCGAAGTGCCCGAAGCCCTCCGTCACCACCTTGGACCACGGTGTATTTCCCGTCTCCAACTGTTACGTTCAGTGTGTTGTCCATAATCTCTGTGGTCATGCGTTACTTTTGATCGTGCATCCAGCACCCCGCATCGTACACCGGCACCACGTCAAGCCCCTTGTCCAGCTTGCGCAGCACCGGGATCTTCAGGATGGGCTTAGAAGCGCAAAAACATCCGCAGGCGCCGCACACCTGGCGTCCGTCGGTAATCTTGCGCCCGGTCACGGTGCCCACGGCGACCTCGGCCGCGGCGACCAGCGCCGTGAGCCCGTGGCACTTGACGCAGTTGCCTATGTCCACCCGCAGCGGGCAGGCCAGGCAGATTGCGAACCGGCGGTCAGCCTCCTCGGCGGACACGTGGGACCGTGGGTTGGCGATGTAGGTCGCCGCGGCCTTGAGGAAGCGCCCGACGTGCGCCCAGGTGAGGAACTCAATCTGTCCGGCGGGCTTCGGCGGTGCCGTGTCCGGGCCGCAGTAGGGCGGCCCCAACCCGCTCTCCCGGCACGCCGCATCGGCGAACACCTCGTCGAAGTCCGCCGGCTCGGGGACGCCGTTGGCCTCCATATGGGCGAGCACCTTGGTCCTGAGCGAGCGTGCCCACTTGGCCGTGAGCGTCACGCCGGTCTCCGGCACGGTGTAGCGCCAGCCGTTGGGCGCGGCCTCGATGTCGCGGGTGATGGTGGTTAGGTCAGGCATGGTTTCGAGATGGTTTGTCCCGTCGGATAACCTTGGCGGGGCCGATGGCATAGTAATTCACATCCACCCCTTCACCTTCCCATGCGTCGAGCTTCCGCTGGGCCTCCTTGCGTGAGGGGGCTTGCACAAGCAGAGTCTTCACCGCCCGGCATTTCCGTTCCGCTATCCACCAAGGATCATTGCATTCAGGCTCCGTCATGGTAGTCACATCTTGTCAGGGTCGTCGTCCCCGTTCCACCAGCGTGGCGGCTGTGGCTTGGCCATATAGACCAACACCAAGACAAGGATGACGGCGGTTACTATGGTGGCGATGTCAGGGTCCATGGAAGTCAGGCTCGGCACAACATTTCGGGCGAGAGTTTGAATGCCGCGATGTCGCAGAGAGCATCGCCGCTCCATTCGGCGGCGTAGCGGGTCTCGTTGCGCACCGCCGCGATCATACCGCGGCACGCCCCGTTCCTGCACAGGGAGACCCTGACCGGGCACCCATCGTTGCTGGCGCCGGACATCACGAACCCCCTGCCCGCGCACACACCGCACGCCGGAAAGACCCCACCGTTGGCCAGCCACGCTTTGCGCCGGATGGAATAGACCACCATGTCGGACAACTGAGACCGCACACGCGCGACCGCGGCCACGTCGCCGGGGTCATATGAAGCCGACTGCATCGTCTTGGTGAACATCTGCCCGCTCCGGCCGAGGTCAACAGGCATCTCCCCCATCCAGCTATGCAGGATCACCATGTCATACACCAACACCTCGTCGTAGTCGTAGTGCCACTCCCCCTCTTCGTCCTGCCAGATGTCCTTGATGGCCGGGAGCTGCTTGCGCCAGTGCGCCCGGAACCCGGGCAGGGGCCGCGGCATGGCCGATGCGGTGGCGATGAGAGCCCCACTGGTGAGGGCGATTGCGTTGCGGCGTGTCATGTTCATATCAGTTAGGTCAGACACGCTGCTGTTGGGACAGAAGTGCGTTGCCACACGTGATCTTGCTCTCGTCCTCCTCCTTGCTGGCAATGAACACGATCACGTCGTAGCCAGCATCGCGGAGGCTCTCTTCCACCTCCCGGTATGGAGCATATTCCGTCCAGTCGCCCTCCGGCATCATGCCCTTGCTGTTCACCGCCCTAGTGCGATGCAGCGGCGTGAGCTTGCAGAGATACCAGTCCGGGTTGAACAGATTGCGGAGTCTGGCGCCGTCGATGTCCCATTCGCCAAGCGCGAAGTTCAGGGTGATCTTCCTTCCGTTCGGGATGATCCCCTCCATGATCCTGGCGATCTGCTCAAGCGATGTCTGCGAGCCTCGGAACATCTTGTCGCGGGCAGCCTCGTCGGTGCTGTTGACGCTGATCTGCAAGCCTGCCTCCCCATGGAGCAGACGGTTCTTGATGCGCATCCACTGATGCACGAACGTCTTCAGCCACTCGTTGGCCTTCGGCATCATGGTGGAGACGACCGGATGAATCGTGTACTCGGGGTCGATGTGGTCCTTGAACCACCGGGTCGCGTCCAGCACCGCCGGGTTCCATGTAGGCTCTCCCATGCGTGCGAAGTGGATGTTGAGCCTGCTGGTTCCCTCCACCTCGGGGTGCAGCTTGATCGCTGTTAGCACCTGCTGCGTCAGATCATTGAAGGTGGCATTCACCCCACGCCCGACCTTCGGGACATCGCAGAAGGTGCAGCCGGAGTCACAACCATACTGCGTGGAGATTGTCACCACCCACTTCTCCTCCAACGGCAGCAAGGCGGTGTGGCGGACGGGAGATGGTTCACGGTCGAGCCCCATGAACCCGGCTTTCAGGTTCACATCCTTCCCGTAATCCCCGATTGACAACATCTCCAGCTTGCCCTTCTCGCCTTGGACGATGCAGATGTCCCCGGTGGGGACCACAAACCTATGCAGTATTTTCATATCAGTTAGTTCCACTTCTTTCTCGTGCTCCCCACCTTCCCAGGCAGCCCCGCCGGCACCTCGCCACCCCCGAGGCACCCGACCTTGCGGGCGGCGCGGGCCACGTAGTGGCGGCGACCGGCGTCAACCGGCGTGCGGTCGTGGTGGTCCGGCGGCGGGGGCGTGACGGTGAGCCAGATTGAGGGTTCGGCGGTCACGGAGTTCACGGGTGAGAGAGTATGTGGAATTGTGGAGAGAGTCAATCGGATTCTCCACCATCTGCCATCGTCTTTCTGGCAAGGTCCACGATCCGGTTGTAGGCGTCCGTGCGCTTGGCAGGGTCCTTGGTCGTCCTCGCCTTCTTCCGCATCTCGGAGAACTCCTCCGACACTTTCTCGAACTTCCGCAGTTCGTTGCTGCTGAACTTGCGTCCGTCGAGCTTGGCCGCCGTGCGCTCGCCGCGCAGGAAGTTGAGCCTCTCGTAGAAGTCCTCCACCGACTGACTGCTGACGCTGCCCGGAGTTGTTAGGAACCGCGCGCCGGGCCATTGCCGGGTGGCGGTGCCCTCCTCGTCGGTGAAGAAGGAGATGATGTTGTCGATGACGTTGTGCGTGGCTTGCCGCCCGATGCCCCCGGTGGTCGCCGCGATGGCATAGTCCACCTTGGCTGGGGACATGCCCAGCGCGTTGCCGATCTTGCGAGCGGTTAGGCTGGTCTGCTCCGTCCACTGGTACTCCGGCGGGGCGTCCGCAAGTGCGGTCGGCACGATCGGTTTGTCGCGGAAGAAACTGTAGCCCTGCTTGCCGAACGAGACCTCCCCCAATGTCAGCAATGCCTGCGGCACCGGGTTGGGGATGGACTGCTTGAGCATGTACTGCGGGAAGTCCTTCACCTTGTCCGGCTCGTTCTGTTTGAACCACGACAGGATCTCACCGGGGATGGTGGCAAAGATGACCCCCTGCTCGAAGGGAACCGGAACCCGGAGGAACTTGGTCTTGCCGTCGTCGCCCTTGCCGATCGGGATGAGGAAGAACCCGCGGCGCTCCCACTTCGGCCGGTCCCAGTAGTCCTCGTCGTCCCAGTTGAGGGCCTGCTCGATGAGCTTCGGGATGGTGATCCACGCCATCCCCTGCATGAGGGTCCGCACTGGACGGTCCTTGATGGCACGGTAGAAGGAAACCTGCCCCTGCAACTGTGCGTTCCAGAACGCGACGAGGTGGCGCAGGATCTTGGTCTTGGCTCCCCCCTTGGCAAAATCCTGCCGGTCGCGGGCCTCGAACGCGGCGAGCCGGCGGGCGTCCCCTTCGCTCATCCCCTCCTTGACCCGTGCCCGGAATGCCTTGTCGTACTCGCCGACCCGGGTGACGGTCTCTGCCAAGCCGGTGAGCCAGCGTAGCGCGTACAGTGGGCTCTTGGCCACGATCAACGCCCGCTCGGCCGGGGTCAGCTCCTTGACGATCTTGCGGCGCAGGAACTCCTGGCGCTTTTTCTGGTCAAAGAACCACGCCTCGATGGCGTTCTCCCCGCCAGCGGCCTTCCACTCCATCACCAGCTTCGGGTTGCCGATCATGGCGGCCATGCCGCGCGCAGCCGCCTCGAACGGCAGCATGCCGTAGCGGTTGATCACCGCGCTGCTCACGTTGTCCCGGATCACGTTGGCAAGCGAGAAGGCGACATCCAGCACCACCCCGCTGCGCAGGATGTTGGCCGGGATGGCGAGCGCCTTGATGATCGTGCCAGAGTCCTCAAGGTCGAGAGCGTTGAACGTGTCGAACACGTCCTTGTTCACGCGCACGAACTGCGCGGTGCCATCCGGCTTGGTTCCCTTGATGATGTTCTCACCCCACGGTGCCTGTCGGCTCTGTTGGAAGAACTCAGCCACCACATCGTCCGGCACCGCGGACATATCCGCCCCGGCGGCTTCGAGCTGCTCGCGGATACGCTCGACGGGGACCTTCACGGCATCCTTCGGCGCAGCGATGCGCTCCACCCACGCTCCGCTGCCGGGCTTGTCGGCCATGGCGATCAGGTTCTCGCGCACCGCGGCCTTCTCCGCTGCCGTGATGATGGTGTAGGCGTTGCGGAGCATCGTCTCCAGAGGGTCGATGATCGGCCGCGGGCTGCCTGCCCTTCCGCGCAGTGAGCCGGGCTTGCCGACGTTGAGCCCGCGCCCCGTCCCTCCACCCCCGTCCATCGCGGACACCTCGCCCGCGCCGATCTCGAACAGACGGTGGAACGGCACGTAGTCCTGGTTCATCTTGCGCATGGCGTCCGCGCCCTCCTGGCTGACCAGCCCTGCGTCAACCGAGTACTGCAAGACCGCATCGTTCCACGCCTTGACCTTGGTGAACGCGTCCTGGAACACCGGGTCGTTCTCGTATCGCGCCGCCGTGGCCTGGACATCGACATCCTGCATGCCGGTCTCCTTGCCCTGGGCGTGCAACTCGCGGGCCTGCATGGCAACGATCCAGCGGCGGAACTCGTTGAGCCTCCCTCTCACACCCTCAAGCGCGTGCTGCAACCCGGTGCCGGGAGTCACCGCCTTGGTCTTGAAGTCAACCGCCCCGCCTGTGATGAACACGTTGGCCATCCCGTAGCTGCCGCGCAGCAGCCGCGCGCCCATGTAGGCGCTCTCGGAGGGCTTCAGCGCAACACCGCGCCGCTCGATGTTCTTCTCCGCGTTGTGGAGGATGTGCAGGTCGTCCACCATGTCCCGGATCAACTGCGCTCCGGTGTACTTGGTGCCGTTCGGGTTGGACGTGATGATGTGTGCGTCGATGCGCGCCTCGTCGGGCGCCGAGCGCCAGATGCGGATGTCCTCCTGCGCCTGGCGCATCACGTCGCCGAAGTCCTTGTTGGCGTCGAGGATGTCCTCGAACACGCTGTGGGTCACCGGGGCCGAGCGCACCGCGCGCGCCGGGTCCGTCAGCCAGTAGCGCACGAACTCCGCCACCCCTTCGCCCATCTTGTAGGCACGGCTCCGGGATTTCGTCCAACTGGACCGGGAGTCCGGGGTGGCCGGGTCGCCGAGGACGTTCAGCTCGGCAGCGATCCTCGTGTCGGCCGACATGCCCGTCAGGGCGTCCAGCTTGTGCCCCACCTCGTGGGACACCGTGGGCAGGTCGATCGCTTTGGCCGAGCCGATCAGGTCCTGCACCCGCTTGAAGTAGCCCGCGAAACGGGGCGTCGTGAGCCTGCCGTAGCGGATCGGAATCTTCAACCCCTTGGCGAGATCACGGATGATCTGGTCAAGCCCCTTGATCGGCCCGCTGGTGGCCGTGGCCAGCAACGTCGGGAGTGTCGCGCCCCCACGCGCTCCGACCGCGCCAGCGGTGCCGCCGGCTTCACCAACATCCACCATCTCCCCCGCCGCGAACGTCGTGTCCGCGCCAAACAACCCCGCCGCCTTGACCTCCACGCTGCCGTCCGGGTTGACCGTGACCTTGCTCACCCGGTGAACGTTGCGCCCCTTGCGGATCAGGTCGCCGGGCTGGAGTGCGGTGGCCGCCTTGGTGCCGGGCTCGCCCTCCGGTGCCGGTGGCGCGGCGTCCGGGGTGACCGGCGGCGCGGCGTCCGGGGTGACCGGCGGTGGCGGGGTGGGGGTGGCCGGCTCAACGGAAGATGTCCCTAATGCAGGCGGCGAATCCGTAGATGGTAAAGAACCAGAGGATAGCGAAGGCGATTCAGTCGAGGGTGTCCATGGTGTTGTTTCTGCTGACGCTGGTGCTTGAGGGAGCCGGAATCGGGCGAATCGTTCGTCGAATGCGGTTCTTTTTTCATCGGATACTTTGGATACCCGATACTCTCCAATGACCCCATACGGAGGTCCTCCGGTATTGTCTCCCGCGAAATTGGCGATGGCTTCCTCGAAGGTCCGGTAGTTCGTGTGCCCTATCGGAGCGCCTTTCTTGGTGCGTGTGGCGCGGTAAGGGTAGTCAGGGTTCTGGTCAGGGGTGATGATGACCCGAATATCGGGCTCGGTGTTGCTTTGCAGTTCCGCCGCCTTCGCGTCCCCAACCTCTCCGAGGATCTTGGCCACCGAGCGATCAATCTTCTGCGAGTTGATCTCAAAAACGTCGAACTCTCCCCGCTTTGTCCGACGCCGTATCTCCCTCTCGTAGAAATCGCGTGTGGCAAAGTCAGCGGGGAGTTCCGTGAACCTGTCAAGAAGCGCCTCGTTCGTCAGAGGCAACACCTCCTCCTCCAGGTAGCTCTTCTCGAACTTCCCAAGGTCCTCTGGGTAGTTTGTCTCTTTCCCCCACTGCTCCGCTGTTATGGTGGGTTCCGCCGCGACAGTTGCCCCCGAGGCAACTTGTTCACCGGATTCGGCCATTTCACCGGGGGGTGAAACGGGGGGCCGCAGTGAATCAATGAAGTCCTTCTCGTCGTCCGTCTTCGCGTCAAACTCGGCTTCTAGTTCCGCCAGCTTGGCCGCCACCTTCTCCGGCGTGTCAATCTCCCCGACTTGGATCACTTGGCCCGGCTCCCAATCCTGTCCCGTCCTGCCGGAACGAACCGCCCGGTTCTGTAGCTCTTGGAAAGCCCATGCCTTGCGCGCTTCCGCGTATCGGTCAGGCGTGGCAGCAACCCCCGCCCCCGCAGGGGCGGGGGCCGCCGGCTCGGGGGCTACTTGCAGCCGCCCTTGCCCTTGCCGCCCTTGCCTTTGCTTTTCGTCTTCATTGGTGGTGGTTGGGGTTGTGGGGGGAGAGGGTTGCGACGAGGCGTCGGCGGTGCGATAAACACCGCTTGTTTTTCGGTTGGATGAAGCTACAATAGCAGCATGTCGATTCAAAAGGTCTGCCTCGCCTGCGGGAAAGAATTTTCCGTCCTCCCCTATCGTGCCGAGACGGCTAAGTTCTGTTCGAGAAGCTGCACTTCTAAATTCTGGTACCCCTTTAATGTCAACAGGCGCGAATCCGTTCTGGGGAAGAAGCCTGCTGACTTCGCCCGGATTGAGATCGCTTGTAAAAAGTGCGGGCGCAAGTTCCGCATCTCTCCCAGCAGACAGGGACGCAAGAAGTTTTGCTCTAAGCGCTGCTACGGCGATGCGTGTCTCCGCCCGAATACGACTCGCTACCACAAGATCCACGTCGGCGGGAAGCAAATCGGAGAGCATAGATGGGTTCTCTCGAACCATCTCGGGAGAGACCTTCTCCCCCACGAAATCGTTCATCACCTCAACGGGGATAAGTCTGACAACCGCATCGAGAATCTGGCCCTCATTGATAAATCCAACCACACCCGGGTCCACTCCATTGAGCGCTACGAGCTTCGGCAGCAGACCTACGGTTGAAGGCTCCGGCTGCCCGGTGGGTTGACTATTTGGCGTGGCCGCCGTTTCGGCGCGCACTTCGGCGGCGGCTTGGGAAATCTGCGCCTCGATGTCTGCCTCGGCCGCGGCGACAGGTTGCCGGCCGGTGGATGCGTCCGCACCCTCTGCGGTAATGGGTGCTTCCGCATCCACCGGGACTGCTGGACCACTGATAATGGGTGCTTTAGCAGCCGTTCCCGGCGTAACTGTTTCGGCGGCGGCCAGTTTGAACTTGCCGGTCTGGTAGTCGTAATCCTCCGAGACGTTTTCCAACGGGACGGGGCGGCTCGCGCCATCATACCAGTACACCTTGCCGTCTCCGGCCACCAAGAAGCCTTGCGGAATGTCCTTCGGCCGCTGCATGAACACCTCGAACATGGAGTCCGGGTCAGAGAACGTCCGGGCGTCCGGGTCTTCGTTGATCTGCGCTTCAGCGGTCGCCAGGTCTCCTTCCTGGAGGGCTCGGCTCTTCGGCAGGATAGCCGCCCGGTCTTCGCTGCTCCGAGGGCGATAGCCGACACGCCCGTCGAAGATGAAGCCGAACTTTTCAAGCCACGTCTTGATCTGCGCCGGGCTCATGTCCCCGGAGGCCATCCTCTGGCCGACATTCGCCGCCGCTCTTGCCGGGTCCACCGTCACCGAGATCGACATATCCCGCTTGTCAGCCTCCGCCACGATGCGCCCCATCTCACGAGTGGAAGCGCCTTGCTTGCGTGCGGCCGGGTCACTCAACCCCATGAAGTCCACCTCGATGTCACCGGCATACTGCTCGCCGTTGAACTCCGCGATCTCAGAGTCGTCCTTGATCGTGACCTCCACCCCTTCGTCGTTCACGTAGTTGCCAACCGGACCATCCATCGGGCGCGGCAGCCTGCGCCCTTTCTGGTCTGTTGGAGCCAAGGCATCGGAGAATTTGTTGGCGTCAAGCCTCTTCGGGGTTTCGGTTGGGGGCGTAACATCAAGCGTGGCTTGATCTGCCGCGCGGGCAATCTGCCCCTCGATGTCCGTCTCCGCCTCGGCCACGGTCTGCCGGCCGGCGGCGTCCGCAACGGCAACCACCGCCCGTGCCGACTCGGGGGAGCCGGACAGCGCCTCCATGGCGAGGCCCCTGGCCTCCTTGATCGCCGCTCCCGCCTCGCCGGCCACCAGCGTTGCGGCTGGCCCGGCCACGAGCCCCACCTTGGCAGCTCGCACCGCCCTGTCCCACGCGTCGGCGAGGTTGGTGTCCGGGTCGGCCATGAGGAACGCACTCAGATACTGGTCGATGCCCTCCTCGGTGGCCTCGCCGACCGCCGACTCGATGGTGTCGCGCGCCAGTGCTCGCAGCTCCGGCACCTTGGCGATGTTCTTGATCCCGGCCGCCCGCGCCGCAGCGAGGGTCTCACGCAGCGTGGCCCGCCCCGCCCCGCCAGCGGCGAGGCTCCCAGCGGCACGCTCGACGCCACCCGCCCGGCCCATGAACACACTGGTGATGATCGCCGTGGACACGCCGGTCTTGACTGCCTTCTCACGGGCATCCGGATCTCCCTCGGACACGAGCTGGGCGTAGTTGGACCCGGCGGACTGGAAGCCGGCGGCGACGGCCGCCGAGGTGGTGCCCGCCTTGGCCGCGGTGCTGGCTCCCGCACCAAGCAGGGAGGTGATCCGGCCGACTGCCGCCGCCGGTAGCATCTGCGCCCCGAGGGGGACAACCTGCTGCGCCACGTCACCGGCAAGCCCCGTCTCCGGCAGGCCGGAGGCGATCATGGCCGAGGCTTCCGACGCCCCGGCAGCGGCCTCTCCCGCGGCGTCGATCCCGGCAACCCCGGCCACGCCGAGCACCTGGGTGGCGAGGTCGTTGGCGCCGAGGGCGAAGCGCCCCGCCATGCCGCGCATGAACGACCGCACGGCCGGGGTCGGGTCCACCACCGCTGCCTCGTAGTCGCGCACGAAGGCGGCGGAGCCGAAGTCCTCCTTGCGCCCGTTGGCGTTGGCCCACTCCTCGGGACCGACCATCTTGCCAACCGCCGCGCGGGTGAGCCCGAAGCTCCCAAGGCTGCCGGCAAACGTGGCGGAGTTCACCATGGACGCTGCGGCCTCGTAGCCGGTGAGCTTGGACGTTGCGATGGCGTCGGCCACCCGGGGGAGCTTGGCCATGAGCGCGGCCTTGGCTTCCTCGGGGACATTGGCCTTGGCAACTGCGGCGTAGGCACGGTCGGGGTCCAGCCAGGTGGAGTCCTGCGGGTTGGGCAGCAGGGTGCCGTCGGAGAGGATGCGCAGCGGGCCTTCGTCCTTCTTCCAAGGACGGTATTGCTCCACACTGTCCCTCCACGCAGTCTGCATCTGCTCGTCGGTCAGGCCGTAGGTCTGCTGGAACTTGTCGAACACGCCACGCGTGGCGTCCGCGTCGGCAGCGAACCCGGCCTGGTCGAGACGGCCGCCGACCTTCTGCGCAAGGCCAGCCACGGCCTGACCTATCCCTTCCAGCAGGGAAGGGTCCTCGGACACACGCGTCATGATTGGCGGGTTCCACCGACCCTGATCGTCCCGGCGCAGGTCCTTGTCCCACGCTCCCTGCGCGGCGGTGGTGAACGAGCCGAGCAGACCCTCCTGCTGGAAGGTGTCGAGGAGGGACTTGGAGAGAGCGGAGGCGGCGGGGCGGGGCGCTGCTTGCGGGGTGACTTGCGTGGTAGGTTGCGCGGTGGCTTGCGCGGTGGCTTGCGTGGCCGCGCCTTCCGGTCGCACGCCAAGCCGAGTGCGCTCGGCGGCCTGCGCCTCCACCAGTTCGGCGGAGTTCATGGTTGCCGGGTCGGGGGCGAGAGCGGATTCCGGCGGTGGTGATGCCGGATTGCGGGGAGTTGCGGCGGCGGGGGGTTCCCCGGAAAGTTGCCCTTCGAGTTCGGCGATCAGCGACGGGTCGGTGACGAAGCCGTCCCCTCCTCCACCTGCCATGGAGTCTAGTTCACGAATGAGTTCCGGATCGGTGACATATTCGGGCATGGGTGGACAGTGTTGTGTAATTGTGGAAAAGTCAACATCATTTTACGACTGGTTTCCATCCGCCCGGATGCTTCTCGTAGGTCACTCCTCGGAGTGTTCTGCGGGGCAAGGCTGCTGGGGCCGCGGCGGGGGCTTTGCCTTCCGCCGACGCCGCGCCCGTTCCATCTACCCTGCCTACACCAAGGTCCGCGCCCATCGCCTGTGCCTCGCGCCACACCTGCCGGCGGATCGTTTTGTCCTTCTTGGAGATGTCCCCGGCGCCGTTCACGTAGTCCTCCTCCTTGGAGTTGAGCGCTATGTTCATCTCGGCGGCCAGGCGCTCGGCGGCGGGCATCTTCTTGTCCGTGAGCCCATCCCCCTTCGTGGCCGGGAAGCGCCCGTCATCCGCCACAGCAGTCTCCAACGACTTGCGCCGCGTGGCGCGGTCGGCGGCGTCGTCCGCCCCGGCGCGCCGGAGGTTGCCACGCTCGACGATGAACCCGTGCTGGAGCAGTTGTTCGGTGAGCTTCTGGTCCCGCTCGGCAGCGCCACGCTGCGCTGCCAGCTCCTCGGGGGTGGCGGCGGCGTCCAGATCCTCCACGGGGACTCCCGCAGCGGCGGCCTTGATGCGCTCCGCGTCGTACACCTTGTCCCGCGACATCTGGTAGCGCCGGTCATCGCGCTCGGCCAGCTCACGATCCTGATACATCTTGTCGTAGAAAGCCAGCGATGCCTTGGTGCCGGGCTGCTCCAGGACCTCGCGCGGGACGCTGCCGACGAACTTGTTGCGCACTTCCGGATACTGCCCGATCGGGACGGCGCCCAGCTCGGCGTGCAGGTTGGCCAGGAACTCCCCGGCGCTGGTCTCCGCCTCCTTGCGTGCCTTGTACTCCTCGTCGTCCCTGCCCCACGTGATCAGCTCCCGGTCGCGCCGGGTCCGGTTCCACCGGGAGTCAGCGAGCTTGTCAGCCGCATCGGCGGCGCGACCGGACGACGCGGCGGTGCTGCGCGCGGCGTAGAGGGACGCCACCGGGGTCGGGGTGCCGGAGAAGAAGCTGGTGCGCGGGGCGGACGGGGCCATCTGCTCCGCGGCTAGTTCGAGCGGGTTTGCCACGCGGGGAGGCTAGCACCGCAGGGAAAGAAATCAAGGTTTTACTTGACAGGGCGGGGCGGGGAGTCTCGGCCGGATGTAATAGCCACGGGCTTTGAGTGTCTCGATGACCTCATGCACGAAAGCCGATCCCTCGAAGTCCGCAGCAACTCGCGTGGTCTTTGGCCCGTGGACATTGAAGCACGCGGGCATTTCGCCGCAGTCCACGCAGCGGTCATTCCACACGTCCTGCATGGCTTCCCCAAGAACCTCCTCGGCCGAGTTACCATCCTCACGCAACGCCTTGACGGCGGGGCATTGCTCCGTGTCATGGTCGCCGTCGCAGACGGCGCAGTGCGAGAAGTTTCCGTTCATGGTGTTTGACAGGGTGGGGTGGGCGGCTCGGTGTCTGAGATGATCCTCCACCTCCGGTCGCCATCCTTGAGAGGCAGCGGGTCTGTGTGGCCGGTGAAGTGGACGGAGTTGGTGGGAGCGGGCAAACGGGTTTTGTCACCCCCCGTCTCTCTGTCCAGCAGGTCCTCCCCGCCGTTGTAGAACACTTCCGAGCGACTGACCCGTGTCCAACCCTTCCATGATCCTATTGACCGCGCTTTCAAGAACAACGTCCCCAACCCTTTGTAGGCTCGGCACGTGAGGGCGTTCGGCTTCTTGGTGGATAGTGGAACCCAGCGCACATCCTCCGGAAGGAACATGTGCTCATGTTCCCGCACAAAATGCAGGAGGTTCCTCCCGTCGTGGACTCGGTTGGACGCATCCCGCAGATGAAACACGACTGCTTTTTGGTGGGCTGGCCCCTTTGCCAGTTTTGGGTCCGTCTGTGGCCGTCCCCGCATCGCGGCAGCGGCTTTCTCTACCGCGTCGGGTGATCTTTTCTGCCCCCGTAGCCGGTCACCGTTCACTCTCGTTTGCACTTGGTGCTTCTCTCGCCACTCCGGGTTCTGTGGTCTCTTCTTGGCCCCAACCCGCATCGCCGCCCGTTCTCCGTCGGTTCGGCCATGCTCTTTTCTGAAGGCCACCATACACCCGAACGAACAGTACTTGGGGCGAGCCCACTGCCTCGTCGTGTATTCTTGGCCGCACCCAGCGCACACCCTAACGACAGTCGTTTTTGCAGTCCTGTCAGCCGCCGCGCACTGGCGGGAACAAAAAACCTGACTCGCCTTCCTCCGCTTGAACGGCTTCCCGCACTCAACGCAGCGTGGTGCTCCAGTTAGCTCGCTCATGACAAGCCACCCATACCACTATTCCACCATTCCGCAAGAACTTTCTTGCGGTGTTAGATCCTGCTGCGTTTCCTGAACAGGCGGGAGAAGAAGCCCCGCTCCTTGGGCTTGGGTGCCCACGGGGTTTCTTGGTCATCCTCCGGGGCGTAGGGGTCATACTCGGGCTCTGCGGAGGCCGTCCCTTCCGCCATAGTGGGGTCGGTCTCCTCCGGCGCAGCGTACGGGTCATACCCAAGCTGCCCTTCGGCGGTCTCCTCCCCGCCGGTCTCCGTGCGCGGTGCGCGCCAGTCCAGTTCTCCGCGCACCCGGCGGCGGTTCGCCTCGCGCTCCATGCCGGCGTCCTGCGCCTCCTGCTTCATCGTGTCCTGCCACGACACGCGGTCGGCGTTGTAGTCCTCGCTGCGCCGGATGCCCCCGGTGTGCGCGTAGCCCTTGGCCATGGCGTCCTCGCGGACCTTGATCTCAGCCAGCGCGGCGCCAGTGTCCCCGCGGCGACTGGCGCGGCGGAGCTGGCGCAGAGCACGGCCGTAAGATTCGGTCATGCGCCGATAGTTGGCTCCGGCGGCACCACCGTAGGCGTTGGGGCTCAGGGGACGGTTGGCCTCGGCGTTGAACGGCCGGGTCTGCATGTCGTCCTGGTTGTCCAGACGCGGGGTCGCCGGGCCACCCGAGGACCCGCCCCACCGACGTGCAGGGTTCAACAGACGCGAGACCGCATCGCGGCGTTCAAGGAGACTGGCCATGCCGGGAGAGTAGCATGGCGGGGGCCAGGGTCAAGGTTTTGCTTGACAGGTGGCGAACAGACCGGTCACCGACGACGAGCCCGCCAAGCCGAGACTTGACGGGCTCTCAACAACGGTCCGGTCCTGCCATGCGTCCAACCCGCACCGGTTCCTACCGTCTTACTTCGGTTACAACTCCCGCCAAGCCGAGACTTGACGGGCTCTCAACAACGGTCCGGTCCTGCCATGCGTCCAACCCGCACCGGTTCCTACCGTCTTACTTCGGTTACAACTCCCGGCCGGCGGACCGCGAGTGCCGGCTTGGGGAAACCCGACCGGGAAAGACTCCCGGCCCCGCCGCTGCGGGATGACAACGCCGAGGCAGCCCCACACGGTGCCGAACAGGTTGTCCAGGAGGATCTCCACGATGTTGAATTGTGACATTGCCGGGGTGGTTGTCAAGCCTTCCGCTCGCTGCGCCACACTGTGATGCCCAGTGCCACGAACACGCCGGCCACGCAGGCTGCGGCGATGGCCGGGGTGGCGCAGGCGGCCAGCAGGGGCAGGCCGACGAGGGTGCCGAGGACGAGGAGGGTTTTCATTGTGGGGTCTCCTCTTCCGCCACCTCCCGCACATGGATGCACTCCAGCCAGTGGGCTACCTGCCCGTCGTACGCGTCCGCTCTGCTGCGGTGAACGGTGTCCGCGAGTCCTTCGGCGAAGGTGACCACCCAGAACTCCCGCGGCTCGGGCTTCACCTCGTAGCGGTGGTCTGCATACAGGGTGCCCATCTCCTCCGGGAGGTCCTGCCAAGGAGACCCC
The DNA here is from genome assembly GCA_041661205.1 of Phycisphaerales bacterium. GTDB lineage: Bacteria > Planctomycetota > Phycisphaerae > Phycisphaerales > UBA1924 > RI-211. The sequence goes on from JBAZUW010000001.1 coordinate 63,183, forward strand.
TTGAAGAAGGACTTGTGTCGGACGGGCTTGCCGTCGATGATCGCCTGCAAGACAGGCAACAGGTGCTTTGCTCTTTCCTTAGTCATTATTTTGTAGTGTTAGATTCTTCTATCGTTGTGCTCACCATCACCCCCGCCACCGGGAACCAGATCATCCCCGGCGGCGTGGTCTTGCCGCTCTGCTGCACGTTGCGCAGCGAGACCGGCGGGGCCGGGCGCCGGGGTGGTGCCTTGTCCACCGGCCACTCATAGGCCACGTCGGTGCCGTGGCGGTGCAGCAGGCCGGGGGTGGGCTGGGGAGGGGGTTTCATGGCTTCTTCTTGTTAGTCGCTACGTTGTCCTTGTCGAGCAGCTTCGCCGCTTGGTCAAACTCCCCGTGCGCGGCGTGGTATATGGCGCTCTCGATGGTGTTGGACATGAAATCCGGCAGGAAGTAGTCCTCCCCGTCCGGTTCGTTGCGCTCGTAGTAGTCACACAGAGCCTCGCCGAAGCGGGCATACTGCTGCTGGCGGCGCTCCCGCCGCTGTTCGTGCTGTTCTCGTGTCATGGCAGTTCAGATGTTCGGCATGTTCCGTCCCCACCGCCCCCGGTTCTCCGGGAGGACCCGGGCCAGGGTGTCATGGTGGCGGGCGGCGGTGCGGCGGGCCAGGCGCTCCGCGGCGGCCTCGGCTGCCAGCTCGGCGAGCCAGCGGCGATGGCGGTCGGTGCCAGCGCGCACGAGCGCACGGCAGAGGGTGAGGACGGCGATGGTGGTGCCGGCGAGCATCGCGGACCAGAGCACGGTTTCGAGGATGGGGTTCATGGTGTTGTCGTGTTGGAGATCAAACCGGCGACCCAACCACCTTGACCGGTGGCCTGGTGCCGCCGTGGATCGTGGCGTAGCCGGTGGCCCAGTCCTTGGCGGCCAGCTTGGCCAGGTCCTCGGTGGTGAACCGGCCAAGGTTGGTCGGGGTCCAGCCCTTCGTGCCGTTCAGGTAGAACACGGTGAAGGAGATGGCGGGGCGGGTGGGTGGTTTCATTGTTGTGAGGGCGTGTCGAGATCTTCAAACCCGTAGATCAGATAGGAGTAACCATTCGATTGGTTCACCCCGGCGATGATGTGGACGATGTTGACCCGGTGCCCGAGGTACTCGGAGAGATACTCCTCAAACCATCGGGCCGTGCGCTCCTTGACCCCAGGCTTTCCAGATGCCACCTCCACGGCGGCCCGATACTTGACCGGGTCCCACTGGAACAGCCGGTCGCTGTACTCGTAGCGAAGCCCTGTGCGGTCCTCGCCGAACACCGTCCGCTCTCTGTAGCCCAGCGAGGGGGGCGGATTGTGGAACCGCGGGTCGGAGTAGTGGGCGTCGGTGACAATCCGCGCGTCCTTGGACGTGACGTGGGGGCGCAAGGGCTCCGGAGTCACGGCGCTCTGCGGAGGATCATCCCAGTTGTAGCACCCGTCGATACCAATCAAGTTCGGTAGTCTGTTTTTCATTGGTCGGTGTTTCTGTTGGTGGTCGCGGTGAAGCACTGCTGGCACAGGTCAACGCCCAGGTCGCGCCACAGGCGCACGTCGGGCTTGCCACAGACCCGGCACGGGCGCTTGCCGCGGCGCTGGCGCCGGGGTGGCGCGGGCGACGGGTCGAGGGTCCAGTCGAACACCGGGGCGTTGCCGTCGCTCATTGACAGGGCCAGCAGCCCACCGAGTATGGCGGCGGAGGTTGGCAGGCGACGACGGGGCGGGAATGGTGCGGCTTCGTTCATTGGTGGTTGGTGGTGTGCTTGCCCTCGTGCTTCTCAACGGCGAGGCGCAGGGCTTCATTGTTGCGCTTGTGGATCTCGGTGGTGGGCACAAACCACCCAGGGATCGGAACGTGAGGCTCCCGGCACCCCGGCGAGCCAACACGGTGGCCGCAGTGCGGGCAAATGACCGGTGCCCCGCCCCGCCGCCGTCGGCGCGTGGTGGGTCCGACGTGCAGGGTGTCGCCGCTGCGGTGACGCAGGACGATGGGGGCCAGGTGCTCGACGTAGCGCGCCCAGTTGCGGGCACGGGCGGCGCGGGCTTGCGCGTTGGTGAGTTGGGGTTGTGGGGTCATGGGATGATGTTGCTGGTGATCAGGTCTTGGTGCTTAGCGTAAAAGTCCAGGCGCCGCTTGAGCCGCAGTGCCCGGGCCTCGTGGCACAGGTAGCTCATCGCCAGTGCGGCTTCGAAGTTGACGACATTGCCGTGCTGCTCCCGGCGGCCGATGGTGCGGCGGGTCACGCCGAGGCGCGCGGCAAGCTGCTCCTGGGTGAGCCCGAGGCGCTGCCGGCTGGCGCGGTAGGTGTCTGCGGTCATGGCTTGGTATGGTTGTGGGACTTCCGCGGGCTGCGGCTCCAGAGAGGTGCATCCAAAGGGATGCCGTGGCGGAGCCGGTAACGGTTGCGGAGGCGCACGGCGTTGGCCTCCTTGCACCGCTGACAGTGCCAGCCATCGACGGCCGGGGTGGCGCATGTTATGCACAGCCCGGCATCGCGGCGGCGGCGTTGTGTTTTGAGGGCGCGGATGGTGTTGGGGGTCATGGTGTTGAGTTGCGGGTTGAATCCTGAGTTGCAGGTTGAATGTCTGGGACCTCGCCCCACGCCTCATCGCGGAAGGTGTAGCGTGGCCCGGCGCAGTAGTGCATGACGAACTGCGCGTCCTCATAGCCCGGTTGGCCGGGGAACACCTCAACGAAGGTGGCGATCTCCTTGGGCGGGGTGGTCGTGATGGCCTCCCACACGCCGGACCACCATCGAGCCAGCCGATCGCGCCGGGAGACCGGGCGGCTGCGCAGGATGCACCTGGACGACGGCAACCGGCCGAGCGGGTCAACCGGTGCGCTGGCCAGTTCTTCGGCGCTCCACGGGGGCGCGTCGTCAGTGGGGGTGGTGATCTGTGGGGTCATGGGATTGGTGTGCTGGTCAGTTGATGCTAGAGGGTGGCCAGTTCGGCGGCCATGGCCTGCCAATCCTCGTCCTTGGCGGCGAGCGTGGCAGCGATCTCGGCCGGGGTGGGGAAGCCGCAGCCTTGGTCAAGGGTGAAGTCGGTGAGGTGCCGGTTCGCCGCGCTGATGAACTGCGCCGGCGTGCCGGTGAACCCTTGGATGCTCTGTTTCCAGTGGTCCCACCCGTACCAGTGTTCCGGGTAGCTGCCCACCCACGCGGTCAGCCGGCACGCCAGCCACGGGTGGCCGCGGTGGTCGGTCGCGTTGTAGAAGCTCACGCCCACGGGGCCGTAGGGGCTCGGCATGGTGCCGTGGATCGTGGACCCACCGGTCAGGCTCTCATCCTCCGTCCGCCCGAACAGGGCGGTGACGTTGTGCCGGGCGAACAGGTCGGCAACCTGCTGGTGCAGGGCTTTGCGTTGTGGCTTGGTCATGGGGTTGGGGTGTTGGTAAATGCCTCCGCCACGATGCGGAGAAACTCCGCCCTCGCTGCGGCCCTCGCTGCGGCCCTCGCTGCGGCCCACGCTGCGGCCCACGCTGCGTCCCTCGCTGCGGCCCTCGCTGCGTCCCTCGCTGCGTCCCACGCTGCGTCCCTCGCTGCGTCCCACGCTGCGTCCCTCGCTGCGTCCCTCGCTGCGGCCCTCGCTGCGTCCCACGCTGCGGCCATCGCTGCGTCCCACGCTGCGTCCCGCAAATCGGGGTTGCCGGTCTCCAGATACTCGCGCACCACGGCGGGAGCGTCCCACAAGTGCAGCACGTTGCGAGCGTTCCACCGGGCAAACCCATAGAGCAGGTCGGTCGCGTCGATGCTGGCGAGGATGCGCCGCTCGCGGGCGGCGAGCTTGTCAACGGGGTCGCCGTGCGGCGTGATCCCCCCGCGCAGCTCGACACGGTGGAGCAGCGCGCCGGGGGCGTACGGGAGCGCGTCGAACGGGTGTTCGCTGGCGTGGTAGCCGGACGTGCACGGCACGACGGCGACGGACGGCGGCAGGGTCAACCAGTGGTTGACCGGCGGGATTGGCGTGCCGTCGCGGAGGGTATCGCTGGTGAAGTGCCAGGCTTGGATGGTGGTTGGGGTCATGGGGTCGGGGTGTTGGTGTTGTGGTCGTTCGGCTTGGCCCGGGGTTGCCCCGGCCCGCCTTGGCTGTTGTGCGGCGGCGGGCCGGGACGTTACACCCGACCAAGGGAGAGTGTTGTTAGGCGGGGGTGGTGGCCGCGGCGGAGAACTTACCCGTGTAGGTGTACCCGTCCTGCCCGTCGATGTGAAGCGCCTCGGCGTCCAGGTCCACGACGTAGAGGTAGTCAATGTCCCCGTGAATGCCGGTGGTGGGCTCGAAGGCTCCGGCTTTCCAGTCGGGCGGGGTGACACTCTCCCATTGCTCCGGGTCGCAGGATTGCGGCGGCAGGGTGCCATACTCCATCGCTCCCAGCAGGACCAGCCATCCGGACGCTTGGCCCACGTTGTCGCGGATCTTGCCGCCGCGCACCCAGCCGAGGAACTTCTCCAGCATGGCCCCGCAGTGTAGTGGGTATCCGTCGCAGTGGCGGTAGAAGATCAGTTCTCCGCCGTTGTCGTCGGTGATGATGATGTTGGCACGTGTGCTCATTGTGTTAGTGTAGTCGGTTGCTACTGTCGTTTGAACGGGCTTCCCCGCGCCTCCAAAGGCCGCTGCGCACGGGGGCGGAGCGGCCGGGGGAGGGTGGGCGGCGGGGGTGGGGGCTACTTGGCGCTGCGCGTCTTGCGGGCGGCGGCGAGGATCGCATCCAAGTTGGCCTCGAAGATCGAGGATGCCTCTTCGGTCTTCATGCGGAACAGTTCACGGAACTGGGCGCGCACGGCGGACGGGGTGATCTGCGGCAGGTTGCAGTCAATGGTGAGCATCAGCTCGCCCAGGGTCAGCGGCTCAATCAGCCGGGCCTCGTCGTCGGACGTGCCGGGCTCCAGGTTGTTCCAGTCGCGCCCATAGGCGGAGAGACCGGCGGTCAAGGTGGCGGTGTTGGTCTTCATGGTCGGTGTGTTTCGGTCGGTTGGTGTTGTGGGGTGGCCGGCGGCGTCGGGGGCCGCCGCCGACCGGGGGAGGGGTTCAGGCTTCGACTGCGGCGGCGAGCTCTTCTTCGCTGTTCACGCCGTCGGGCCAGGTGAAGGCATCAATGTCGGGGATCTCTTCCACGTCCTGCCCGTCTTCCAATGTCACGGGGGACAGGTTGACGTTGCGCGAGCCTTCGACGGCGTACCACTGTTGGCAGCTGCGATGGGAGAGAGTAAACACCCGGCACGGGGTTTTGCCGCTGCCGTAGGTGCCTTGAATGGTGTTGGTCTTTTTCATGGTCGGATTGTTTGGGGTCGGTGTTGTCGG
>JBAZUW010000002.1:0-8645 GCA_041661205.1 Phycisphaerales bacterium
CGAGGTGGTAGGAGGTGCCGAAGGCGAGTTCAGTCGTTCCGTAGGTGACGGCGGTGCCGCTCGATGTGCCCATGGCCAGCGTGAAGCCGCTGCCGCTGGAGCGGGCGTAAATGCGGGAGTAGAACAGCGAGCTGCTGCCATCGCTGAAGTGGAGGAAGTAGTCGCCGGCGGTGCTGGCGCTGGTCACCGTGAAGTCAGCGGAGAGGTAGATGCTGCCATCGGTGCTGGCGGGGAGGAAGGGGTGGTTGGCATCTTCGCCGGTGGTCATCGCCACGCCGCCGTTGGTGGCGCTGTTGCTCACCGTCAGCGGGTTGGTGGCGATGGTGCCGGTGCGGAGCCAGCCATCCTGACCAACCAGCGCGCCGTTGCTGTACGTCGGGGCGTTGAAGTCGGTGGTGTACAGAATGCCGGCCTGCGCCTGGCCCGCAGCCAGAGCAAACGCCGAAACCGCCGCGACCTGCAGGGTGCGAACGAACGTGGAACCAATACGCATGTCTTGTCTCTCCTACTGGCCGGGCTCTCTCGGCCCGACGCAGCTGGCAGGGGCACCCCGCCAATGCACGCAAACCCCCGATCGCTGAGCGCGGGGCTTCACAGGCCATGCCGGAGTGCCAGGTCTTATCGAATCTCCTCCAACATCCCCCGACAGCCGCACGCGCCCGCGAACGGGCCCATCGACACCCAAGGGACGCCCCACAACGACGGGGGCAAGGCATATTAGCTGTAGGATGTGAAGAGGCAACCCCATGAATGTCATGGTCTTGTGAAGACTATGGTGCGCGATGGACGCATGAAAACCTATCCGGTATTTATGATGCGAATATCCGCAAGCTTCCTCTTGTTTTGCTCAGCCCATTTCCCGCCGACACACCGGGCAAACTCCCGTCCCTTCCCGACCTCGATTCCTCCACACAAAGCCCATTTCCAAGCCTCGAAGAGAAAGGCTTCACACGCCACCTCGACGAATGCGGCCGCGACAAAGTGACGAGACAAACCCGCTCTAACCAGCTGAGCTACGCAGCCGCCGAAACGCCTGCGGCGGGACTCGAACCCGCGTCCACGAGTTACATGTAGTCCCACCGGCATTCTCCGGGGCTTCTTCCGCTGTGCCCTATGCAACACGGCAATCGTTGGTGAGAGCGTGACTCCTTTCGGGGTGACAGTACACCAATAGAACTTTTCTTGGAGGGCGTTAGGGTGTGGGAATTGAGGCTGGTGCGTCTGCTGCCTCAACCAGATTCTTCTACACTCGTTGAATGACACCAGTTAAACGCGGGGACATGGTGACGATGGACGGACTTCTCGCGGCTGTAGTCGGCGTCGAGGGGGACCCGGGTGTCCCTGAAGGGCATGTAGCCTTCTGGTTTGGCGATCCGACCACCAAGCGGACTTCGGAGGGCGGCACTCCAAATTCGCGAGCGGAAGCGTGGACCGTCCCGACAGAATACTGCACCGTCGCGACCGTCGATTTGAAGCACTGAGGCAGCGTTTAGGCAAAAACAACACCGCCCGCAATTGCATACTTTGCGGGCGTTTGTCTTCTGAATCGAAGTCCCGGGATTTGAACCCAACGGCCTCGCGGCGTTGCCAATGTACTCCCACCTGCATCCGTATCGCACGCGAACGTTCACACACCTTCCAAGCGCGGGCTTGGGCGGCAAGCGGTGATATCGCGCACTCTAGTTCGAACGGGCCCAGAATCACGCCGCCTCGCCTCTACATCCCGTGGTCTCCCGCACGTTCGGAAACTGGCGCAAGGCTCTCTCAGCGGTGTCGTTCCACCTCGAGAGAACAGCGCAGGCCTCTATTTGGATGGAGTCACGTATAGGGAAGAAGCTTCGGTGGCGGATCCGGAGGGGAGCGTCACGCCCTCAACCCTGCTTCTCACCCTCGCGCCGCGTCGCGTCCTTCATGAAGGACATCGCGATCCGCTCGTTGACCGCCCCGCACCCCGGGCAGATGCGGCCCCGGACGCTTACCGGCTCGTCAGAGATATCCACGCCGCACCCGAAGCAGGTGTGCTCGGTCAACTTGGCGGTCATGGTGTTGAGGGCGGTGAAGACGATCAGGGCGGCGGGAGTGAGGACCGCAAGCACGGGCCATGTCGTCGTGGCGATCACTCCTACGGCGAGTGCCCCGGTGGCAACGACCACCCACAGCGCTCGCCGCCGCAGTCTCTGCACCCAGGTTTTCATCGTTCCCGTAGGCATCGCGGCAATCATACTCCCGGGGGCCCACCCCCAGCCACCTCTGTACGCATCCCGCTGTCATACAGGTCGGTACAGATCGATCACATTCCGCACTTTGTCCGGATTCGGCACGTCCGCCATCTCCACCTCGTCCTCATGCTCGGCAGCACAGGAAATGGCCAGCGTCCCAACGCCCCATAGCCGCTCCCAGAACGTCTGCTCGATCTGGATGTTCCGGATGTCCGCGTGCAGCACTTCGCTCGTCTTGCGGCTGAAGATTCCCCGCCGATCAATCGTCCGCTTCGTCGTGATCTTCAGCCCGTCGCCCAGGGTTTGCAGCCGCCACAGCAACAGGATCATCCCCGCCACGATTCCCAGGGCGAAGGCGGCAAACGCCAGGGGCGTGCCCACACCCGTCGCCAGCAGCACCGTCCCTCCGATCAGCCCCGCCAGGGTTAAAATCGCCAGGAGAAAGAACTTACCCGGGCTCGCCCGCATCATCGCAGGCCGGATGTGCAGCACGTCGGTTTCGGGGCCATACGCGGGCGGATACCCCGCGGCCGCCGCTCGGTCCGGCTTCACGGCTCCCCCGCCCACCGACTGAGCTCCCCGCAGCACATTCACATCCCCGCATGTGGGGCACTTGACCTTCTGCCCCACGATCGGGTTGTCCACCTGTATGGTGCCTTCGCAGTTGTCGCAGCGGATCTCGATCATGCGTGCTCCCCAGTTGCCCACCGGCGGCAAGTCCACCCAGCGTATCGGCGAGATTTGTTCGGTGCCGGGAGTCGCCGGTTTCTGCGTTCACCCTCATCCTCATCGATCCCTATTCTCCGCCCATGCGCGTCCTGCTCATCAACTGGACCGCCCCCGCCCACGGCGCCGCCCTCGGTGGCGGCGTCAATGGCTACCTCCAGGCCCTCGCCCTCGAACTGCTCGCCATCGGCCACGAAGTTGCCTGGCTGTACAGCGGCCAAACCTACACCCCCGGCGCCACCCCCGGCTCCATCGGCGCCTGCGAGGTCCGCCGCCGCCCGGCGTGGCGGGGCGTGGCGATCTTCGAAGTCATCAACTCCCACGTCATCTCCCCCGGCCCGCTGCAAACCCACGACCCAGGCGCGGAAGTCAGTTGCCCCCCCCTCGAAGCCGAGTTCACGCGGGCGTTGTCCCTCATGCGACCGGACATCGTTCATTTTCACAACATCGAGGGATTCTCCGCCGGCTGCATCGCGTCCCTCGCCTCGCCCGACGCCCGCGGCTCGCGCCCCGGCGTGCTCTTCTCCCTCCACAACTACCACACCGTCTGCCCGCAGGTCTACCTCATGCAAGGCGGCACCTTGCCTTGCCGCGATTTCCAGGGTGGGCACTCCTGCGCGACATGCGTGGCAAACCATGACGGCCTGCGAGAGCAGCGGCGCCGGGCGATGGAGTACGCACTTGTGTACGGGCATGCCTTGCCGCAAGATGCGCCGCCTCTGGTGCAGGTGACGTGGCGCGACGCACTGCGCGGCACGGTGTCGCCCCCATTTTCGCCGCCCCCCCTCGCGCCCTTGCCGGGGAAAGCGGTGTCAAACCCCGCCGAGGCAAGGATCGACGTCGAGCCCTCGGGGCGGGCCGCCCCGGCACCGGTCGCGGCGACGCCCCCGGAACAGCTCGCGCCGCTGGACAATACCATCACGCCCGAGCCCCCATACCGCGGCGAGCCGCACGCCTTCGGGCGCCGCCGCACTGGGATCATCGAGGCCCTTAACGCCTGCGATCGTGTGCTGGCGGTGAGCACCTTTGTGCGCGACAAGTTCGCGTCGTTGGGGGTTGCCGAGCAGGCCCTCCAAGTGATGCCCATCGGCACGCGCATGACCGAGCTGTACGCCGCGCAGCCCGAGTTGCACGTGCCCCCGCCGGGGTTCGAGTCCGGCCGCCCGGTTCGTCTGGCGTTCATGGGGTATCACAACTTCTATAAGGGCCTCCACATGCTGGTGGACGCGCTCGAGCTGGTGCCGCCTGAGGCGTTGGCCAAGCTCGATCTGCTGGTGAACGCCAAGGACGTGGAGCCGATCGTGCCGCGCCTGGCCGCACTCGCTCCGCGGCTTGCCAACCTCACCGTTCATCACGGGTACAGCTACGAGCTCTTCCCCCGCGCCGTCTTTGGGCGAGATGTGGGGCTTGTGCCCAGCGTCTGGTGGGACAATGGGCCGCAGACCGTGCTCGAGTTCCTCGCCTGCGGCATCCCGGTCATCGGGGCGGCGGTGGGGGGTATTCCGGACATCATTCAAGATGGCGTGAACGGGTGCCTGCATCGCGGGAACGACCGTGCCGACTTGGCCCGGGTCCTTACCGGCCTTGCCCAGAACCCGCAACAGACGCAGACGTGGCGCCGTAACATCCGCCCGCCGCACTCCATGGGCGATCACGCCGCGAGCATGAACGCGCTGTACGACGAAGTGCGCACCAAGATAGAACGCGCGCATTGAGCGCGGGGCGTGGACTCGGCGCCGCGCCGGTCTGCTTCCCTGGTGCCTAATGCCCAGTGCCTAATGCCTTCTTCTCACGGACACTCGCCGCCGGCGATGACATTGATCAGGGCGTCGATGTCACCCTGGTCGACATTGCCGTCGATGTTGAAGTCAGGATCGATGCCGGTGTCGTTGGGCCCACCCGCGACGACGTTCACGAGGTAGTCCACATCGCCCTGGTCTGCGTTCCCGTCCTGGTTCAGGTCCGGGTCGCACACCACCGGCAAGTCGAACGTGATGCTGAGGCTTGGACGGAACGACTCGTTCGGGTTTTCGCGGCTGTCAAAGCGCTTCGCGGTCTGAATGCCGCTCTCGTTGCCGATGATGATCCAGCCGTTGTTGGTCGCCGGGCTGTTCAGCCAGCTCTGGATGTCCGCGGCCATGATGGGCGTGCTGTTCCAGGTGTAGAAACCGATGTCCACCACCGGCGTGCTGCTGCTGTTGGCGGGCATGTAGTCCCCGCCCGGGGTGTTCCAGAACGTGGTGTCGTAGAAGCGGTGGCGCCAGGTCGCGTCGTTGATCTTCGCGGCCGCGCCGCCGCCCTCCTGGCCGGGGGCGTCGGAGGTCGCTTCGCCCCACGACCCGGTCGCGCGGTGCAGCGTCACCGTCTGAGGGCCCGCCGCGGTCTGCGACAAGTGCAACGTGAGCGTGGCGGAGCGAATGGTTGAGCCCGCCGGCACCGCGCTGGCGATATCAAAGCGGAGCAGCCCGCGGCGGCGCAGCGCGCCCGCCGTCTCGCCAGCAAAGAAATACGACCCGATGCCGTTGCTCAGGTCGCCCTGGAACTCCTCGTACTCGTACATGGTGTTGTCGGCGGACGCGGAAAGGACCACGGTGTCGAAGCCGTGGGCCAGACCGGCCAGGGCCAGGGCGGCCACAGAAAACGCTGCAACAGAAATCCTCATCGCGACATACTCCTCGTCCGTGCAGGTCTTGGCACGGGACTTGGGTCCAGGGATCGACCATGCTCCGATTCGTGGCCCGTGCCGACATTGTTGCGACCGAACGACCGCAACCCCGGCCCGATACATGCAAATGTCCGAAACCCCGCCCGCCCAAACGTAATTTTCAAACTCCGCGAACGAGTCGCCTCACCCGGCCGGTGTTATCGGTCGGTGCGACGGGGCTCAACCTCCGCACGGCCCGCCTGCGATGATGTTCACCAGGAAGTCGATGTCGCCCATATCCAGGCATCCGTCCTGGTTGTAGTCAGGATCGATGGTGGAGCTCATGCGGCCGCTGGCGATGTCGTCCAGCAGGAGCGAGACGTCGTTCGCGTCGGAGTTTCCGTCACCGTTGTAATCCGTGTCCGGGCAGGCGCATGATGACGGCACGCTCACGCCCACCATCACAAACTCCGGCGTGCCGGGCTTGAAGAGGCCCAGGCGCACAGAACCAGGCGCGGGGGGGCGGCTGGAATCAAACCGAAACGTGCAGGTGGTGCCCCAGCGAAGGGCGTTGCCGTTGGAGTTGGCGCCGAAGAGCGCCCCCATCGACCAGGTCGCGCTCTCCGGGCCGCGGTTGAACGCCCAGTCGGTGCCGTCATAGGGCTCGGTGGAGTCATAGGCAACGTCGTGAAAACCGACGTTCGAGAAATCGATGCACGAGTTGAAGCCCCCGCCCGGGTACTGGATCGTGAACGACGCGCCGGAGCGGTCGGAGTTGAGATTGTGTACCGCGTACTCGTAGTGGTACCTGCCGCTTTCCAGCGGCGTCACCTTGTACGCGATCTGGAAGCGACCCTCACCGGGAACATTGGCCGTCGCGATGGTCACATCGCTCTCGATCTCGCGCCACGCAAAGATCGCCGCCCGCGTGCGAATGGTGCTGGCGGCGGGTGTGAAGGTGTAGTTGCTGGGGGTGCCGCCGAGCAGATAGCGCCGGTAGCTGGCGTTATTGGTGTCGTTTCCCGCGGCAGCATCGTCGGCCGCGATGTAATGCCCCTCGGCGAAGTAGGCGGCATTGGGGTTCAGCGCCGGATCAAGGTCGGTGTTGGGCACCTGAAGCCGGCGTGCGAGTGTTCCGGAGTAAGGACGATTGGTGAACGGATAGGGAAACACCCCGGTGAAGGCGTTGACATCGCTTCGGGGTCCGAGGTTGGTCTGTGTGCCGTTGGTGGTGGCGCCGTAGGGGTCGGAGCAGTGCACTCCCAGCGTGTGGCCGGAAGGATCGCCCACGCAGTCTGTGAAGCAAACCGCGCCGGAGAGGGCGAAGTAGCCGTGCTTGAGCTGCGAAATGCCGACCTGCTCAAACTGCCCGGCACCGTTGATCAGGCGCCAGCGGTAGAGCGAGCCCGAGATCACGGGGTGTTGACTGGTGCCGGCGAACCAGTTGAGAGGCGCGGTGCCTTGGTTGCAGGCGGTGGTGGCGAGTGAAAACGCCGTAATGCCGTTTTCCGTACCCCAGGTGAGCATGGCCGGAAGGTCGCCGACGATGACATCCGGCCCGCCGCCCTGCGCCAGGGCGCTGGGCGCGAGTGTCGTGATCGCCGCCAAACCCGCCAGCAGAAGTGATCGAATGTTCATGCGTGTGCCCCTGCGTCGTCGCCGTGAAAGCCGAGCGCCCGACAACAAGCACGGTACCGCGCGGCAGAAGAAACGGCAATGAAAACGCCGCGAAGTACGACTAATTGCGCGCAAAGCCGGGCAGTGTTCGTAAAAACCTGAGACCGTCGAGGGCGGCCCGGAGATGCCCTAGCGCGGCTGAGCCTTGCGCAGTTCGTCCACCAGCATGTCAGACCAGGCGCGGGCCCGGGCGGCCTCGTCGTCGCGGCCACGCTCGGCGAGTAGTTCGCCCAACGCACCCCAATAGGCAGGGTTGTCGGGGGCGAGGGCAGCGGCCTTTTCCATGTGTCCGATGGCGGCCTCGCCCGCGCCTGAGAAATACAGGGCCCGCGCGAGCGAAGCCTCGACAAGCGCGTTGGCGGGGCGCGTGTTCGCCACATGCGTGAGCACACGCACCGCGTCCACGGGGCGTCCGATATCAATCAAGAGCTCGCAGGCTGTCGTGATGTCGGAGAGGCTCGCGTTCTTGTCGTTCGTGATCGCCAGGGCTTCGCACGAGGCGTCGGCGACGCGTCCCTGGGCCGCCTGCACGCGGGCCAGCGTGATGCGTGCGGCGAACTGCTCCGGGTATTTTTCGGCGACGTTCGCCAGGGCGTGCTCGACCTGGAACGCGGTCTTGCCCCGACGGGTCATGAACTGCGCGAGGCCGATCACCACCGAGTCGCTCGGCTGAGTGAGGTTGATGGAGGTGTTGAGATAGGTTTCGGCGCTCGCCAGGTCGCCAGCGACCGCGCTGAGCCAGGCGAGGCGGGCGAGCTGGTCGGGGGTGAAGCCCCAGCCGAAGCCGCCGTCACGGGGCGGGCCGCTGGCGCGATAGAGCTCGATCGCGCGGTCGGCGAGGCGCTTGTCGGCAGGGATGGGCTTGTAGCCGGATGACATGACGACGTCGTACGGGGTCGTCACTTTGCCGTCGATGAGGTCGGCGCGGAGGCGCAGGAGTTTGATCCACCCCGACCAGGCGCCGGCGCTTATCAGCGTGAGAAAGACCAGGCCCGCGACCCACCCCGCCCGCGTGAGGCGGCCTTTGAGCTTCATCTGAAAGTTCTGCACACGCACGTTGGGGTCGCGGATGAGTCGCCACAGTTTCCACGCGCCGAAGCCGGTGATCATCGCCATCCCGGCGGCCATCAGCAGCGGGATCTGGTTCAGCATGCCCCGAAACGCCACGAAGAGCCCGATGGTGAGAAGGAAAATCACGATCTCTTCGGGCCAGGAAAGATCCATCGCCGGGCGTGGGGCCTTGGCCGCGGGGTGGCTCGTGTGGCGCGGCTTCGCGAGTATCGTGGGCTTGGCGAACGAAAAGGAGAGGGCGTCGTTGGGGCACACGCTGACGCAGTCCAGGCACTTCATGCACCCGGGGTCGACGACCATGCCGTAGT
>JBAZUW010000002.1:8655-50535 GCA_041661205.1 Phycisphaerales bacterium
CCTGGTGAACACGCACGTTGCTGGTGCAGGCGGCGGTGCAATGCCCGCACTGCTCGCAGGAATCGTTAACGACGATGCGCCCGATGCTGACACGGTCGATGACGCCGAAGAAGCCGCCGTAGGGGCAGCCAAAGGAGCAGAAGGCTTTGCTGCCCAGAAAGTAGACCGTGGCGAAGCCGCAGATGAGCAGAAACGGAATGGCGATGTACCACTCGGGGAAGGTGGCCCAGAAATCTTTGACGACGAAGGCGCTGTGAAAACCGGGGAAGGAGCCTGGGTCGGTGAGCCAGAAGGGCCAGTCGGCGCGGGGGACTTTGAAGTACTTGAGGCTCGGTACCAGGATGTAGCGTTCGAAGGCCGGGTAGACGAACATGTACAGGGCCAGCAGCAGCGGGCACCACAGCAGCAGGCGCGTGCGCCAGGGCTTGGGGCGGACGCCGAGCTTGGTCATCCAGTGGGAGCAGAGGTCTTGCAGGGCGACGATGTGGCAACCCCAGCCGCAGACGAAGCGCCCGAAGATGAAGGTGGCGAGGAGGGCGATGCTGAAGAAGACGAATCCGGCGTTGACCTTGCCGAGTTCGAGGGCGTACATGCTCTCGCTGGGCTCGATGGGGGAGATGGTCATCCCGACGTAGAGCCACTGAAGCAGATGGATGGTCATCAGCAGATAGACGACGGAGAGGACGATGGCGCGGCGTGGAGAGTTGCGGCTCTTTTTAGGCTTGGAGGCCGCGAGCACGGGGAGCGACAGGCGGGTGCCGCAGGAGGCGTTTTGTCGGGGCGTGTTGGCCGTGGGCACAGGCAGAAGGATAGGTGATGGCCGGCGCGGATGCGGAGCGTTCCGGAGCTTCGAGGGCTCAACTTCGGCGTCGGTCGCGCCGCGGCTGAGCGATCGCCCGCCCGGCAGCCGAGCCGACAGGGGCGGGGCCAAGGCGGGCGTACACTGGGTCGATGGCAGCGCCTGCGTACCCCCTTTCGAGATCACCCGGCCAGTGTGCGGCTTCCGGACAAGCCTTTGTCGAGGGTGCGCACTATGTTGCCACGCTGGTGGAGCGAGCGGGGCAGCCGGGGCTGGAGCGCCTGGATTACTCGGTGGAAGCGTGGGAGGCGGGGGCACGCCCGATGCCTCCGTTCACCCTGTTTGCCTTCTGGCGAGCGAGCTTTTCACCTCACCCGGAAAAGGCCAAGCCCCTCCTGGGCGATGCGGAACTGCTTGATCTCTTTGAGGAGCTGGGCACGGCGGACCAGCCCAGGCAACTGGCGTTTCGCTATTTTGTGGCGTTGCTGCTGATTCGCCGCCGTCTTTTGCGGCAGGTCGGCACGAAGCCGGGCGTGATCTTGGTTTCGCCCAAGGGGTCGCCCGAGACGACGCTGGAGGTGAAGGACCCCGGTGTGGATGACGGCACGATTGCCGACGCGCTGGAGCAACTGGGGCGGGTGGTGAATGTCGATGGGCACGCCAGTGGAGAAGCCGGCGCATGAACGCCCGGGGCCGATGGACGATTGCGATGGTTGCGGCCGCGGCGTGCGTGCCGCTGGGGTGTTGCGCGCCGCAGCAGGTGGGGTATCAGCCCAAGTGGTTTGTTGAGCCGATTGTGGCGCTGCCGAGCTACGCGACGATCGCGTCGAAGTACAACGAGCGCTGCAAGGACCTGAACAAGCTGCGTTGCCCGGCGAACCTGGTCATCGAGAGCCCGGGCGAGAATGCGGGCGACCGACGAACGGACCAGGTGGAGGCGAACCTGCAGTTCATCGCGCCGCAGCGCATCGCGCTGCGGGTGGACAAGGTTGCGAACACGCTGGCGTATTTGGGGTGCAACGAGACGAAGTACTGGTGGCTGGATTTGGGGAACCCCAAGCGGGCGCTGGTGGGAGAGCATGCTGGCGCCACGCCTCGGAGCGCGGCCAGGTTTGGAATCCCGGTCCATCCGCTGGACTTGATCGACCTACTGGGTGTGTTGCCACTGCCGGTGGAGAAGCAGCCGGTGGAGTGGAGCGAAGACAAGACGCTGTGGGTCGTGACGCTGCCGCCCCGGGGGAAGGGGTGGGGGGAGCGGACCATCGCGATCGATCCGGCGACGGGCGAGCCCCGGCGGATCGAGGTGTACGACGCCCGGGGGGACCTGGCGGCCAGCGCGGAACTGTCGAAGTTTGTGGGCGTTGCGGTGCGCGGCGATACGTTCTCGAAGGCGGCGATGGCGTCGAGGTACGAGGTGGAGATTCCCGCAACGGACTCGACGATTGTCGTGAGCATTGCGCAGCCGGAGAACCCTGCGGAGCGGATGCGCACGGCACCCTTTGACTTGCCGCGGCTGCTGGAGAGCTATGGGATCAGCACGGTGCAGGACGTGGACGCGGCGTCGGGAGGCGCGCCATGACGCGCTCTTGGCTCCCTGTAAGGCCCGGCCCGTGGTTCGCGTTGATCGCTTGGGGCGTGCTGT
Organism: Phycisphaerales bacterium; assembly: GCA_041661205.1. Classification (GTDB taxonomy): domain Bacteria; phylum Planctomycetota; class Phycisphaerae; order Phycisphaerales; family UBA1924; genus RI-211. The sequence continues at coordinate 11,097 of JBAZUW010000002.1, forward strand.
TGATGCTGGGAGCGACGGCGGCTCGCGGGCAGGCCGCCGGGGGCACCACACCCAGCAGCGTGCCGAAGCTGGAGGCCGGGCGCGCGGGCGAGGAGGAGGGCGCCAAGCCCGCGGCAGAGGCTCGCGTGATGCCGGCGCGGGTGAGCCCCAATCAGCCGTGGTTCGTGATTCCCTACGCGAGCCCCAGCGGCGAGAAGACGGCCAAGGGTGAGCCGGTGATCCGGTCGGTGCTGCTGTTTCATGTGCCGCCGCGCGGGGGGAGCAAGGGTGCGGCCGACGGCACGCTGCGCCGCGGGGGCGAGGTGGTGCAGACTCCAGCCTCGTGGTGTGTGCGAGGGCGCAGCCTGTTCATGCTGTTTGAAGATGAGCCCCCGCCCCCGGCATTTAAGGGCTCGCCCAAGCCGCGGCAACTGCTGACGATTCGGGCGGTGCGAGGCGAGGATGGCGATTGGGAGACCGACCCGGCCGGGCGGCCCAACGTGCTGCCGAGCCTGGATGGCGCAGGCACGCTGATCGACATGGTCGGCAGTGATGTCGGCATCTTTGTGCTCCGGCACGTGGATGACGCGCTGCGACTGGACCTGCTGAACCCCGACGCGCCGGACGGAAGCCCGAAGTGGATGCAGGTTGAGGGGCTCGCGCCGCAACTGCACGCGACGGAGAGCCGCCTGGCTGTGGCCGGATACGCCAAGGGCGTGCTCATCGCCGAGGGGAGTGACGGCGCTGGCCGGCTGTGGACGGTGAACTGCGAAGGGGCGACCCCCACGTGGACGGAGCGGGCCCTGGGCGAACCGGGGGCGGACGCGGTGCGGCACGAGCGCAGCGGCATTGCGGTGTGCGCCGGGCAGTTGGCGGCTTTCTACACGGACAAGGACGGGGCTTTGCACGTGATGTCGCGAGCGGTGGACGGGGCGGGGCTCCCCAGCGGGCCGTGGCGCGAGCTCTCCACCCAGGCCAACTTTGGCGACATGCTCGGTGTGGGGCCTTTGGACGAAGACGAGCGCCTCGTGTTTCTGCATGTGCGTGAGGTGACGGGGGTCACCACGACACCTTCTCCAAAGACGGCCCCGCGTCCCGAGACGGAGCTGCGCCTGCTGGAGCTGGGCGTGCGTACCGGGCGGGTGCTGTACGACGGCCCGCTGAAGCTGGCCCCGCCCATTTCAGGCGCGGACTATGTGCTGCTGGGGATGGTGATGTGGACGGTGCTGGGAATGGTGATCGCGGGGATCGTGCCGCCCAAGGAGGGGGTGGTGGTGATCCCCGAGGGAACGAGCATCGCCGAGCCGATGCGGCGGGTCATCGCCGGGGGCATCGATTTTTCGCTGGCGCTGCTGGCGGTCTCGCGGATTCAAGGGGTGCCGCTGGGCGATGTGCTGACGCTGCCGTGGTGGTCGACGGAGTCGGGGCAGCTGGTGGTGATCCAGGCCCTGGCGGCGCTGGTGGTCGTGTGCACGGTCTTTGAATGCCTGCTGGGGCGCACGCCCGGCAAGCTGGTGACGGGGTGTGAGGTGCTCTCGACGGCGCTGAAGCTGGAGCCTGGCAAGAAGATCACCGAATCGCGGCCGACGGTGCTCAAGGCCTTGCTGCGGAACCTGTTGAAGTGGGGGTTGCCGCCCTTGGGGATGCTGGGGGTGATCGACCCGAGCGGGCGTGGAAGGCATGACCAGTATGCCCGGACCGGGGTGATTGTCCGGTACGTGCCCGAGGATGAGCCTCTGGATGATGATCTGGATAACTGAGGCGCGTCCGGGTGTTCCCCTGAATAGGTGGCTCGGGCGCGAACCCCGCGGTGAATCGCGCCGATTCGGCTGAACCGGCGTCCACCAAAACTCCGATAACCCGTTTAGGACGCGTACGCCGTTCAGGTGGTGCATTGGGGCATCTCCGGCGTTTGCGGCGCGTCATGGGGGACGGCAGCGTTGGCGGATGAAGCAGCCAAACCAGCAGCGACGGAGGCTACGGCCGCGCCGTCGTGGCGGGATGTGTGGGCGGTGCCCGCGCTGGCGGTCGCGCTGGTGGCACTCGTGGCTGGTGTGGTGGCGGCGGTTGCGACCGCGCCAAAGCCGGACCTGACGGTCGACATCAAAGCCGCGGCCGGGCTGCTAGAGAGGGGCAAGTACGGCGAAGCGCTGGACGCCCTCAACAACCGTGTGAGGCCTCTCATGGCCGGCGACGGGCTGACGCCTGAGGATCGGCGAAAGTTCTACCTGCTGCGGGCCCGGGCGCTCTATCTGGGCCAGCGCGAGCTCGACATCGACCGCAAGGAAAACAACGAGGCGATCAAGAACGAATACGCGAGTGCCGAGCGCTTGCACGCGACGCTGGAAGCCAAGGACGAGTACTACCTGGCCAACACGCTGGTGTCGCTGGGTGACTGGGAGGATGCGATCAGCCGCACGGAGCGGCTGCCCGACTCCGAGCGTGAGAATCGCGTGACGCTGCTGAAGCGCATGACCGACATTTCACTGGCACAGAAGCCCCCGAACTACACGCGGGCGATTGACCTTGTCACCATTTTCCTGAGTGACCCGGCCCTCTCGCCCGACGAACGCCTGTGGGCGCTGGTGCGGCAGAGCGAGGTGCTGGTAAGCACCGGCTACCCGGACGACGCCATCACCAAGATCGTGCGCACGTTGCCCCGGCTGGAGGGCTCGGACCCGGCGATGCTGGGTGAGCTGCTGGTGACGCTGGCTAAAGCGTACATGGCCGAGAACGACATGGCGGAAGCATCCAAGCAGCTTGACCGGGCGCTGGCGCTGGTGGGGGACGAGAGCCCGCTGGTGCCGCTGATCACGCTGCTGGAAGCGGAGATTGACCATCACGAAGGGGAACTGCAGCGCGCGAGAGAGCGGTACACGGATGTGATCGAGCGCTACGCGTTTACGGATGGTCGCCCGACGGCGCTGCTGGGGCTGGCCGAGGTGCTGGCGCAGATCCGCAATGTGCAATCGACGGGCTCGATCGAGGATTCGATCGACCGCTACAGCGAGCTGGTGGACACCATCGTGGGAGGCGGCGGGGACGAAACCGCGACGGTGGAGCGCGTCAGCAACAGCCTGATGAGCCGATTTCGGGAAGAGTTTGATCGCAAGGACTATCGCAGCGCGCTGCGATTTGCGGACCTGGCCGAGAAGCTGAACACGCCGGACAAGTCTCCCGCAGAGGTTCTGCTGGGGCTGGCGGACACGCACCGGCTGATCGCGGCGGAGCTGCTGCACGAGGCGGCGGAGGGGGGCGCGCTGAGCCTGGCGGAAGCCGACCCGGCGACGCAGCGCGAGGCCAAGGAGCACTTGCTGCGGGCGGGTGATTCGTATCGCTCCCACGCGGAGAAGGTGGTGCTGACGGACTCCAAGGCGTACGCCCAGAGCCTGTGGCAGGCGGGCGAGGCGTATGACCTGGCGGGCGACCTGGATTCGTCGATCGCGGTCTTTCAGCGCTTCACGCAGGAGTTCCCGAGCGACCAGCGCCGGCCCGAGGCGGTGTTCAAGTTGGCGCAGGCGGAACGGGCGCGGGGGGACCTTGAGGCCGCGGCCCGACAGTTCAGAGAGCTCATCGACGCGCGCGGGGCGACGGAAGGAAGCGGCGCGTGGGGAGATTTGAGCTTTGTGCCGCTGGCGACGACGCTGCTCAACGACGCGGACCCGGCCAACGACAAAGAGGCCGAAGGGCTGCTGGACCGGGTGGTATCGGGAGAGATCACGGGGCCTGGCACGCCGATCTTTCGGGCCGCGCTGCGGGAGCTCGGGCAGCACTACCAGCAGACGAAGCGCTTTGCGCCGGCGATCGAAAAGCTGGAGCAGTACCTGGCGCTCTCTGGTCAGGCGGCGGGAGAGAAGGGTGCGCCCGATGACGAGCCAGTGCGGTTTCAGCTTGCAGAGGCGTATCGCGCATCGGCGGCGGACATCACCAAACAGCTTGAAGGGGGCCTGCCGGATGGCCTCAAGCGCGACCTCAGCCAACGCCGCGCCGAGCGCCTGGCCCGGGCCGGGGAGATGTACGAGCATGTGAAGCGCGAGTACGAGGCCCGCAAGCATCGCACGGCGCTGGAAGACCTGACGCTGCGGAATGCGTACTTCTATTCGGGGGATTGCGCCTTTGACCTGCGTGACTTTGACACGGCGATTCGGTTGTACGACGCCGCCCGGGAGCGGTACCCCAAGGACCCCGCGTCGCTGGTGGCGATGACCCAGATCGTCAGCGCGTTTGTGCTGCAGAATGAGCCGGCGAAGGCGGCGGTGGCGAATCAGCGGGCGCGCCGGTTCTTTGAGTCGCTGCCGGAATCCACGTGGGACGACCCGACGCTGCCGATGACCCGGGCCAACTGGGAGCGGTGGCTCGACGCGCAGGATGTCTTGACGCGAGGGGAGCGTGCTCCAAAGACCGCTTCCGGGGGCGGTGAGTAGAAGGAACTCGACGGAACACCCCGCGCCGGAGTGCGCGGCAGGAGGTCACGGATGACCGAACCACACACACACAGCATCGAAGCACGAATCACGGAGCTCACCGCGCTGCTGGAGCGTCAGCACGCCGCGCTGGATGAGCTGGACGCGATTTCGCGGCGGCAGCGGGCGCTGATCGAGGCGGCCGACGGTGCCGGTTTGCTCGAACTGCTGCGCGGGCGGGCGGTGCTGGTGGAACGCGCCGAAGCCGGGAGCGTGACGCTGGCGAGATTACGGCAGGAGCTGGACGCCGCGCCGCCGGGACGCGAGGCGCTGAGCAAGCTAGCGAGCCGCTTCCTGGCGGTGGAAGCGATCGCGGGGCGCATCGCCGAGCGCGATCGGCATGACGAGGCGTTGCTGAAGGCCCAGCGCGATCGCGTGGCGGGAGAGTTGGCGGAGCTGGCGATGGGGCGGCGGGCGATGGGGGCCTATGGACCCTCGACCGCCGCACAATCGCCGAGATATCAGGATCGCAACGGATGAGTACTCCAGCCAGTACCAGCGTGACGCCTGCGGAGCTCGCGGCCTTGCTGGCCTCGTTCAACGAAGTCACCGCGCGATTGCAGACCTCGCACGAGGCGCTGCGGGGTGAGGTGGTGCGCTTGAGCCGCGAGCTGGGGGAAGCCAATGCGCAGGTGGAGCGTTCGGGGAGGTTGGCGGCGCTGGGCGAGATGGCGGCGGGGATCGCCCATGAGGTGAGGAACCCGCTGGGGTCAATCCGGCTGTACGCCCGGATGCTGGAGCAGGACCTGGCCGAAAAGCCCGAGCAGGCGAAGATCGCGGTGAAGATCAACGCGGCGGTGCGGGCGGTGGAGGGGATCGTGGGCGACGTGCTGTCGTTCGCTCGCGAAATGCGCCTGCGGCCTCAGCCGGTGGAAGTGGGGGCGTTGTTTGATCGCGTGCTGGAGAGTTGCTGCCATGAAGGGGTGGCGGGGTGGCAGGGGGTGAAGGTTGAGCGGCGCGATCGGCTGCGCGGGGCGTGCCAGGTGGTGCACGCGGATTGCGGGCTGATTACCCAGGCGCTGGTGAACCTGGTGCGCAACGGCTTTGAGGCGATCGGCGCGGCCAAAGGCGAGGGACGCGAGCATTGCCTGACGCTGGACTGTCGCACGCGGAAGGCGGCCGAGGCCGGGGGGCAACGGCGCAGCTACGCGTGCCTGCGGGTGAAGGACACCGGGCCGGGCGTGACGCCGGAGATCGTGTCGAGGATGTTCAACCCGTTTTTTACGACGCGCGACACCGGAACGGGGCTCGGGCTGGCGATCGTGCACCGGATCGTGGATGCGCACGGCGGGCGGGTGACGATCCGCAACAACGCGGAAAGTGGTGAAGGGCCGGGAGCTTGTGTGGAGATTCTGCTGCCAAGTGTGGGGGGTTGTGCCGATAGGGCTGTGCAAGAGCCCGAACGGGGCATTTTATCGGAGCGAGCGTCATGAAGACTGTGCTCATCGTGGATGACAAGGAAATGCTCCGTGACAGCGTGGGGACCACGCTGGAGCGGGCGGGGTTCGCGATTTTGACCGCCCCGGACGGGCAGGCGGCGTTGGAAGCGGTGGCCAAGAGCCGCCCCGACGCGGTGGTCACTGACATGCGCATGCCTGGGATGACGGGCGTGGAACTGCTGGAGAAGGTCAAGGCGATCGATGACGAACTGCCGGTCATATTGATGACCGCGTTCGGGACGATCGATACCGCCGTGCGGGCCATGAAGCTCGGGGCGTTTGACTACCTGACGAAGCCGTTTGAGGGAGACGAGCTCATCATCGCGGTGCGCCGGGCGATGGAGCATCGGCGGCTGATGCGCGAGAACGCGGTGCTGCTGGCGGGCGGGGCGAGCGCGCAGGCGCGGCCCACGGCGCTCGCGGCCGGGAGTAACGCGGGGGTCGGGCGGCTCATCGGCGAGTCGGCGGCCATGCGCGAGCTTAAGGAACAGATCAACGCGATCGCCAGCTCGCAGGGCACCGTGCTGGTGACGGGTGAATCCGGCACCGGCAAAGAGGTGGTCGCCAAAGCCATTCATGAAATGAGCGGGCGGCGATGCGGGGCGTATCTGGCGGTGAACTGCGCGGCCCTCTCGGAGAGCTTGCTGGAGAGCGAGCTCTTCGGGCACGAGCGCGGGGCGTTCACTGGCGCCGAGCGTTTGCGCAAAGGCCGCTTTGAGCTGGCCGACGGCGGCACGCTGTTGCTGGACGAAGTGAGCGAGATCAGCCCGAAAATCCAGGCCAAGCTGCTGCGCGTGCTGCAGGAGCGGGCCTTTGAGCGTGTCGGTTCGAGCACCACGATGGGCGTGGATGTGCGGGTGGTCGCTACCAGCAACCGCGACCTGCCCGCGGCGTGCGCCAAGGGGGACTTCCGTCAGGACTTGTTCTTCCGGCTCAGCGTGCTCCCGGTGCGAGTGCCGGCGCTGCGCGAGCGACTGGAAGATGTGCCGGTGCTGGCGCGGCACTTTGTGGGCGAGGTGTGCAAGCGCGAAGGGCGTGCACCGATTGCGATTCAGCCCGGGGTGTTGGCGCTGCTGCAGGCGTATTCGTGGCCGGGCAATGTTCGAGAGCTGCAGAACATCTGCGAGCGGGCGGTGGTGCTGGCCTCGGCCACGACCGGGGAAATCACCCCGGGACTGGTGGCGCCGTGGGTGGCTACCGGGCCGGTGAGCGTGTCGTCGAGCCATCCGGCGGTGCTGCCCGCGATGCCGGTGGTGACCACGCCCATGATGAACGGGACGGTGCCCCAGCAGATCGAGGCCAAGCCGGGCGCGGGGATCAGCATGACGCCGCGAACGCTGGAAGAGCTGGAGCGCGAGGCGATTGTGCAGGCGTTGACACAGTCCAATGGACACCGGCAGAAGACCGCCGCGGCCCTCGGGATCGGCGTGCGGACGCTGGGGCTGAAGCTCAAGAAGTGGAAGACGGATGGGCTGGTCCCCGCGACGCTCTAGCGACGGGTGTTCGGGACGATCGTTGCGCGGGCTTGGGTTGGCAAGCGGTTTGCGGTGGTTTCCCGGCGCGGGCGGAGCCCGCTGAAGGGCGGTGCCATGCTGATTGCAGAACTTGCGAACTCCGGCCCGATGCCGGTGCTGGCCGAGGTGATGAGCTTCGCGGCTCAGCGCCAGCAACTGCTTGCGCACAACATCGCGAACCTGGACACCCCGGACTTTGTGCCGCTGGATGTCTCGACGCAGGCGTTTCAGAGGAACCTGGCGGAGGCGGTGAAGCGCCGGCGCGAAGGGGCGGGGAGCGCGGCGGGGGTGTTGGACGTCAAGGAAACCCGCGAGCTGGCCCGCGACGGGGCAGGGGGGTTGGTGTTGAAGCCTCGCACGCCATCGGGGAATGTGCTGTTTCACGACCGCAATAGCCGCGACTTGGAGCGGATGATGCAGGCCCTGACCGAGAACACCACGGTCTTCCGGGCGGCCAGCGAACTGATGCGTGTGAACGAGGCGATGCTGCGGACGGCGATCAGCCAGCGGGTGTAGTGAACGCCCCGCGGCGTAGCGAGGAATGAACACATGTACGGCGCCCTTGAAATCTCCACCAGCGGCATGATCGCCCAGCGTGATCGGTTGGCTGCGATCAGTGCAAACCTGGCCAACCGCGATTCGATCGGCCCCGACGGCACGCCCTACCGGGCCAAGCGGGTCTTCTTTCAGGTGGGAGACCCGACGGCGGCGACTGCGGCGGGGCGCAAACTCGGCGTGCACATTGCGCAGATTCGCGATGACCCCTCGGCGTTTGGATCGCACTGGGACCCGAACAGTCCGTTCGCGCAGAAGAGCGGGCCGCAGCAGGGGTATGTGCTTGATAGCAATGTGGATCCGGTGAATGAGCAGGTGAACGCGATGGAAGCGGGGCGGGCCTATGAGGCGAACGTGGTGGCCGCCGAGGCGACCAAGGCGCTTGTGGCCCAGTCTTTGCGTTTGCTTGCGTAATGTCCCGCTAGCGTTGCGGGATGGTTCGGCGGGAAGGACGTAGTGGAGCACTCTTGGCGATGGCGGACCCACTCGGCTTCATCAGCGGCGGCGGAGGCATCGATGCTTCCAAGTTCCTCGCCAAGGGCGGGGGCAGCGAGGTCGCGCCGGAGAAGTCGTTCAAGGATGTGCTGACCGACAGCCTGAACCAGGCGAACAAAGCCCAGCAAGAGGCGACGCGGGCGGTGGAAGACCTGGCGACCGGGCAGCGGAACGATCTTGAAGGCGTGATTTTGGCGACCAACAAGGCGGACGATGCGTTCCGCATGTTGCAGGCCCTGCGCAATAAGATGATGGACGCGTACGACGAAATCAAGCAGATCCGCACGTAAGCGAAGCCTCCCTGACGAGGCGAAACCTGCCGGTCGGCGTTCTCGGACGCGGCGGCAACCCTACACGAGTTTCAAGGGCAAAGGCTCAACGGGCCGAAGATGCGTCGCGTAGTTGCGCTGTGCCTGGCGCAGCGGCTGCGCGTTTGGGCGCGAGGATCGCGCCGGCGTGGGCACGGAGGCTTTCAGCATGGGGGCGATGCAACGCGCAATCGATACGATTCGCCGCCAGTTGGCCGGGCTCAGCCTGACCCACTGGATCATCGTGGCGTGCCTGGCGACGATCGCCGTGCTGACGCTGGTGATCGTGGGGAATCTGTCGTCGAATGTCGCGAATGTCGAGTTGTTGCAGAGCGCCACGCTGGTGGAGAAGGAACGGGCCGCCAGCCAGCTCACGGGCGTGGGCATCGACGCAAAGTTTCAAGACGGCAAGCTCGTGGTGCCCAGCGCCAGAGCGCTGGCGGCACGCCAGTTCCTCGCGCAGGCCGGGGCCCTGCCGAAGGACCGGGCGCTGTATTTCGAGACGCTGATTACCAAGCAGAACTGGATGAACTCGCGTCAATCCAACGAGCAGAACTACCGGCTGGCGCTGCAGAACGAGCTGAGCCGCATGGTCGAGGGGTTTAACGGCGTGGAGAGCGCCACGGTGCTCATGGAGATTCCCGAGGCGCAGGGGCTCGGGTCCACGATGCGCAAGCCCACTGCGGCGGTATCGGTCAAGAGCTCCAGCGGGCAGTCCATTCCGCAATCTGTGATCGACGGGATCGCGAACATCATCGCCGGCAGCGTGGCGGGGCTGACGGTCGACCACATCAACATCACCGACGCGGGCACCGGGGCCAAGCGGGCGATCTCGAGCGATGAGTCGCAGGCGTCGCTCTTGGCGCTCGACAACTCCCAGCGGGTGGAGCGCCAGGCCCGCGAGAAGATCGAACAGTTTCTGTCGTACATCCCCGGCGTGCAGGTGGCGGTGACGGCCTCGGTAGACGTCACGCGCAGCGTGGCGGAGGTGCAGTCGTACCTGCCGGAGAAGAACGGCACGGTGCAGTTGACCAAAAAGACCACGACCACCACCAACAACTCCAACGAGGCGGCGGGCGGGGCCGCGGTGCCGGGCGTGGAGGCCAACCAGGCGGCGGACATCACGCGCGGGGCGGGCGGGGGCGGGGCGAAAACCGAGAACAACGACGAGACGGTGGAGAATGAGAACAAGTTCGGCAGCCGCACCGAGCGAATCGTGGACCCCAAGGGGCAGTCCACGTCCGTAGCGGTGTCGGTATCGGTGCCCAAGGGATACGTGGTGAGGTTGATGCAGGATTCGGCGGCCAGCGCGGCCAACGCCACGCCCGGCGCCAAGCCCACCACCCCGCCGGATGCGGATGTGCAGAAAAAGTTCGACACCGATCTCAAACCCTCCATCATCGAGCAGGTATCGGCGCATGTGCGCACGATGATCTCGCAGGCCAACGCCAAGCTCAAGCCCGAGGAGCTGAACAAGCTTGTTTCGGAGAGCGTGACGGTCGCGATGATCCCTGCCGACATCCCCCCGAATGTGGTGACGCAGTCGGCCTCCTTCCTGGGTGGAATCACCGGGGGCGGCGGAGCGGGCGGCGGCGGGCTGATCAGCGGGGGATTGATCGAAAAGGTCGCGCTGGCCGTGCTGAGCCTCATCGCCATGGGCATGATGCTGTCGGTGGTGAAGAAGGCGGCCCGCAAGGCCGATACGCCCACGGCGGAAGAAATCGTTGGTTTGCCGCCGGCGCTGGAGGGTGCGGCGGAGGTGATCGGCGAGGCGGATGAGAGCGAAACCGCGATGGCTGGCATCGAGGTTGGCGAAGGCGAGATGCAGGCGGCGAAGATCCTCGAGCAGGTGGGCGAGCTCGTGGAGGAGAACCCCGAAGGGGCCGCCAAGTTGGTGTCGCGCTGGATCAACGTTGAGGAGTAACGCCCACAAAGCGTACCAGGGTTCATGGGAATGCCGAGAAAGCCAAACGAAAAGCTGCCAAACACGGTCGCGGAGCTTGAAGGGATCACCAAGGCGGCGATCCTCCTCCTGGCCTTGGGGCCCGAGCGCGCCTCGAAGATTTTGAACAAGACCACGAGCACGAAGGCCGTCGAAGAGGTGACGCGCGAGCTGGCCAGCCTGGGGCGGGTGCCCCGCGAGCTGCAGGCGGCGGTGATCGAGGAGTTCTACAGCATCTCGATCGCCAGCGAGTACGCCAACGAGGGCGGGCTGGAGTACGCGAAGCAGTTGCTGATGGGGTCGATGGATCCCAAGGCCGCCGAGCGGATGATGGGGCAGATCCAGACGCAGGTGCAGCGCACGCCCTTCTCGTTTTTGCAGCGGGCCGAGAGCGACAACCTGATGACGTTCATCCAGGACGAGCACCCGCAGACGATCGCGCTGATCGTGTGCCATCTGCCGCACCACAAGGCGAGTGAGATTCTGAGCGCCTTGCCGATGCAGAAGCAGATCGAGGTGATCAAGCGGGTGGCGAACATGGAACAGACCAACCCTGAGGTGATCCGCGATGTGGAGCGGGGGCTGGAGAGCCGCCTCTCGAACATGCTGACGCAGAGCACCGAGAAGGCGGGGGGCGTGCCGACGGTCGCGGAGATCTTGAACCTGACCGATCGCGCGACAGAGAAGGCGGTGATGGAAGGATTGGAGTCGGAAGACCCCGACCTCGTCGAGCAGATCCGGCGCCTCATGTTCGTCTTCGAGGATGTGCTGAAGGTCAACGACAAGGGCATTCAGGCGGTGCTGAAGGAAGTGGACAATAGCGAGCTGAGCCTGGCGCTCAAGACTGCGTCCGAAGAGCTGCAGAACAAGATCTTCAAGAACATGTCAGAGCGGGCGGCGTCGCTCATCAAGGAAGACATGCAGTACATGGGCCCGGTGCGGGTGAGCGATGTGGAGTCGGCCCAGCAGCGGATCGTGGACATCGTGAGGAGGCTGGAAGAAGCCGGCGATGTGGTGATCGAAGGTCGCGGCGGCGACGCCGAGCAGATGGTGTAAGTTTGTCTTGATGCGCCCGCGGGGTGTTTCAGCAGCCCGACCGTAAGGGAGGGCCTGGCCGCGACGTACCGGTGTGTCTTGATTTCCCCTCTCGGAGAGAGGGGGTGCCCAGGAGCAGTCTCATGGCGGTGCTTCGTCAAGCTGAGGCGGCCCGGGTGGTATCTCAGGCCGTCGTGCTCGACCTTGGCGACCTCAAGCGCCAAGCCGAAGAGATGAAGTCTCGCGCGCTCGCCGAGGCGACCCGCATCGTGCAAGAGGCCCACAAGGAAAGGGCGAAGCTGATCAGCGACGCGCGCGAAGTGGGCAAAGCCGAGGGCTTTGAGCAGGGGCGAAAAGATGGTCAGGCCAAGGGCCTGGAGGAAGGGCGCCAGATGGGGCTGGCGGAACGCAAGGCGGGGCTGGCGCAGTTGGAAACGGCGTGGATAAGCGGGCTGGATTCGTTCCTCACCCGGCGTGAGGAGATGCTGCACCTGGCGAAGACGGATGTGCTGAAGCTGGCCGCGGAGATCGCGCGGCGGGTGGTGAAGCGCGTGGTGGAGCTGGACCCGAAGGTGGTGGAGGGGCAGATCGAGGCGGCGCTTAGAGAGACCAGCCGCGCCACGAAGTTGATCGTGGCGGTGAGCGCGGCGGACGAACCGCTGGCCCGCGAAGCCCTGGCCGGTGCCATCGCCAGGCTGGGCAGCAGCGCCTCGGCGGAACTCGTGGTGGATGCGGCGCTGTCGGCGGGTTCGTGCGTCGTTCGCAGTGGCGGCGGGGGCGAAGTGAACGCCGAGGTGCTCACGCAGCTTGACCGAGTGATCGAAACGCTGCTGCCGAAAGAGGCGACGCCGTGAGCGCCTTTGCCAACGCCTTCGAGTGCGTGCGAAGGGCGCAGCCCTTGAAGGTGTCGGGGCGTGTCGCGGCACTACGCGGGCTCACTGTGCTGATTGATGAACTGCCCGCGCCCTCCGGCTCGTTGGTGCGATTCACGCGGAGCCAGGACGTGTCGCAGCCCGGCGGCCCGCTGTTTGGTGAAGTCGTCGGGTTTTCGCGGGATCAAGCGATTGTGATGGTGCTGGGGCAGACGACGGGCATTTCGCCCGGCGACGAAGTGGTGTGGGAGCAGACCAGCCAGACGGCGCCGGTTGGCCTGTCGCTGCTCGGGCGCGTAGTGGATGGGCTGGGACGACCGATCGACGGCAAGGGTCCGGCGCACGACCGGATGCATCTGCCGATCAACCCCGAGCCGATCGCGCCCCTCAAGCGACGTCCGATCCGACAGGCGTTGCGTACCGGCCTGCGGGTGATTGACCTGATGACGCCTCTGGGGCGCGGGCAGCGCCTGGGCATCTTCGCCGGGCCGGGTGTGGGCAAGAGCACGCTGCTGGGGTCGATCGCGCAGCGCACTGAGGCAGACGTCAACGTGATCGCCCTGATCGGCGAGCGCGGCCGCGAAGTGCAGGACTTCATTGCCCACAGCCTGGGGCCAAAGGGGCTGGGGCGATCGGTGGTGGTAGTGGCGACGGGTGACGAGTCGCCCCTGCTGCGCATGCGGGCGGCCAAGCTCGCCTGCACTGCAGCGGAGTTCTTTCGCGATCGCGGGCTGGATGTGCTGCTGATGATGGACTCGGTGACGCGCTTCGCGCACGCCCAGCGCCAGGTGGGGCTGAGCGTGGGCGAGCCGCCCGCCACGAAGGGGTACACCCCCAGTGTGTTCGCGCAGCTGGCGCTGCTGCTGGAGCGGGCGGGGGCGATTCAGGTGCAGGGGGACAAGGGGTCCATCACGGGGCTATACACGATCCTGGTGGAAGGCGACGACATGACCGAGCCCATCGCAGATGCGGCTCGCGGCATTCTGGATGGGCACGTGATCCTCTCACGAAAGCTCGCTCACAAGGGCCAGTTCCCCGCGGTGGATGTGCTGGATAGCGTGAGCAGCGTGGCGGACGACGTGATCACCCCGGAGCATTCCGCGGCCCGGCGACAGCTTTGCCGCATGATGGCGATCTATAAGGATGTCGAAGACCTGGTGCAGATCGGGGCGTATGCCAAAGGGAGCAACCCGGAGGCGGATGTGGCGATCGAGGCCAATCGCCTGATTGTGGATCTCCTTCGGCAGAGCAAAGACGACGTGCAGCCCTTTGAACAGGCACGGGGCACGCTGCTGAAACTGGCCAAAGACACCTCGGAACTGGCGCAGAAGATGATCAAGGCAAAGTCCGGCGGGCGATAGTTGCACGATGGCGATAGAAGGACCACATGGCACGCTTTGTGTTTGAGCTGGAGGCGGTGTTGCGGGCGCGGCAGGCGGAAGAACGCCGCCGCCAGCTCGTCGTCGCCGAGTTTGAACACGAGCGTGCCCGCGTCGAGGGCATCATTCGCGAGTGCCAGAACGAAATCGTGCGCGGGCGCGATGACCTGCGCGAGGCGTTGGGCGGCGCACAGGCGGGCGCGGCGGTCGACCTGGCGAGCGTTCGCATGCAGGCGGGCGCGGGGCTGCATCTGGTGGCCAAGGCCCAGCGGCATGTCTTTGAGCTGGCCGGGGTGCACCGCAAGCTGGACGCGGCCCGGCTGGACCTGCTGAAGGCCGCGACGCAGCGCAAGGCGGTGGAAACGCTGAAGGAACGCCGATATGAAGAGTGGCGCGAGGACCAGAAACGCCGCGAAGCCGCGGCCCTGGATGAACTGAACGTGACGCGTGCCGGGCGGCACGAGGAGCTGGCGTGAAGACGATTCTGAACATCATCGTGGTGTTGGCGATCGCTAATCTGCTGGCGATCGGCGGGTTTGTCGGTTGGCTGCGCAGTTCGGATCGCATCAACTGGGAGCGAGCGGGCGAGGTTCGCAAGCTGCTCTCCAAGACCATCACCGACGAAAAGAGTGAAGCGTTGGCCGCCAGCGCGAAGATGGAAGCGGACAAGAAGGCCGCCGTGGAGGCGGTGAAGGCGGCCCGCCCGCCCCTGACCGCCGAGGAACGCCTGGCAGCACGCATCGAAGCGACCAAGCTCGACGAGGAACGCATCAACCGCCTGCACCGCGAAGTGGAGGACTTGCAGCGCGGGCTGGCGGCCGAGCGGACGGCACTCGATGGCGACAAGGCGGCCTTCGCAGCCCAGCGAAAGGCCTTTGAAGATAGCGTCAAGTCAACGCAGTTGGCGCAGACCGACGCGCAGTTTCAGAAGAGCCTCACGGTGCTTACGACCATGAAGCCCGCCCAGGCCGCGACGATTTTGCAGCAGCTCATCACGACCGGCCAGGCCAACTTCGCACCCGTGAGCAGCGGCGCCGGAGGCGGCAACGGGCCGTTGATCGCCAACGGAACCCCGCCCGCCGCGGCGAGCCCGGTGCCGCCCACGGCGCAGGCCGGCCTCACCGACGCGCTGCGATATCTGGACGCGATGGACGATCGCCCGCGCGGGAAGATCATCACCGAGATCACAAAGACCGATCCGAAGCTGGCAACCCAGTTGCTGGAGCAGCTCCGTAAGCGAGGCGAAGTCGCCGGGCTTACGCCGAGTGCTCCCTGATGCCCCAAGCGATTCACGCGGATGACATTTCGACTCACCCGGCACCCGTGCGAGTAGTCGCGACGGACGCCGCCGGCGCGTTCGACGATGCGTTGGAGCATGCGATCGGCCAGGTCGCGGCGGCGGGGATCGGCGGGCCAAGTTCCACCGCGGTCGGAAAGACGCAGGACCTGCGCCCCGCCGCGCAGGAGTCGGCCAAGCCGCGCAAGGATGGCGCCGCCAAACCCAAAAACCTGACGCAGCTAAGCGTGGCCGAGCTCGCCTCTCTGCCGGATGCCACCAGCGTGGCGAGGGCACAGCTCGAAAACCCCACGAGCACACCCGACGCGACGCCCGACAAACCATCGACAACAACCAAGACGCATCAGGATGTGACGGGGACTTCAAAGACCGATATTGAGGCGAGATCGAATGCGCCCTCCGCCCCGGCCCGCGCGGATGGTGATCAGACTGCGGGGGGCAACCCAAACGACGGGAGCGCCAAGCCGGAGCCCGGGCCGGCAAGGGCCGCTGCCGCGGAACAGAACCCCGAGCTGCGCCAATCACTCAACCAGAATCACGCCGAAAGCCAGGCGGCGGCAATCTCTGCGGCACCACCGTCTTCTGCATCGGGCGCGACCGGCGACAACGCGGGCGCTGGGGTCGGCCCGGTCAGTCTGTTGCAGTCGACCAACGAGGCAACTGGGCCCGAGCCAGCCGTGGGTGCCACGCAGCCGGTGACGGACATCAAGACGATCACGGGCGCCAAGTCCAAGGCGCTGCTCGCCACGCTTGAATCTTCCTCGCGCGGCAAGTTTGTCGTCGAAGACCATGAGCCTCTCACGCAGGTTTCACGCGGGCTCTCGCTCGCGCTTCGCCAGGGGGGCAACGCCACGCTGCGCCTCGCCCCCGATTCACTGGGCGAACTCACCATTCACCTGAACATCAAAGACGATCAGGTTTCCGCGCGGCTTCAGCCGACGACCGAATCGGCACGCCACTTGCTGGAAGCAAAGTCGCATGAACTGTGGGCCGCGCTGGAAGCGCGGGGGTTGAGCGTGGAACGCATCGAGATTGACGGCTCGCGTATCGGGCAGGAGTTCGGGGCGCTTTCGCAGGACGCGAACAACGCTCCGAAGGACAGGTCCGGAGGCGAGCCGGCACGGCGTGGGAACGGGGCGGAGCCCCGCGCGATCGACGTTGACAGTTTTGGTGCGGAGCTGGGGCAGTCGCCCGTCAGCTTCGGCCACGACAGCGCGTCTGTGTATCGCCTGCGCCTCGACGCGATCGCCTGACGGCCGTGCCGCCAGCGTCCGGAGAATCCACCAATGTCAGACGTCAGCAGCGTGGGCTCCAGCACGAGCACCAGCAAGGCAACGGGTTTCAGTTCCCTGTCCTCTCAGGATTTCACCAAGATCATCCTGCAGGAGTTGTCCCACCAGGACCCGCTGAACACCACCGACACCAACCAGCTCATCCAGCAGCTGTCGGGCATCCGCTCGATCCAGTCGAACACCGACCTGTCGGACAAGCTCACCAAGCTCGTGGCGCAGAACGACTTCACCAGCGCCTCGACGCTCATCGGTAAGCAGGTGTCGGGCATCGACACCGACAACGGGCGTTCTGAGGGAATCGTCAAGACGGTCTCTCGCACCAGCAGCGGCTCCGTCGTCACGCTGGAGTCCGGGGCACGCATCACCGTTGACAACCTCGACCAGGTGCAGACGCCCGCCGACACCACGGGGGTGACGCCGTGAGCATCGATCCGCTTCAACTCCTCAAAGTCCTTGGCTCTTCCGGCAGCGCGAAGAACCTGCAAGCCAGCGCGGGCTCCTCCATTGCCGGGCAGAGCTTTGATTCACTGCTCCAGCAAGCGCAAGCCGGGTCGCTCTCGAGCGGGCAACCGGTAAAAGTCGCGCCGGGAGTGGACCTTTCACTGACCGACGCGCAGCAGGCCACCCTCGACGCGGGGGCGGACAAGGCCCAGTTGCAGGGAGCGCAGAATGCCCTCGTGCTGGTGGGCGACAGGGCTTTTTCACTGGATGTCGCAACGCGCACCATCACCGGTCCGGCAAACGCGGACCAGGGCGTGATCAGCGGCTTCGGGGCCGCGATTTCGCTGAACCCGCAGGCATCGGGTGGCCCCAACCTGCTGGCCGGGGGTGCGAGGCTTTTGTCGCAGCTCGCCGGCGCCGGGCCGCTGGGCCTGCTGCTCTGATCCGTCGATTCGCACCCTGCGTACCTGAATCCACCCGGCGGCCACCACGGCCCCCGCACGGAGCCGCCCCATGCCATCGACCACCGCCCTCTTCACCGCGCTCACCGGTCTGAACGCCGCCAGCCGCGATATTGAAGTCATCGGCAACAACATCGCGAACGTGAACACGACCGCGTACAAGTCGACGCGCATCGAGTTCTCGACGATCTATTCGCGAACCCTCTCGGCCGGTACCGCCCCGGGCACCAACACGGGCGGCACCAACCCCTATCAGATCGGGCTGGGCGTCAACACCGCCGGCACGCTGCGCAACACCACCGCCGGCACCCTCTCCAGCACCGGCGATGACCGCGACCTCGCCGTCGACGGTAAAGGGTACTTCGTGGTCAATCGCGGCACCAGCCAGTTCTTCACCCGCGACGGCGCTTTTCGCACCAACGCCGAGCAGAAGCTCACCACCGTCAGCGGCGAGCGCGTGCAGGGTTACGGCATCGACAGCAACTACAACATCCTCCCCGGCACCATCGGTGATATCACCATCCCCGTCAACAATCTCACCATCGCGCAGGCCACCAAGAACGTCACCATCTCCGGCAACCTCAACTCCAGTGGCGCGCTGCCGACTCACGGCACGTCCATCAAGCTCGGGCCCGGCGCCAGCCTCGGCTTTACCGCCATCCCCGGCGCTGTCCCCGCCCCCACGGCACCCAACCTGGCGGAGCCAACCACGCGGCTGATCGACATCGCGGATGCGAACTCCGCCAGCGGCACCTCGCCGCTCTTTGGCGTCGGCCAATCCATCAGCATCGCTGGCGCGCAGAAGGGCGGCAAGACCCTGCCCACCGCCAGCTACCCCATCACCGCGACTTCCACCATCGACGATCTGACCGCGTTCTTCACGCAGGCCCTTGGCATCAACACCACCGTCGGCTCCAACCCCGACGGCGCAACCCCCGGCGTCTCTCTTGACCCCGCCACGGGCGTCTTGAGCATCATCGGCAACACCGGCACCACCAACAACCTCTCCTTCGAGAACTCTGACCTCTCACTCAAGGACGCTTCGGGACTCACCGTCGGCAACCCCTTCGTCTCCGATCCGCAGGCCAGCGCCGATGGCGAAGCGGTGCGCACTTCTTTCCAGGTGTACGACTCGCTCGGGGCACCGGTCAACTTTGATGTCACCCTGGCGATCGAAAGTCGCTCCAGCACCGGCACCGTCTGGAGATATTTCGTGGAGACGACCGACCCCAGCGGGCAGCAGGTGCAGGCGGCTACCGGCACACAGGCGTTCAACAACCTTGGACAGGCGCTGGACTCGACTCCCGTTGCCGTGTCGGTTGACAGGCCCGGCACCGGCGCGACCTCGCCCCTGACTTTCGACATCAGCTTCTCGTCTTCGCATGGAGGGCTTTCGTCGCTCGACTCCGCGACTTCGGAGCTCGCCATCCCCTTCCGCGACGGCTCGTCCTACGGCATCCTGGTGGGATATGGCGTTGAGAGCGATGGGGTCATCAGCGGCGTTTTTTCCAACAGTGAAATCCGGCCGCTGGGCCAGCTCGCCCTCGCCAGCTTCAACAACCAGGACGGCCTGGTGGACGCCGGCGACAATCTCTTCACCACTGGCGCCAACAGCGGCAGCGCCGTCATCTCCCCGCCCGGCGGCTTCGGCACCGGCGCCATCCGCAGCGGCTCGCTCGAGCAATCCAATGTCGACCTCAGCGGCGAGTTCATCAAGCTGGTGCAGGCGTCCACCGGGTTCTCCGCCAGCAGCCGAATTATCAAGACGACCGATGACCTGATGCAGCAGTTGCTGGCCCTGGGCCGCTAAGTCCGCCTCAAGCCGTCGCCGCATAGGTCCGATCACCAGTGCAGGACGTCGCCGCGCCCCGTTCAACCCGCGCACGCCGACCTCCACCGGAGGCTCACCATGGAAAGCCTGCTCGTGCTGATGAAACTCCTGGGCATCGCGTGCCTCAGCGCCGGGACCTCTTTGCTCGCGGCCCGAGTGCTTCGCGTGGATCGAGTCTTCGCCTGGCTCAGCCGCGTCGACCTCAAACCATGGCGACTGGCCCTGGCGACCCTCTCGCTGGTGGCCCTCGGTGGCGCGGCCCTCATTGTCACCGGCTTGGTCCCCGTGGATTTCTCCCGCCTGATCGTGGGTCTTGGCCTGTGGTTCATGATCGCTGGCCCGATGCTGGCGTGGCCGATCCTCACCTCCGGTCGCGAGCCCACCGATGCGACCGCCGCCGCATCCCATCCGATGCCGCAGGCCGCCCGAGAAGCGACCCCCGCCCGGCGCGCCGCCTAGCCAACGTCGCATAACCCGCGTCAAAGCCCGCAGAATGCCGCATGTGCCATGCTGGCGCTCCCGTTCGGCGGCTTCTCGCTGCGTCCCGCTTGCCCGACACCGACGCCCGGTCGATACCGCCTTGCCGACGCATGCACGCGTGTGGCGATGGAGGCGGGAACCATGGCGGACGCAAAGGATTCCAAGGACGCACCCAAAGAGGCAGCCAAGCCCGCAGAGGGGGCCGCTCCGGCCAAGAAGGGCCTGCCCATCAAGGTCATCGGCATCGTCGCGGCCCTCATGGCTGTCGAAGCCGGCGCCGTCTTCTTTGTCGTCAAGGCGACATCGCCCAAGGCGGCGGTGGCGGCTGAGGCGCACCTGGAGCACGCCGACCAGAACGACACTGAATCCACCGTCGAGATTCAGTTGATCGAGGACAAGTTCCAGAACCTGCAGACGGGACGCGTCTGGATCTGGGACACCGAAATCTACCTGAAGGTGAAGAAGAAGAACGAAGAGTTTGTGAACAAGGTGCTGGAAGAGAAGAACGCGGAGATCAAGGAGGGCGTCGCGATGGTCTTCCGCCGCGCCCAGCACAGCCAGCTCAAGGAGCCTGGGTTGGAGACGATCAACCGGCAGTTGGTGGCGTATGTGGGCCAAGTGATCGGCAAGGACCCGGACGGCAAGGAACGGATCGAGAAGATCTTCATCCCTAAATGCCGCGGCTTCCCGGCGGATTGATTCGCTGACCCGCAACCAAACCCCTCAGGCGCTTTCTGCGCGATTCGGCATGAGCTGCCCACGGTTATCGGGCAGTTCGGCAGGAGTTGCCGCAAGTTGTGTCGTTTTCCGGGCGGCCCCGCCGATGCATGGGGCGAAGTTGCGAGTCGGCTTTCTGCGCCTGGAGGGCGCGGGGCGGCTCGCGTGTTGTGCGAGGTGGCCAGGATGGCCGACGAACCAGCCGCGAACCCGCCGAACCCCGAGGGCGCCGCGCCCAAGCCGCCCGAGCCGGCTCCCAAGGCCAAGACCAGCGCGGAAACGCTGGCGGATGCCGCGCTCGATGCGGCCAAAGCCGCCGTCGCCGGGCTCGGTGACCTGAGCGATCTCACCGGTAGCATGCGCGACGACACGCCCGCGCCGCCCCCCGCCGCCAAGCCCGCTCCCGCGGGCGCCAAGCCGGTGGACTTACCTGTGCTGACGCAGAGCGTCGAAGTGGCGGTGCCCAAAGCGATCGACTTGCTTTCGGATGTCAACCTCAACGTGAAGATCGAGCTGGGCCGCACGCGGATGCTGATCGAAGATGTTCTGAAACTCACCGAGGGGGCGGTGGTCGAGCTCGACAAGCTGGCCGGCGACCCGGTGGATGTGTACGTGAACGACCGGCACGTGGCGCGGGGCGAGGTGCTGGTGCTCAACGACAACTTCTGTGTGCGCATCAACGAAATCTTGAGCCCGACTTCGGAACCGGCCAAGGCGGTGTGAGCAGGTGATCGACAGGGATCGGCGCCGGTCGGAGACCGGCAGGGCAACAGCCAGGATGGCGAAACCAGGTGCGGCGACACGGCTTCACAACTTGTTTTGGCAAGCGCCTGGCGATCTTCTCGCTGGGCGTTGTGTGCTTCGGGGCCGTCGTTCGAGGTGACGAGCAACCTCAGGTAGGCCCGCCCGCGATCCCCACCCAAGAGCGGCTGGCCCTGGGTTCGCCCAAGCCGGTGGCCACCGGAGTCGCCGAACCGGTCAAGACTCCTGCAACCCTCGCGGGCAGTTCGCTTCAGGTGGCGCTGGCCCTCACGGCGGTGGTCGGGGTGATCGTCCTCGTGGGCGTGGTTGTTCGCAAGGTCGCCAGTCGGGGCGGCGGGCTCTTTGCCGCCATCGGCCCCGGCGGGCGCGCCCCCTCGGGCGTGCTGGAAGTCCTCGGACGTTTTCCACTCGGCCGGGGCGGCACGCTGGTACTGCTCAAGCTCGACCGGCGCGTGCTTCTCATCTCCATGGGCGTAGGTCGCCTTGGTGGAGGCATGAACACGCTGTGCGAAATCACCGACCCCGAGGAGGTCGCCTCGCTGTTGCTGCGCACCCGCGACGAAGCCGGTGAATCGATCGCCAAGCAGTTCGCCGGGCTGTTGCAGCGCGAGGATGAGCACGCGAACAGGGCCCTGAAGGTGGCCGCGACGCCGGTGACGACGGGCACAAAGCGCCCCGTCACGCGGCCCGGGCGCCCCACCCTGGAGGTGCGGGCATGAGGCCGTTCATGCGCTCACTTCTCGCGTTCTGTTCTCTGCTCCTGGCGATCACCGCCCCGGCCGCCGGGCAGGCCCGCGCGCTCGGGCCGGAGGTGCCGACGCTGACATCACCCGCCGCCGCCCCGAGCGAAGCCCGCAATCCGCTGCTCACCAGCACCGAAGACACCTCAGACGCGCTGAACCCGGTGCGGATCATGGCGCAAGCAGGCAACGCGCTCCCGGGCAGTTCGCAGGGGGACGGCAAGAGCGGGCTATCGACCGCCATCAACATCATGGTGGTGTTGACGGTCATTTCGCTCGCGCCGTCGCTCATGCTGATGACGACGTGCTTCATGCGGATGCTCATCGTGCTGGGCCTGCTGAGGCAGGCCCTGGGCACCAGCAGCGTGCCGCCACCCCAGGTGATCACGGCCCTCTCGCTTTTCATGACGCTGCTGGTGATGAGCCCGACGCTGGAGCGCATCAACAAGGAAGCCATCGCGCCGTATCGCTCCGGGGCGATCAGTTCCTACGACGACCTGTGGGACCGCGCCAAGCAGCCGATGCGCGATTTCATGTTCGACCAGATCGACGCCACCGGCAACTGGGGAGGCGTGTACACCGTGCTCGACTACCGGGGCGTGGACATCAGCCAGCCCGACAAGCTCACCCGCGCGGACGTCGACATGGTTACGCTCGTTCCCGCCTACATGATGAGCGAACTGAAGGTCTCTTTTCTGCTCGGCTTCAAGGTGTATCTGCCCTTCCTGGTCATCGACGTCGTGATCAGCACGATGCTCATCGCCATGAGCATGATCCAGTTGCCCCCGGTGCTGGTGAGCCTGCCCTTCAAGCTCCTCCTGTTCGTCCTCGTCGACGGCTGGGTGCTGGTGGTGGGGGGGCTGATGCGGGGCTTTGTGCGTCATGAGCCCGGGGCTCAGCTCTCTTGGTTGTTCGACACCCCGCTGCGCCACGCCCTTGTCGCCACCGGCATTCACATCGGTTAGTCCCAAAGGAAGGCCCCACGCTCGGAGACGCACCATGAACTACGACACCACCTCACTCGAGCTCGTCCGCGAAGCGCTCATCATGGCGCTGAAAATCTCCGCGCCCATTCTCGGGGCCGGCCTCATCGTGGGCCTCATCATCAGCCTCTTCCAGACCATCACGTCCATTCAGGATCAGACCCTGTCGTTCGTTCCCAAGATCGTCGTCATGATCCTCGCCGCGGCCATCCTCATTCCCTGGGTCGCCCAGCGCCTCATCGAATACTCCGCCGAACTCTTCAGGCTCGTCTAGCGACCTTCAGGCTCCCCTCACCACTTGGTTCAGGAACCCCGCGTTGGCCATCGAGACCGATCTCAAACCCCTGCTCGCGCACGTCGTGCCCTTCACGCTCGTGATGTTTCGCCTCGGCGGCATCTTCGCCCTCGCGCCCACCATCTCCTCGACCATCATCCCCGCACGCTACAAGGCCCTCCTCACCGCGATGCTCGCCGCCGCCGCCTACCCCCTCGTCGCCGGCCACATCACCACCCCGAGCAACATCACCATCATCGATCTCGTGCCGCTGATCGCCAGCGAAGCCCTGATCGGCCTGTGCATCGGCGCGATCGCCGCGTTGCCCCTCCTCAGCATCGAGATGTCCGGCGTCATCATGGGCCAGTCCATGGGCTTTGGCCTCGCCCAGGTCTACAACCCCGAGAGCGACGCCAACAGCGAAGTGCTCGGGCAACTGCTCTTCTACATCGCCTCCGGCATCTTCGCGGCCATCGGCGGGGTCGAGCAGCTCTTCGGGGGCCTCCTTGCCAGCTTCAAGTCCGTCCCCATCGGGGCCTTCCAGGTCTCCGACACTCCGCTCGACCTCTTCGTCACCACCCTCACCAGCGGCATGGTGCTCGCCCTGCGCGTCTCCCTCCCCGTCGTCGCCATCAGCTTTCTGCTGATGGTGATCATGGGCGTCATCGGCAAGACCATGCCCCAGCTCAACATCATGAGCGTGGGCTTCACCATCAAAATCCTCGCCGGGCTGGGCGTGCTGGTCTTCGCCACCACCGCCCTCTACGAAACCACCGGCGACGAAATCCGCCACGCCCTCGCCGACGCGCTCCGCTGGCTCAACACGCTTTCCTACGGAGGCGCGCATGGCTGAAGACCTGGGCGAACGCACCGAGGCCCCAACCGGGCGAAAACTGCACGAAGCCCGCGAGCGGGGCCAGGTGGCCCAAAGCCCCGACCTGACCGCAGCCATCGAGCTCATTGGCGCGGTCATTCTCATTATCGTCTTCGGCGCGGGGCTGGCCAAGGGCATGGGCGAGATGATGCAGGCGATCCTGCACGAGGGCTTCGATGGCATCACCACCGACAACCTCGATCAGCTCCTCGTCAGCACCGCTGTACGGGCCGCGATGGCCACCGCCCCGGTGCTCGCGCTTGTTTTTCTGATCGGCTTTGGGGCGCACGTGCTGCAGGTGGGCCTGGTGCTCAGCTCCCACGGGCTGATGCCCGACCTCAACCGCCTGAACCCGATCAACGGCTTCGGGCGCCTCTTCAACCGCCGCCAATCGGTCAAAACCCTCGTCAACTCCGGCAAGCTGCTCGTGGTCGTGTTCGTCAGTTGGCTGCTGCTCCGTGGGCTCATGGACCAGGTCGTCGGCCTGCCGCGCCTGTCGCTCTGGGCCGGCGTCAGCGTCATCGGCGACATGCTGCTGCTGCTGGCCAAGTGGCTGCTCACGATCATGCTCATCATCGGCATCATCGACTGGATGTACCAGCGCTGGCAACTGAACCAGGACCTGCGGATGACCAAGCAGGAAGTGCAGGACGAGCGCCGCAGCATGGACGGCGACCCGAAACTCAAGGCCCGGCGCTTCAAGTTCGCCCGCGACATCGCCCAGCAGCGGATCAATCAGGCGGTGCCGCAGGCCGACGTGATCGTGACCAACCCCACGCACTTTTCCGTCGCGATCAAGTACGACCCCAAGACCATGACCGCCCCGCGCGTCATCGCCAAGGGTGCGGACTTTCTCGCCTTCCGCATCCGGCACCTGGCGATGCAGAACGGCGTCCCCATCGTCGAGCGTCCGCCCCTGGCGCGCGGGCTCTACGCCTCCGTCGCGGTCGGGGGCGAAATCTCGCCCAAGTTCTACGAGGCCGTGGCCGAGGTGCTGGCGTATGTCTATCGCCTGGAAGGCGAGGCCGCGGCATGAACTCAGCACCCACGCCATCACCCGCTGACCAAGGGGCTCGCGCCTGATGGCCAAGGCCCTTTCCAAAGGTCCGGCGCCCACCAACGCGCCCAAGCCCCCGCCGAGGCCCGGCCCACCGGCCAAGCCCGTGCTGGTGCTCCCTCCGTGGCTGGCGAAGCTGCACACGCACCGCGGCTACATCGCGCCCATGGGCTTTGTGGCGCTCATGGTGGTGCTGCTGGTGCCATTGCCCCCCATGGCGATGGACGTTCTCATCTGCCTCAACATCAGCCTCTCGGTGGTGATCCTGCTCACCACCATCTATATGGATCACCCGCTGGATTTCAGCGTCTTCCCGTCGCTGCTGCTGGCCACGACGCTCTTCCGGCTCGTGCTCAACGTCGCCAGCACGCGCCTTATCCTGAGCGCCAACGCCAACACGCCCGAAGAAGCCGCGGGCGTTGCCGGTAACGTCATCCTCGCGTTCGGTCAGTTCGTGGCGGGCAACTCTCTTTTCGTCGGCATCGTCATCTTCCTGATCATGGTCATCGTGCAGTTCATGGTGATCACCAAGGGCGCCACGCGCATCAGCGAAGTCGCCGCCCGGTTCACCCTCGACGCCATGCCCGGCAAGCAGCTCGCGATCGACGCCGACCTCAACGCCGGCACCATCGACGAGGGCGAGGCCCGCCGCCGGCGCGAAAAGATCTCGCAAGAGGCCGACTTCTTCGGCGCGATGGACGGTGCCAGCAAGTTCGTGCGGGGCGACGCCATCGCCGGCATCATCATCACGGTCATCAACGTGCTGGGTGGCTTCGCGGTCGGCATCATCAGCCGCGGGTGGGACGCGGGCAAAACCGCCGAGGTCTTCACCAAGCTCACCATCGGCGACGGCCTTACTGCCCAGATCCCGAGCTTCGTCATCGCCATCGCCTCGGCCCTCATCGTCACCCGCTCGGGCAGCAAAGAGCAGCTCGGGCACGAACTCACCGACCAGGTGATCAGCCAGCCCAAGGGCCTCATGATGACCGCCGGGTTCCTCTTCCTGCTCGCCCTCACCCCGCTCCCCACGATTCCCCTCCTCATCACGGGCGGGGCGCTCGGGGGGCTTGGCGTCGCCCTCACCCGCGCGGGGACAAAGACCAAAGCCGCCGAGACCACCGCCGCCGCGGCCGGCGCCAAGGCCACCAAAGCCGCCGAGCCCCCACCCGTCGAATCCCTCCTCAAGGTCGACACGCTCGAACTCGAAGTGGGCTACGGCCTGGTGCAACTGGTCGATACCGTGCAGGGCGGCGACCTGCTCGATCGCATCTCGGCCATTCGCCGCCAGTTGGCCGTGGAGCTTGGCCTCGTCATGCCCCCCGTGCGCATCCGCGACAACATTCAGCTCCCCGCCAACGACTACCGCATCAAGATCCGCGGCAACCCCGTCGCCTCCGGCCACACCCGCCCCGGCCGCTTGCTCGCCATGGATTCCGGCCTCACCAGCGGCCCCATCGAGGGCGACCGCACCCGCGAGCCCGCTTTCGGCCTGGAAGCCTTCTGGATCGACCCCGCGCTCCGCACCCGCGCCGAAACCCTCAACTACACCGTCGTCGACCCCACCAGCGTGCTCGCGACGCACATCACTGAGCTTGTGCGCAAACACGCCGAAGAGCTCCTCACCCGCGACGAAGTCAGCAACCTCATCGAGCAGCTCAAACAATCCGCCCCCAAGCTCGTCGAGGAATCGATCCCCGCAGTGGTAAAGCCCATCGACCTCCAGAAGATCCTCCAGAATCTGCTGCGCGAGCGGGTGCCCATCCGCGATCTCGAGACCATCGTCGAAACCCTCGCCGACTGGGGTGCCAAGACCAAGGACCTGGACGTGCTTACTGAGTATGTTCGCAACGCCCTGAAACGCACCATCTGCCAGCAGTACGCCGCCAAGTTGCCCGACGGCACCACCAAGCTCACCTGCGTGACCCTCGACCCGGCTTTGGAAGACCAGATCAACGCGTACATCGACCGGGGCCCGGCGGGCACGGCGGTGAACATCCCGGCGCGCCTGGGGGCACGCATCACCGATCAGATCGCCCGCGCCCTGCAGCAGGTGGTCGCCGCCGGTCAGCCCCCGGTGGTCATCGCCTCGCCCCAGGTTCGGGCCGTGGTTCGCCAGCTCATCGAGCCCAGAATCCCCGGGGCGGCCGTCCTCGGCTACAACGAAGTCGCCGGGGGTGTCGAAGTCGAATCCGTTGCGCTGGTCATGCCTCCAGATGAATCCCGCCAGCCCGCCAACGCGGCCTGACGCGCCACCTACCCAACCTCGTGGCACGGGCCTCCGGCCCGTGTCCTTCCCATTCTTTTTCTGCTCCCCTCTCTCTTGCCGGCATCCCCCGAATCTTCACACTTTTCCACACGCTATTCAGGTGGTTGCCCCCGTCGCGAGTTGATACACTCCGCCCCATTGACGGCCAGCAGGATGCGGGCCGCAACGCAGTTCGAGTTTGTTCTACCAGCCAGGATGGCGACGCATGAACCTCAAAACGTACAACGCGCCCACCATGGCCCTCGCCTTGGCCGAAGTCAAAAAAGACCTCGGCAAGGACGCGGTGATCCTGCACACCCGCGTCTATCGCGTGGGTGGCGTGCTCGGTGTTGGTGGTCGCCAGGTCGTCGAGATCACCGCCAGCGATCAGCCCCCAGCCCGCGCCCCGCGACGGGCCGGCGATGGCTCACGTCAAAAACCCCTTGAAGCCTCGTCCTTTGTGCCCGCGAGCTTCGAGCGCTTTGAGCTCAAGCCCGCCGCCGCCGCGACTTCCATCCCCGCCCCCGCGAGCATCCCCGAGCACCCCGTTCGCCCCGGTGCCGCCCCCACACCCCGCGCGGCCGAATCTCCCGATCGCGCGGTGACCTCGCCGTCACCCAAGCCCGAACGCTCCGAAAAGCCCGCGGCCACCCCACCCTCTCCCCTTCGCACCCCGCTCCCCACCACCCGCGTCGCCGCCGCCCCCATCGACCCGGACGCGCTCGCCGCCCTCGCCGGCGAAATGGCCACCATCAAGCGACTGGTCGGCCACGTGCTCAGCGCCGCCCGCCGAGGCAACGCAGGCGACGCCACGCTCGGCATGAGCGAGCCCCTCTTCGACATGCATCTGCGCCTCACCGAGTCGGGCGTTGATGTTCCCCTCGCGGATTCAATCGTCGGCAGCGTGCGCGATGAGTTGCATAGCAGCGAGCTCGAAGACATCGCCGTCGTTACTCGTTGCGTGGAGCGGGCTTTGGCCGCCAAGCTCCCCGTCGTCGGCGCCGTCACCCGCGCCTCGCGTGAGCAGCGGGGGCGACCCCTGGTTCTCGCCTTTGTCGGCCCCACCGGGGTGGGAAAGACGACCACCGTCGCCAAACTCGCCGCGGCCTACAAGCTCCGGCACGGAGTACGCGTCGGGCTCATCACCTCCGATACCTACCGTATCGGCGCCGTCGATCAGCTCCGCACCTACGCCCAGATCATCGGCGTGCCCCTCATGGTCGCGCTCTCCGCCCGCGAGACAGAGCAGGCTTGCCAGCGACTTTCCGACTGCGATGTGATCTTGATGGACACCGCCGGGCGCTCACCCCGCGACGCAAGCAAACTGGACGAACTCGCCACCTTCGTTCAAGCCGCGAGCCCCGATGAAACCCATCTGGTCCTGTCCGCCGCCGCCGACCAGCAGGTGATGACCAAGGCCGCGGAGAAGTTCGCGGCGCTCTCCCCCGATCGCCTCATCATCAGCAAGCTCGACGAAGCCCTGGACTTCGGCCGCCTGGCCAACGTGGTGCACGCCGCCCGCCTCCCGCTGAGCTATGTGACCACCGGGCAGGAAGTGCCTGACCACATCGAGCTTGCGAACGCCGACCGGTTTGCCCGCCTGATCCTGGGAGGAACCCTGGAGCAGCCCGAGGCGGCAAGAACCGAGGCCTCTGCCATCTGACAGATGGCTGGCAAGAATTTGCTCGCCCTCTCCCCCCAGTTTGCGATACCCTGTCGCGGGGGTCACCCCCGGATTAATGTGTGGGGATTATTCCTTGATTCATTCCTCCTTCACGGCGAAGGAGTCTGCCTCTGAGGTGGTTCGCATGGAATCAGTTGCTACCGAATCCAAACCCGATCAGGCCTCGCGTCTGCGGGCGATGGTTCAATCGGTCTACGGCCCCGGCGTCGCCATGATCACCTACGCCGAAAAGGCTGGGCCCCCGGCTCGTTTCGGGCGCGAGGTCAAGCCCGAATCTCCTCGAATCCCGCCAACGCCTCCCGAGCCCGTCGCGCCCACCCGCACCGTGCCGGTCATTGCCATCACCTCCGGAAAAGGGGGGGTCGGCAAGACCAGCATCAGTGTCAACCTCTCCATCGCCCTCTCCAAGCTTGGCCGGCGCGTGAGCCTGCTCGATGCAGACCTGGGCCTGGCCAACGCCGACCTGCTCTGCGGCATGAACCCCACCAACCGCCTCGACGCCGCCATCGACCCCAGCCGCACCGATGGTCAAGCCACACGACTGCTCTCGCACATCGCCGTCGACGCCCCCGGGGGCTTCAAGCTCGTCCCGGGCTCCGCAGGGTTGGCGCGGATGGCCAACCTCTCGCAGCTCCAGCGCACCGCCCTGCTGGCCGGCTTGATCGATCTCGAAGCCTTCAGCGATGTGGTGCTGGTGGATACCGGCGCCGGGCTGAGCGATCAGGTGACCTCCTTCGTCGCCGCGGCTGACCTTGCCCTCGTCGTCGTCTCCCCCGACCCGACCTCCATCGCCGATGCCTACGCGATGATCAAGTGCGTGGCCCGCCTGCCCAACCCGCCCCGCTTTGCAATCGCCGTAAACATGGCCGATAGCGAGGACGAGGGCTTCGAGGTGCACGGGCGCATGAGCGCGACCTGCCGCAAGTTCCTCGGGTTTAATGTTCCCCTCTTCGGAGTGGTGCGTCGCGATGCGGCGGCCCAGGACGCGGTGCGCGCGCGCGTGCCCATGTCGATTGGCACGCCGCGTGCGAGAGCGTCCCGCGACATCGAGCGAATCGCGGAGCGCGTGGTGACGACGCTGGGCATCAAGCCCGGTCGCATGCCAGAGAAAACCCGAGGCGGGTTCTTCTCGTGGCTGAGCGGGACTCGATAACCGCCCGGAGCGGGGAAGAGCCCGGTCTCACGCTTGAATTTTTTTTGCGTTTCGCCGAAGTCGCGTGTTGTGCGCGCCGATGGTGACGCCGCGTCGAGATTGAGGGACCATCACGAGGACAAGGAAGTCACGTGAGCGTAGAGAGCCGGCATATCGGAGTGATTCTGGGGCTCACGGCCTTCGTGGTCGCCGTCATTTGTGGAATGGCGGTGGACAACCCGATGGACGTGACCTTGTCGCGCGCCCTGACCAGCCTGTTGGCTGGTTTCTTCATTGGCCTGTTTCTGGGTGCGGCCATGTCGCACGTGGTCGAGGCGCACGTGAAGCAGTACAAACTGAATAACCCGCTTCCCACGCCCAATCCCAACCAGGGAAGTGACGAACCGGTACAGATTGTGGATGAAGTGTAAATACTTTGATTTTTTTTCGTGGAGGACTTGCGGGCGGGCCTTGTGCAAGTCATACTTCCGATGTCGCCGGTCATGGATGATGCGGGTCGACAGTTGATGTTCTTTGCCGTCGCTGTCTCGGGCGCACGGGCAAACCCCTGAACTTTCCGTTCAGGGAAAATGGTTCAAGGAGCGGACCAGATGGCCATGATGAAAGCCGCGCGGTCGGGGATGCGTTCAGGCGGTCGCTATGCGGCACGCCATGCGGAGCCGAGTAAGGCCCCTTCGCCCCTCGATAAGAAACCGATCAACCAAATCTGGGAAGAGTACGCGAAGGTCAAGGATGAACCGACGCGAAACTACCTGATGGAAAAGTTTCTCCCGCTCGTGCGCTACAACGCCGAGCGGATTCACACGCGTCTTCCCGACGAGGTGGACATCGAAGACCTCATGTCCGCTGGCGTCTTCGGCCTGATGGACGCGATCGACGCGTTCGATCTTGAACGCAAGGTCAAGTTCGAAACCTACTGCGCGCCGCGCATCCGCGGGGCGATCCTCGATGAGCTGCGCTCGATGGACTGGGTGCCCCGCCTGGTGCGCCACCGCACCAGCAAGGTGGATCAGGCCCGCCAACAGATCGAGAAGGCCACCGGCCAGCCCGCGACCGACGACCAGGTCGCTGACATGCTCAAGGTCGATTCCGAAGAGTTCCAGAAGCTCAAGCGCGACAGCGAGGCCAAGAGCACCCGCAGCCTTTCGCAGCGCACCTTCGCCAGCGACGGCGGGCGCGAAGTCCGCGAGATCGACGTCATCCGCGACGAGACTCAGTCCAATCCTCTCTCCGACATGCAGCGTCGCGACATGAAGGACCTGATCACCAAGGGCCTGAGCCGCGCCGAGCGCCTCATCGTGGTGCTTTATTACTACGAAGGCATGACGATGAAGGAAATCGGCGCCACGCTGGACCTCTCCGAGAGCCGCGTGAGCCAGATGCACAGCTCAATCCTCGCGAGGCTTAAGGCGCAGATGCAGTACCGGATGCGCGAACTCGAGCCGGTGGAATAAGCCGCTGGTTGCCCCCTGCCCTCCACCCCACGCCCGCGCGTGGGGTTTTTCGTTTTTGTCTCTCCCGCTACGCTGTGCGCGTGGAAACCCCGCCTCCATCACCGGTAGTGGTCGCGATCGCCCTGGGGAGCAACCTGGGAGATCGGGCCGCGTACTTGCACGCGGGCTTGGCGGGCCTGCGCGGGTTGCCGCACACCGTGCTCGATGCAGCGTCGCAGCTCATCGAGACCGCGCCGGTGGGGGGCGTTGACCAGGGGCCCTATCTCAACGCCGCGGCGTTGCTGCGAACCTCGCTCCCTCCCCGCGAGTTGCTCGAGGCCCTGCACGCCATCGAGCGAGCGCACGGCCGCGACCGCAGCCGAGAGCAGCGGTGGGGGCCCCGAACCCTCGACCTGGACCTGCTGACCTATGGCGACGTCATCATCGATGAGCCGGGTCTCACGATTCCCCATCCGCGCCTCCACGAGCGGGAGTTTGTGTTGGAGCCGCTCGCGGCCATCGCCCCGGCTCTTGAAGTGCCCGGACGAGGCACCGTCGCGCAGCTGCTCGCCACGCTTCGCGGAGCGTAAATAACCTCGCCCGTACGAGCCCGCCGCGCAAGCAAGGGTCGCCGTGATTCCGGCACGCGAACGTGGCCCACCGATCTCACGGCGACCCTCGTTCGCACTCTCGGCACGACGTCGATATGTTTACTCTCCACTTCCCGGTCTCCCATACCCTCCCTCGTAATGGCCGCACACCACCTCACTCGTTGGCTTTTCGCGGGCCTGGCCGCCGCAGCACCCATCTTGTCCTCGCCCATCGCGATGGCTCAAGGCGACCGCGCGAGCGCGCCCGCCCCGGCCCCCACGCGAGAGATCGATCCCACGATCGCCGCGGCACTCGACGCGGTTCGGGCCGCCTACTCCAACCGGGCCTTCACCGAGCGAGAGAGCGTCACGCTTCGCCCGCTGCAAGGCACGCCCCGCACCAGCCGCCTTTCGCTTCTTGTGGATCGCGGCGACGGCTCCCTCCTCCACCCGCCGCGCGTGGTGCTGAAGCTAGGCGTACAGCTGCATGTGGAGGCCCTCGGCACCCGGCTCCGCGCGATCAACCTTCAGAACAAGCAGTTGATGTACGAGGCCACGCTCAGCGGCCCACCCTCGCCGGACACACTGGCCAAGGTCATTCCCGCGTCGCCCTTGCCGCAGTTGGCGTGGGCCCTCTCGCCCGACGCCCCGGCCGACGCCGCCACACTGCGGGTGGACCCGGTGGGCACGGTGACCTGGCTGCGCGCCGACAAGCACCCCGAGGAAAACGAAACGGTTCTGCAAGGAATGAGCCCGCGCGGGCCGGTGGAGATGTCCATCGATTCACGCTCTGGGCGCCTCCTCCGTCTGCTCGCGGCCATCTCCGACGACGGCACCCGCATTGAAATCCGCACGGAGCCCGCCGACGCACCCGACGCTCAAGGGTGGGACATCGACCCCGCCGGGCGCACGCTCGTGAAATCCATCTCCGAACTCCGCGAGGCCCCGGCGGATGCACAACTCGGAGCCCGCGCCCCCGGGCTGGGCCTCATGACGCCAACCCTCACGGCGTGGGACCTCGGTGGATCGCTGCGCGAGATGCTCGCGCACCCGACGCAGGCGGGCAGTGGCCCGGCGTACATCGCGCTGGTGATGTTCAAGGCGTCGGCGCGAGATGCCGCGGCTTCGGACGCCGCCCTCGAAACCACCGTCGCGGTGAACGCCATTAAGAAGGAACTGGATCGCCGCCGCCAGCAGGGCAAGCCTTCGACGATCCGGCTGCTGGTCCGCCCGGTGGCGGTGCTCGAGCTTTCCGATGTGCAACCCGCGGGCATCAAGGCGCTGGAAGAAACCTGGTCGCACGCGGGCGAAGCGTTGCTCTGGACGTCGGGCGGCCAGGGGTTGCTGGACCGTTTTTCACCCCAGGCGAGCGTGGTGGTGGCGCTGATCGACCCGGACCAGATTCTGGCGGGAAAGCTGGTGGTCGACCCGGCCAATCACGGGGCCGATGCGGTGGCGACGGATTTCCGGGCGATCGTGAAGGACCTCGCGCTGCCCGAGGCCGAGCCGGAAACGCCCGACGGGGCGGCTGGGCCGAAGTAGCGTGGGGCCCTCCGGGGCGATCGCATGAAAACGGCGCGCAAACCCGGTCAGTGCGGGGGCGTTGAGCCACCGGGCCGGGGCCCATCTGCCCCTATGATTCTGCATGTCGCGGGACGCACACCCGCCACGGAGAACGCTCATGCCCTATTACACCAAGCTCGGCCTTTTGCCCCGCAAACGCCACGTGCAGTTCCGCCGCCCTGATGGATGCCTCTACAGCGAAGAACTCTTCGGCACTGAAGGATTCTCCGGCCCCAGCAGCACGATGTACCACATCCACCCGCCGACGCAGGTCTACGGCTGGAAAAGTGTGTACTCGACGAAGGTCGAATACGTCGAGCAGGACATCATGCGCATGCGCCACGTGATGACCGGGGGCAATCGCATGAACCCCAAGGGGGACTTCGTCACCGGGCGCGTGGTCCTCTTCGGCAACAGCGACTGCGAGATGGCGGTGTGCAACCCCGCCGAGCAGCTTGGGTATCACTACAAAAACGCGCAGGGCGATGAGTGTATTTTTATTCACTACGGCACCGGCGTGTGCCACACCATGCTCGGCACGCTCAAGTTCGGCCCGAAAGACTACCTCGTCATCCCCAAGGGTGTGATCTACACCATCATCTGGGACAAGCGGGAAAATGGCCCCGACGGCAAGCCTACTGACGGCGGCCCGTCAATCGAGAACACGCCCTTCGGCCGCTACCTGCTCGTCGAGACGACCAACGGCAGCCACATCGGCCCGCCGCACCGCTACGTGAGCAAGGAGCACGGGCAGTATCTCGAGCACGCCCCGTTCTGTGAACGCGACCTCAAACTCCCCGAGCAGCCCATGACCTGGGACGTCGCGGGCGACCACCTCGTGCGGATCAAGGCCCGCGACCTGATCCACGAGTACATGTACCAGTACCACCCCCTGGATGTGGTCGGCTGGGACGGCTGCTACTACCCGTTCATCTTCAACGCCGACGACTTCAGCCCGATCACCGGCAAGCTGCACATGCCGCCACCAATCCACCAGACCTTCGAGGCGCACAACTTCGTCATCTGCACCTTCGCCCCGCGCATGCTCGACTACCACCCCCAGAGCATCAAAGTCCCCTACAACCACAGCAACCTCGACAGCGACGAAGTGCTGTATTACGTCGACGGCAACTTCGGTAGCCGCAAGGGGATCGAAATCGGCAGCCTCACCGCCCACCCGCAGGGCATCCCGCATGGGCCCCATCCCGGCACCATCGAAGCAAGCCTGGCGGCCACCCACACCGCCGAACTGGCCGTGATGTGCGACACGTTCAAACCCCTCTTCCCGACCAAGGCCGCGCTGGACATGGACGACGCGAAATACCCCGCCAGCTGGCAGGGGCAACACTTCCCGGGGCTCAGCAGCGGCAAGATGCACCTCAACGGCGTGACCGTGCCGCCCGCGAGTGCCGCGGCCTTCCCGAAAGAGGTCCACCCGGTGGAGGTGATAAAGGCCGAGACGGCGAGCCAGGTGCTGCCAGCGCCGGGCGCGAACGGGAAGGGCGCGAACGGAGGCGCTGATGGAGCCCCCGGTGCCAGCCGGGGGGTCGGCGGGACCACAGGAACGAGCACGGCGAATGTGTGGGCACCGTGAGATGAACGAAGATGCGACCCTAGTGTTTCGCGTTCACGCGGTCCAGCAAATGTTCCGGCGTGGCGTTAGCGAAGTGGATGTTCGGGATGTCATTGAGAATGGCGAGGTTATCGAAGAATACCCGGATGACCTGCCGTTTCCCGCTAGTTTGCAGCTGGGATGGGTCGGAATTGCAAGCCAGATGTTTCCTCTGCATGTCGTGACTTCTCGCGACTTGCCAGCCAAGATCATTTAAGTCGTAACGGTGTACGAGCCAGACCCAACCCGATGGGAAGACGGATTTCGAAAGCACAAGCAACCATGAAGTGCCCCATCTGTAAACACGGCCACCGTTCGCCCGCCAAAGTCACCATCACCTTAGATCGCGGCCCCGTCACGGTCGTCTTCAAGAATGTCCCCGCGGAAGTCTGCTCGAACTGCGGCGAACAGTTTGTGGACGAGAAGACCACGGCAAGCCTCATCCAGCAAGCCGAAGCCACGGCCAAGAGCGGGGTTGCGGTAGAGGTGCGGTCCTTCGCGGCATGACCCGGGACTCGCTCAAAAGGTCCCTCAACTGGGATTCGCCGCGGGTGCCCCGCCTATCGGCTGTGTACATCGAACAGATCTCTCATGAGAACGACTCGCGGCCTGGCGGGCCAGACTTCAGGCCGCCGCCGCTGTTTACCCCGGCTCGAACAACGATTCCAGAAACGCATTGTCAGAGCAGTGCCTCGCCGCGATCCTCGGACTCGGTTCCCAGATTCTCGTTAGAATTCCGCTAGATCGCTCACCCCCTCGGACATTGGATGCTGAAGGGATGGATATGGACGCGGAGGCCATCAAGCCCGAACCGGCGTTCGGAAGCTCACTTTCTCGCGATGAGTTCGCGACGCGATATCAGTGCGCGCGGCCGCAGCTCACCCTTCTGGCGTTTGCAATTCTGGGAGATCGTGCGTTGGCGGAAGACCTCGTTCAAGAGGCGGCGGTGACGGCATTGGAACGTTTGAGT
The DNA here is from genome assembly GCA_041661205.1 of Phycisphaerales bacterium. Lineage (GTDB taxonomy): Bacteria > Planctomycetota > Phycisphaerae > Phycisphaerales > UBA1924 > RI-211. The sequence continues at coordinate 47,537 of JBAZUW010000002.1, forward strand.
TCGTTCGATCCTGCGACCTCCCTGCTTGCGTGGATGAGCCAGATCGTGCGCAATCATTCTCTCAACGCACTCAAGAGCCGCACGAGGCGGCGGACCTTCGCCACCTCTTCGGACGACCTGACGGTGAGGCCGGCGGCTGGCGCCTCGCACTCCCCGCCCCCCGCCATCACGCCGGCGGGTGAGCTGACTAGAGAGCAGGCGGCCTTTGACGATCGGCTGACCGCGGCCCTGCTGGAACTCGATTTTGTGCAGCGGTCCTGCCTGCTGCTGCGAACTGTCGGTGATCTGCCATACTCCAAGGTCGCGCTCATCACCGGGGTGCCGGAAGGAACAGCGATGAGCCACGTCCACCGTGCCCGCAAGGCACTTCGCGAGCGATTAGCACCCGCGCCGCCTCCAAACCAGGGCCCGGAACGAAACTCTACAGACGGGAGGCGAGCATGAGTTCCACGCCTGACCCACACTTCGAACCCGGTGCCACCGGGCCATCCGGCGCGGCACGCGAAATGAGCGACATGTTCGACTTTTACCTGGATGACATGCTGTCGACCGAGCAGCGCCGCGACTTCGAAGCGCAGTTGGCTACTACGCCCGAGTTGCGGGACGCTCTGGCGGCCCAACGCCGCATTGATTCCCGACTGCGGGCGATGTTCGAAGTCGGTGCGGCCGTCGGCGCTGACGAGGTGGTCCAGCAAGAGCAAGTGCAACAGAAAGCGCTTCACCCGCTTCGGCCAAGAAGTCCAAGAAGCGTTTCGCGCGTGTGGGTTCGCTGGGGGGCCCTGGCGGCGTTGTTCGTGCTGGTGGGGCTGGTGTGGACGTACACCCTCGGCGGACTTTCGGGTGACCCACGCGCGCTCACGCTGACCGCGTTGTACAAGCAAGAGCTCAAGGGCGGCTTCAAACCCAAAGAGGTCTGTACGGATCCCGCCGCGTTCTGCGAGTGGATGTCGCGCCGTTATGGCCAAGGGCTGACCGTGAAGGACCCGCCGGCAGGGCTCACGCTGGTGGGATGGGATTACGCCGAACTCGTGTCTCCCTACTCAGCGGTGCTGTTGGCGAAGGTTGACGGGCAGGAGGTTGTGGTGGTGCTGGACCGGCTCGTCGTAGAAAAGCGGGCACAACCCGCGGGCGCGCAGCATGGGCTCAATGTGTTCCGTGGCGTCGTGGGCAAGATGGTGGTGTACGAGGTGTCACCCCTGCCGGACGCGCGGATCATTAATCTGCTTGAAGAAGGCTCCGCGACCCGGCACTGCCCGTGATTGCTGCACAGCAGCCGCCACGCGCGCCAACGTCACAAAATCCTGTGGGCTCGCAATGACCCCGCCGCGTGCGGACATCTGAAGATGTTCGGATCGCGCGGACAGCGCTATCGAGGAGAGCGACAAAGTGTTGTGGCCGCAACGCGATCCACATTGAAGGGCTGTGGGGCATCGAGTTCGGCAACGGGTTCCAGAACCAGCCGACGAACACGCGCTTCCTTGCCGCCGGGGCAAACGGAGAGGCGGGTGGGTTGTATGGACGCATCGACGCAGTCCCTGCTCCGGCCGGGCTGGCGCTCGTCGGGGGTGCGATGAGTCTGTTGGCCGCCCGCCGGCGGCGCTGATCCCGACGGAGCGGTGTGAAACGTACGTGGCGAAGCGGGTCCGAGCATGGGCCCGCCTCGCCGCATTTGTTGTACTGGCAACACACAGATGATTCAAACCGAGCCTCCGGCACAGCACACCGAAGCACCTCACACCAAACGAGCCCCGGTACGAGTTCGGCATCACCCAGTGACGCGAGGCGCACACGCGCGGCTCAGGCGGTCGAGCACGGCCGCCCAGCGCTGGTCCTGGCTGTCGTCCGGGCGTTCGATCACGATCAGCGGCGGGCTGAGTCCGTCGGCGCGACGCAGCGTGTCGTAGAGGGCGGCGGCGTACGCGGGGGCGTCGTCGGGCAATCGCAGTGTGGTGACATCGGGCGGCAGTTCGCAGCGAATGACGATCGCCACGCACCCCGGGCGGGCGGCGGCGGCTACATCGGTGTTTTCAACCAGCAAGGCCCGGGCCGCGGGGGCGTAGTGCGAAACAAGGCGGCCCGGGCTGTCGAGCGGGCCACCGTCGGGGGCCGGGGCTTCGAACGTGACTCCACGCCCGAGCACCCGCGCGATGTCGTGTGGCGTGATCATGCCGGGTCGCAGCACCTTGGGCTCCGCCCCTGCCAGCGACACCACCGTTGACTCGATGCCGATGCGACACGGTCCGCCGTCGAGCACCAGTACGTCGGCGAGAGGCCACACGCCCCGCACGTGGGCGGCGGTGGTGGGCGAGACGCTGCCGGAGCGGTTCGCACTCGGGCCGACCAGCGGGCCGCCAAAGGCTCGCAGCAGCGCCAGCGTGAGTGGGTGATCCGGGCTGCGCAGCGCGACGTTGGGGCCGCCTCCCGTCACGATTTCGGGAATCGACGCGTGCTTGGGCAGCACGATGGAGAGCGGGCCGGGCCAGAAGGCATCCGCGAGCGTGGCGGCGGCCGCGGGCCAGGCTTGAACGCAGCGCCGGGCCCCGGCCGCGTCGGCGATGTGCACGATGAGCGGGTTGTTGCTCGGGCGGCCTTTGAGTTCAAACACGTGCCGGACGGACGCCTCGTTGAACGCGTCGGCGCCCAGCCCGTAGACGGTTTCCGTCGGAAAGGCAACGACGCCCCCCTCGCGAAGGCGAGCGGCAGCAAGGACGATGTCAGACGCGGCGAAGATCACGCGACATTCTTAGGGAGCAAATACGACATGAGAAATACGGGGTCACTTATTCGTCCGGGTTAAGCTCGCGCCATTCATCCGCGGCCTGATCCGAACGCGGCGCGCTGATGCGAATATTGTTGCGTTCGAGGGAGGTGCCGACAGCCGCGAAGAGGTCGGCGATCGCCTGGCTGTAGTCCGTCAGCGCCTGAATCTCATCGCGTTCGGAGGATGCGAGCAGCTCCTCGCGCCCGAACTCAGAGTCCAACCGTTCGACGGTGTACTG
>JBAZUW010000002.1:50545-64175 GCA_041661205.1 Phycisphaerales bacterium
CTTCTCCACCAGCAGCACGCGCAACGACTCCGAGGCGGCGATGCGGGCCGCCCGCGTCTGGGCGATCAGGTCATAGTTCTGCCGGATCCGCCGCAACGCGGACTTCACTTCCTGCGTCGCCTGCTGGACGGAGTTGCGATACGCGAGCACGCTCTGCGAACGCTCGAGCTGCCGCCGCCGGAACTCGCTCTCCGCCGCCCGATTGCCGATGGGCTGCTCGAAGGAGAGCTGAAACAAGTAATCCAGGAAGCGGCCTTCGAGGAGGCGGTTGTACGCCTCGCCGGGTGTGTTATCGAGGGCGGACCACCGCGCCTGCAACCTCAGCGATAGGTCGGGCAGCCGCCCGTTGGCGGCGATGGTGCGGCGAATCGACGCGTCGTCGATCGCGATCACCGACTGCTGAATCTCGGGGCGATACGCCACCGCCTGGCGAATGCTCTCGAGCAGGCTGAACCGCACCGGCTCATCGGCGGGGAAGTCGGCGGGGAGCACCAGCACCTCGGAACCTTCCGGAAGGTCCGGATGGTTCATCAGCTGCTTGAGGCGGTCGCTGGTGATGCTCAGCTGCACCTGCGCACGCTCCACATCGGCGCGGCGGCGCTCCACCCGCGCCCGGGCGTCGGCGATCTGGGCTTGGTTGGCGTCGATCTTCGCCCGCTGCTCGAGCTGGTCGCGAACCTTTTCGCCGCGTTCCTGGAGGCGTTTGAGAATGAACACATCGCGCTGGGCCCGCACGAGGTCCCAGTAGGCCCGCTCGGTGTCGGTCACAATGCGGATCATGTCGCGGCGCAGCTGCTGCACGCTGGTGCGCTCGGCGTTGCGGGCGATGCGGATCTGCGCCTGCGTCACCTCGCTGCCGGCGTTGCGCAGCAGGGGCTGATCCCACTGCAGCGTAAATGCAACGGTCTGCGCGGGGTTGGGCCGCACCGTCAGGCCCGGGGTGTTGTTCTGGATCAGGCTCTCGTCCAGTTGGGCGGTGAGGCGCCCGCCCCCGACCAGCGTGCGGCGAACCCCCGCCTGCTGCGAAAAGTTGTACTGGTCGTTGCTGTTCACCGAACTTGTCGACCCGGTCTGAAACGTGTTGGAGACCGGGGAATCCGTCCGGGCGTAGCTGAGGCTGGAGAAAATCGTCCAATCGAAGGCGGCTTCGGCGGACTGCACCTGCGCCTCGTTGATCGCCGGGCCCAGCCGCGCAAACTGCACCGCGATGTTGTTGGAGACCGCCGAGCGGACGGCGGACTGCAGGTTGATTTTGGTGGTGCGGACCGGCTTGTTCAGCAGGTCCAGCCCCAGGTCGAACTTGGCCGGGTCGTAGCTGTTGGGCCCGGCCATCCGCTCCAGTTCGGGCATCATTTCCGACTTGATCCCCAGGCGCGTTGAGAAATCGGTGCGCGAAGTGGTCACCGGCTGAGGCGTGGCCTCAGCGTCAGACACCTCGCGTTCCACCGCCTCGACCACGCTCTTCCTGAGGTTGGTCTCGGTCTGGTGAGCCAGGGGGGAACTTGTGCAGCCAGCCAGCAGCGCCAGCAAGGGTGCGGCCAGCGCCGCCGGTTGGGCGGCCCAAGGTTTACGGCGCATCATGGGATGGTGAACGTAGCGACCCCGGGGGCCGGCGTCAAAGTGGGTTGATTCATGAGGCCGCCACCAGCCGACACCCGCCTACGCTGCATCAAGGCACCGGCCCGTACGCGGCCGGGGCCCGGCAGGGCAAAAACGCCCGGATTTCCAGTGCCGGAGTCGATCCGGTCGATGTTTGTACTGGTGGCCTGCAGGCGGCTGTTCGGGCCTTTTTGGTTGATACGGACGCACGGCTGCCCTGCGCGAACTTTTGCGCGGTCCAACGCGAAGATTGACCGGCGGCCAGCAGCCGCGATCGGGTTTGAACTCGGAGAATGACCAATGACGATTCGAAGCAATGCAGGGTTGTGGAACACGGCGATCATCGGTGTGGCGGCCCTCATGGCGGCCCCGGCGTTGGCGCAGGTTCAGGATGTCGCGCCCTACTACGCCGTGGTGCAGGGCAAGCAAGCTTTGCGCTCTCGCGATGGTGAACGGTTCTACAGCGTCGCCGACCTGGCCGACAAGGCCGTCGTCATCGTCGATGGCGAAGGCAAGGAGTGGGCCCGGGTTTACTACCCCGCCGGATTGTCGGCCTTTGTCCGGGCGGAGGATGTCACTGTTGAGGGCTCCAATGCCACGCTGGCCAAGCCCAGCAAGCTGAAGGCGGCCAACGCCGCCAGTGGCTACAGCGGTTCGTACATGTCGCTTTTCACCGGCGAGCTCGCCCCCGGCACCGTGCTGAAGGTGATGGAGCCCGCAAAGGAAAACGATGGTCCGGTGGTGGGGTATCGCGTCGCGGCCCCCGAAGGCTCCAAGGGGTATGTGGAGATTCGCACGCTGCGCCGTGCGACCGATGGTGAGGCGGCCGCGGCGCGTGCGAAGGGGTCGGTCGGCGCTTTGCCGAACTCCAAGCCCGGTGACACCAAGCCCACGGAAGCCAAAGGCCCCGAGACCAAGCCTGCAGAAACAGCCGTCAGTGGCGGCGACAAGCCCGCCGCCCCTGCGGTTGACCTCACCGCGACGCCGACCACGCCCGCGGGCGACAAGCCCGTGGAAGTGGTGCAGAAGACCGACCCCAACTCGCCGGCGGGTGCGACGCCTCCGGCCACGGCGCCTGCGGCAACCTCCACTGAAGAGGCGGCAACGCCTTCTCGCGTGCCGGAGCGCAAGGTGAGTGACCTGGAGCGGCTGGAGCCCACCTTCCGCGAGGTGTGGAAGCAGCCGATTTTGAATGCCGAGTTTGACGAGCTGCTCTCGGAATACGAGCGGGCGCTCGCCGATGTGCCGTCGACCGATGCACGCCGCCGCCAGCAGGTGCAGGCCCGCATCGACGCGTTGACGCTGCGACAGGATTTCCGCAACAAGCTTCGCGAGCAGGAAGACGCCAAGTCGAAGCTCGACCAGAACAACGTGAAGCTCAAGACGCAGTTGGATGAGATCGCCAAGAGCCGCTATTACACGATCATCGGGCAGCTTCAGCCCAGCCTGGTGTACAACGGACGCGACCTGCCCCAGATGTACCGCGTCGTCAGCGTTGGCGGCACCGCCCCTCGCACGCTCGGCTACCTCATGAAGACCGACAAGTTCGACCTTCAGAAAATGGTCGGCATGGTGGTGGGGGTGATCGGCGAGGCCCAGCTTGACCGCTCGCTGCAGCTCAACATCATCACGCCGGTGCAGGTGGACATGCTCAAATCTGTGCCTGTGCCCGCGATGGCGACCCCGCCCGCGGACAGCACGCCCGCAGACCCCAAGGCCCCGGCGGAAGAACAGCCCACCACCGACGCGCCGATGGACAGCGGCGGGCAGTAAGCCGTGCCACGACGTTTCGCCGCGAATTGTTGTGTGTCGGGGCGAGCAAGCCGCGAACGGGAACGCCACGATGCGAAGCGCATCGTGGTGGCACGCGCGCGATGAGCACGCGAGTCACATCACCCGCGGGTCAACCCAGCGGTACAGCACGTCCACGACCAAGTTGAACACCACCAGCATGGTGGCAAACACAAGTACCACGCCCATGATCAGGAACAGATCCTTGTTCTGCACGGCGTTCACAAAGTGCTGGCCCAGGCCCGGCACGCTGAAGACGCTCTCGACCACAAAGCTGCCGGTCATCGCGCCCGCGGCCGCCGGGCCTAAGTAGCTCAGCACCGGCAGGCACGCGTTCTTGAGGGCGTGCCGCCACACGATGGCGAAGTCGCTGAGGCCCTTCGCTCGCGCCGTGCGGATGTAGTCCGATGCCAGGGCTTCGATCATGCCCAGGCGCGTGAGCCGCGCGATGTACGCGGCGATCGGCAGGGCCAACGTGAGCGCGGGCAACGCCAAGTCGCTCACCGACCCCCACGACCCCACCGGGAACCACCTCAGCCACAGCGAAAAAACCAGCAGCAGCACCGAGCCCACGACAAAGCTCGGCACGCTGACGCCCACCAGCACCAGCAAGGTGGTGGCGTGGTCGATGGGTTTGCCGGCGCGGGTAGCCCCGATGACGCCAGCAGGAATGCCCAGCGCGAGGGCGATGAGGATGGCCGCGGCCCCGAGGGTCATCGATACCGGCAGCGAATCCGCGATGATGTCGTTCACGCGCTTGTCGCGATATTGCAGCGAGGGTCCGAGATCGAAGACTGGGCGAGCGGCGTGGGGCGCGGGGCCAAAGCGATCGGCCACGTAGCCGATGCCGCTGGCGTCGCGCAGATAGCTCGCGTAGAAGCTCCAGAAGCTGTCGAGGCGGTATTGGCGGGCCATCGCTTCCGCCACTTCCGGTGCCGGGCGGCGGCCCTCGGGGTTCTCAAGCGGGTTGCCCGGCACGCCCCACGCGAGCGCCAGCGTGAGCGTGGCCACCACCCCCAGGATGACGGGGAGCTGCACCAGGCGGCGGATGACCATGCGGAGCATGGGGAGAGGTTAGCGAGGTTTGAGGTGTGCCTCGCACACCCGGGATGAGCCGGCTCTGAGGCGGATCCCGAGACGGGCCACGCGAGTGCTTCGCTTTCGCACGCAACTGCACGCTCGCACGGACCACGAGGTGTGTTGGGTGGCACGAAGTTTCGGATGACCTAAGCGGGCGGCATCGACGCGTAGCGGTATGCTCCGCCGCACTCGGAGCAGACGGTGTGCTCAGGCGTGCCGCGAAGGTCGTAGCCGCAGTGCGCGCAGAGGGAGCCGACGCCGAGCATTGGCGGCCCCAGGCTGTTGCGGACACCGCGCCGGCCTCCCCAAAAAGCGCAGATGCCAAGTGCCGCAAAGATTGGCAATGCGACAAGAATGACATCCAACTTCTGATACGCGGGAAGGACGGGAATCAGGCTGCCCACCGTGAGCCCCACCGCCACGCCAAGGGGCGCGACCGGGCGATTCACGCACGTTCCATACGACGCATGATGAACCCCCAGCAGAACCAGCAGCACGGCCGCCGCGAACGCCGGAATGGCGAGGAGTGAGTGCATCCGCTGACCCATTTCGAGCGCGCCCAAGATCACGACATCCGAGAGGAAGCCGACCAGCAGGCCGACCAGGCTGAAAGCCAGCGTCGCTCGCACGCGCCGGTTGGTCCAGCGAGAATCAACCGGCGGCGCGGCACCCGGGCCGGGCCCCTGTGTTCCCTGTTTGCTGGATTCCGGGTCTTCGGCCATCACAGAATCCTCACCACGCACCCTTGCCATCGCCCCTGATGTCGACCAGGTCCAGCGACTGTTCCTGCCGCGGGTGCGTCGTGATGCCTTTCACGCGATGGGCGTCGAACAGGTAGATCTGCACGTACTGAAACAGTGGCATCAGCGGCACATCCTCCTCGTCGATGATTTTCTCCGCGCTCGCGAGGAGCTTCATCCGCGTGGCGCCGTCGAGCTCGCGCGACGCCTGCTCCATGAGCAAATCGTATCTCGGGCTTGAATAGCCCCGGTCGTTGTTGCCGTTGCCGGTCACGTTGAGGTCCAGAAACGTCGTCGGGTCGCCATAGTCACCAAACCACGTGGCGCGGCTGACCATGAAGTTGCCGCCCTTCACGTCCTCGCGAAACGCGCGAACCTCCTTCTGCACGAGCCGCACGCTCACGCCGAGGTTGCGCTGCCAGTCGCGGGCGATGGCCTGGGCGATGAGGTCGTGCCCGCCCTCCTGATTGAACAGAATCTCGACTTCGGGCAGGGCCTTGCCCTGCAGGGCTTCTTCCAGCAGCGCCCGAGCGGCCGCAGGGTCAAAGGCGAGCCCCGCGGGCGTTTCATACCCCGCGATGGAACCGGGCGGGATGAGCGTGGTGGCCACCGGCTCGCCCGTGCGTCGAACGTTGTCAACCAGCGACTGCTTGTCCACGCTCATCACAAACGCGCGGCGAACCTTCGCATCGGCAAATGGGTTCGGGCGGCCATCCGCCAGCTTCTCGCGGCAGTTGAAGTTGTAAAAGTACGTCCCGAAGCTGGGAAATGTGTGAATATTGCCGCGCGGGTCAGCGGGCAGTCGCTGATCGATCTCGAGCTCGTTCAGCCCTGAAGCACGCAGGTGCGTGACATCCGCCGCGTGCTCGGCAAGAAACGCCCGCTTGTCGGCCAGCAGCTTGGCCACGTAGTTGCCCGGCACATCGCTGGTCCAGTCCACCACTCCGGTGCGGAAGGCCATCACCTGCGCGTTGCCGTCCTCGATCGTCGGGATCGAGATCGAATCGATCGCGAGGCGGGCCGGGTTCCAGTAGTGGGGGTTCCTCTCGAAGCGCATCTCGCGCTTGAAGCGCCACTGCGTGAGCATGAACGGACCGTTGGTGATGAGCCTGGGCGGCTCCAGCGCCCCGGGCGAAAGGCGCAGGCCGCCGGTGCCCGCGTCGATCGTGGACGCCGCCTCCAGGCTCGCTGCGTGCATCGGGAAGAACGCCGGGAAGGCCATCAGATCCAGGAAGTACGGCACCGAGCGCTCGAGTTCGACCTGCAGCGTGCGGGCGTCGAGGGCATGCAGGCCCACGCCTACATCAAACTCTCGCTTCGCACGCTCCCACAACTCGCTCGCGCCCTTCGCGCGATCGGAGATTCCGCCGTCCGCCGCGAATGCCTTCAGCGCGGCGGCCCGACCCGTCATGAACGCCTGCCCACCACGAATCAGCCCGAGCAACTTGGCGTAATCGCTGCCGAGTTCCGGCAGCATGGCCCGCCGCCACGTGTACACAAAGTCCGAGGCCGTGACGGGGTCGCCGTTGGACCATTTGGCGTCGGGGCGCAGGTGAAACGTGTAGGTCCGGGCATCGGGCGAGACATCCCACGACGCCGCCACGCCGGGGATGGTGGCATAGTCCTTCGCCAGCACATCGCGCCGGCACAGCCCCTCGGAAATCAGCCTCGCCACGCGGAAGTCCTGCATCCAGGACATCTGCGAGTAGTCAAGGGTGCTCACCCCGCCCCGGTTGATGAACGCAAAGTCGGCCCGTGGCGACGTGCCGGAGCGCATGGCAAGGGCCAGTAGCACACACACCAGCCCGGCGGCGATCACAAGCCTGCGCATGCACAACCGTATCGGCGTGCGCCCCACTCCGGGGCGAAGATGCCATCAAACCTTCATGCGACTGGGCGAAAACGAGCGTGCAAGCCCGCCCGGGGAAATCAGAGCTTGAACGACCCTGGCGCAAACCCGAACGGGGGACGCGACAGAACCTCGCTGATAAAGGTGCTGACGTCGATCAGGAACTGGGCATCGCCCTGAACCGTGCCCGCCCGCAGCGGGTCGCCCAGCGGCGTGATGATCGGTGCCTTCTCGCCGAGCTTGATCTTTTCGTACGCCACAGACACCGAGTTCCGCGAAGCGGTGGCAAGATCGGCGATCGCCTGGCGGTATTCGTTCGTGGTCCCCGCCGTAATCGCCTTCTGGCTCACGGCCCGCGAGGCGTATGCCACAAGCTGGCCGGCCATTTCGGCCCCTGCCCGCGCGGTCTCGGCGGAAAGTGGCACTTGGACCGACAGCATGTCAAGCATGGCCTTTGCCGCCCGCAGCATCGCGATCGCCTGCGCGGGCTCTTTGCTCGGCACGGCGTTCTTGGCGTTGGTGCTGATGGCAACCCCCAAGGCCCTGATTGCTTCGGAGTGCTGGGCATTGGGCTCACCCGCGGCTTGCAGGGCCCGAATCAACGCGTCCAGCACCAGCGGGTCGTGCTCGTCAGCCGCCCGGTCGCTGGTCGCTTTGATGAGTGTCGAGATCGCGCTGTCCAGCATCAGCGGCGTGCGAGATTGCGAAATCATCAGAAACGTGCGGCGCAGGCCGTAAGCTGCCTGGTAGCGCACATCCGCCCGGGCGGCGCCCAGGGCCTTGGTCAATAGCGTCGCGGCGTCTTCGTTGCCAAGCTCACCCGCCAGCGAGAGCGCCCGAATCGGCAGGTCGTTATTCGCGTCGGCCAGATTCTTGGCATCCAGCATGCTCTTCAAGGTCGGGAGCAGGGCTTCGGAGTAGTCGTGCCGAAATGAGAACGAGATATTGGGAATGTCGGTGGTCGTGAACGGCGAACGCAGGTTGTCCATCGCCGCGCGCACCATCGCGGCGTTGCTGCCCATCAGCGCCTCGGTGTTGGCGTTCACGAAGTTCGTGAGTTCTGTCTTCTGGTCCGGCGACAACTGAACGGTGGTTGAGAGGCCAGTGGAAAGCGCATTGCCCACCACCTGAGCGCTCGCCATGCGGGGCGCCGCAGCGCACAACACGCACGCGGCCAACATGGCGGGAATAAACCGTCGGTGTCTCGCGTCGATCAGCGCCACGTTCGTTCCTCTCACCAGGTCGCGGGCCGCGTAGAGCGTTCGCATGGCCTGCAAAACCCGAACAAGTTCCAAATTGCACACACTCGATCAGTTCAAGGCCCCAAGCCTAGCACACCGGCGAAAACCGGGCGGGCACGCTACCACTCCAAAGCCGCACGGTCAACCCGTGCTCCCGCCCCTCACACCCTACCCGGCCACCGGGCTAGTACACCTCCAGGAACATCCGCCGGCTCAGTTGCACCTCTTTGTGCAGCATCGTCCGCTTCCAGCCGCCGATCTGTTCCAGCGTCGCGGCGTCCGCCTGGATGTACTGCTCCCGGGCAGCGGGTGGCAACAGTTCGGCCAATCGCTGAATCACGCCCAGTTCCATCCCCGCGATGCCGCAGATGTAGATGAGCGTGCGCTCGCCCGCCAGGAGGGGCAGAAGCGTGTCGCGGCTGTGCCGGATGCGGTCGTGGACATACATCGCCGCGGCGCCGTCGGGCTGCTTTTCACGGCTCAAGGCCGTGATGTACTGGAAGTTCGGGTGCTTGGAGGCGAGGGCCCGCATCTCGCCGTCGTACAGCAGGTCGGTCGCGTAGGGTGAACCCATCACCAGCGCGATGCGGCTTTGCACGCCGGACTTCAGAAGGTCCATCACCATGCCGCGAAACGGCGCGATGCCCGTGCCGGTGGCGAAAAAGACAAAGTCGTGCTCGGCGGGGGCGGCCGGCAGAACAAACCGCTTGCCGCTGGGACCGGTCACGGTCACCTTGTCGCCGACCTGCAGGTCGCAGAGGTAGTTGCTGCACACACCCAGAAAGAGCTTGTGGGTCTCCTCGTGCTCATCCAGCACGCGTTTGACGGTGGTCGCCAGCACCTTGCCCTGGCCGTCTTCGCCGTAACTGGGGCTGGCGATGGAGTACAGCCGCAGCTTGTGAGGCTTGCCGAGCTCTGTCAGGCCGGGGGGAATGACCCCGAAAGACTGGCCCGCGATGAAGCTGCCGGCCAGCGCCGTCTCCGAGACATCGATGGCGACATGCCTCACGATGCCCGCGGCTTTCCTGGTGGCGGTGCAGCGTTCGGTGGAGACCACCGTGCCCACGCCGGGGGCAGCGGGAGTCACAAGGTGCATCTTGGCGGGCAACAGAGCCGGGCCTGGGTGGGTGGTTTCAGACATGCGTGGAGCGTGTTCCGATGGTTTGACGTTGGATTCGGGAAGTCCGCGACAGTCACTCGACTGAAGTCAGAATCATCCCCCGCCCGGGCCGGCCATCCCCATCACTTTCATAATCTGGCCGACATACGCCTGCCCCAAAGTCGCTTCGTCCGGATATTTGCCAGCCAGCACATCGTCCGCGAAGGCATCTGTCGCCTTGGTGAGCAAAGGGATCTTGTCCTGCAGGCCCGGCATCGGGGGCAGGGCGGACGTGAGCGACGTGGGGTCGATCAGCCATCGTCCGTTTGTCCGATTTAGCTTGAGCACGCCAGGAACGCCAGGTCCCGTGACTCGGGCAATATCTCCCGCGACCTGAATGTCGGCCTTGGCGACATCGATCCCAGTCTCGGCGCCCGGCGTGCCGGTCGGCAACGAGGCTGCCGCGATCTGCCCGAACGACTTCTTGAACTTCGCAAAGCACGCTGCATCGAGCTTGATGCTCGCTCTGACGAACGCGGTGCTCGGGCTTGCGGCCGCAGCGGGGCTGTCAAGGTCAAAGAGCGCGAGCGACGCGGCCGCGTTGCCACTCTTCTGCGCCGCGTTGAACGCCTGCAGCACCCCACGCACCGCGCCGGCTTCGTCTCCCGGCGCACCCGGGGTGGCCTCGGCAATGGCCGCGGGCTTGGTCGCCCGCGACTGCAACTGAAACGCCGCGGCCAGGTCCTTCTCTTCACCCTTCAGATACTTCCCGGCATTCTCCAGCAGGCCCTTGAGCTTCTCCAGACGCTCCGTCGCCCCCTTGTCCTGAACTCGCACGCCCTGGATCGCCGTCTGGGCCGCGCCGAACGCCTCGCCCGCTTGCGTCGTCAGCTCCGCGAACTCCTTCTGCACCCCTTCCAGCTTGGTGGCATAGGCCGACGCGTTCGGCAGGGGGTGGTTGGCGTGCGCGAGGCTGTCCAAAAGGCTGGCAAAGGCCGCCACCGACTGTGCCTTGCCCCACGAGGCTTCCGCCATGTCCACCTGTGCGAGCGCCACCGACAGCTTGGCGCTGGGGCCGCCATCTTTCTGAGCGTCCTTCGCCGCGACCAGGCCCTTCTTGATCGCGTCCATGCTCTTGCCGTACTGCGAGGCGAGTTCGCCCGACCGCAAGGCCTCGATCTCCGCCACGCCCTTGTCGATTTCACTCGCGGCGTTCTGGGCCAGCGCCCGCATGTCCGCTGCTTCCTTCTTCGAGGCCGCCAGCCGCTCGCTCAGCGACTTCTCGATCTCATCAAGGTCCGCCCGCTGCTTGGTGGCCTTCGCCACCTGCGCCGTGGCCTCGGCCAGCACCGGCTCGATCTGATCCGCCTCGGCGCTGATCTTCAGCCCCTCCAGCCGCAGCTTGTCACCCTCGCGCCGCACGACGTTGGCGGCTTCCACGATCGGCGTCGCCTGCACCGCGCTCATCTGCCCGGTGGTGGCCATCTGCTTGACGTACTGGTCCTGCTTCGCGTCGGCCTGCTCCAGCTTGGCCTTGGCCAGCGAGCGAAGGTCGGCGATCCGCTTCTGCAGTTCGCCCTTGCGCTTCGTGTCCGTCGCGATTTCCTTCTCGCGTTCCGCTTTGGAGGCCGCGATATCCGCCAACTGCTTGCTGATGTCGAAGCTGGCCGCGGCGTCGGCCGAGGCGTTGGCGCTGCTCCAGTTTGCCAGGCTCACCTGCGTCAGGTTGATCATGGTCCGCAGCTTTCCCTCGGCTTCGATCGCGAGGGTGGCCGGCCCGTCACTCAGCCCGCGCTGGGCGCTGGCGAGGATCATCTTGGCGGCGGCCTGCTCGCCGTCGGTGCCGCTCTTGGTCCCGCCCGCCGTGGCGACCACATCCGTATACGACTTCTGGCGGATCGCCTCCGGTGCCGGCGTCGAGCCCGCGGCGTTCAGCACCTCAAGCTGGCGTGAAGATTGCTCCACCGCCTTTCCCGCCTCGGTGCGCTGGTCGCACCCGCCCGCCAGCAGCATGAGCCCCGCGATGGGCAACACGGCCTGGGTGGTGCGGAGTTTGAACGAACGGAACGTTGCCTGCTTCGGAGCCTGCTTCATAGTGTGCCATCCGGGCATTCAGACGCCCGGTTCCTTCGCGCGAGAACTGACCGATGGACCAGGCCGCCCACTTAGCGACCGGCCACTGATAAGCGGGGACTGTAGCAAACGGACGCCGACTTTGCCGGAGTTTGGGATAGGTGCGGGATTGGGGCCCCCGGATCCGCTCATCGTGGCCCCGGCGCCTCCATCGATGCCGAGTGCGGCACCGGGGGCACGTAGTCGATCGGATACTCGGGGCGCTGCGGATACATCGAGCGAATCCACTCCACCACACGCTGGTAGCGGGGGTCCCGGGCGTCGGTAAAGACCGGCCGCCAGCGCCCGCGGGCCGGGCCAGTGATATCCGGGTGCTTCACCACGGCCTGGTCTTTGGGCAGCGCCATCTGGAGCAGCAGCGAATCCTCTGGCTTGTTGTAGTCGATCAGCTTCGCCCCGGTGCTGGTGCGAAACCGCTCCAGAATCAGAAAGTTGGTGTACGTCGCGGCATCGGTCGCCGACTTCAGGTTGTACAGCCACAGCCGCCCGGCGTCTTCGCCCCCGTGGCAGCGATTCGTCGCGCAGGCGTTGGTCAGCCACGTGCGATTGACGCTGTCGCGAAAGAGCTTGAACGACTCGGGGTTTTCCATCACCTGCACCTTGGGGTACAGCTCCCGGGCCCGGGCATCGAAGAACCAGCTCAACGCGTCGGGGGCGGATTGGTGCAGGAAAATGTCGCGGGCCTCGGGCGTCACCGGTACGGTGCCTTTGCCGGAGATCACCTTGCCCTTGTACGTGTCGAGGAAGGCCTCCAGCACGCCTCGCGGAATCACCATGCGGGGCGGGTTTCGAAGATCCACCTCGTACACCCGGATCACGTTGATCTGTTCGGGCGAGAGCAACGGGAAACTGCCGCGGGCTCCGTCGGCGAGCCGCGCCTTGAGCGCCTGCGCCGCGAGCGCCTCATCTTTTTCCGAGCGTCCGCTGGCGCGGTTCAGCTTCTCCTGCTCAACCAGCAGGGTGTGCATCTCGCGGGCCTTGGGGTTGCCCGGTTCAGCCTCCATCGCCTGGTCCGTCTCCCACAGCGCCAGGTCGATCCGCCCGTGCGCCCGGCACCACTCCGCCAGTTGCAGGCGGTTATCCACGTCATCATCCGCAATCGCCGCCCGCAGTTGCTGATAGCTCTCTTCGACGCTCGGCACCTTGCGGGGCTCACCACGAATGTCTGACTTTTCAAAGGGCGTTTCCACTTCGCCGATGCGGATCACGTATTTCGTGTCGCTCACTTCGACAAGCTCGCCCACCACATGCCGCCCGTCGATCAGGGTCAGCTCAAGCTGCGACCCGACCTCCAGCCCCGGCGAAGCCCCAGAAGGCGACCGCGCCGCCGGCGGCGTGTTCTCCGCGCTCGGGGCGTCGGGCGTCGGCTGCCCCCAGGTGTGCGAGGCCACGCACACGCCCAGAGCGGCGACGATCACCCCGGCATGGCGAGGGCCCATGCGTCTTTGGCGCGTTGGCGGTACGTACATCTTTGTATTGTGCCTTGGCAAGCACGGATTGTAAAGCCCGGCATCCGGAGATGTTGCGGGATTGCCCGCGATTCCGGCGGGTTCTGGGGCCTTCGACCCCGCACAGTGCCAGATGGCAGCCGGGTTCGGCTTTTACGCGGCTGCCCGATCCCCGCTCAGCATGGCCGCCACCGCCCCCAGGTTCGGCACGTTGGCCGCCGTTTGCACTTTGGCGATGTCTGAGGCCGGGAAGGTCCGCCCGACGGCCAGGTCGGTGACCATGAGCACGCCCCCTTCGCCCACGAAGAACTTCACCGGGCCCGCCACCCGCCGCGATACCTCAAAGGCCCACGCGCCAATCACCACCTTGGCCCCGGGAAAAATCTCCCGCCTCACAATGAGCTCCGCCGTGGTCTGGGCACCCGACCACGCGAGCAACGCGTTGCACCCCACAACCAGTTTGTTCGCCTGGGAGTTGGCCGAATCGATCTCAAAGCGAAGCTCCGTCGTGAGCTCCGCCAGCTTGTGAGACGTCTCCGTCTGCTTGGAGATCTCGTCGAGCTTGACGGCCGCACGATCTCGGCGGCTGGCGATGAGCGGCGCGAGCCCGCACAACTGCTGCGACAACGTGTCTATCACCGGCGCGTGTG
>JBAZUW010000003.1:0-21676 GCA_041661205.1 Phycisphaerales bacterium
TGGTTGGCGACATGGCGCACCGAGGAAGCCCCGAGCGGCTTCCTCGGTGGCACGTGGGTGGCCACGCGCGCGCGTGAGATGCGGTTAGTCTTTGACGCCTTCGACGCCGCCTTGCTTGGTGTATTTGGCGAGGGCGGCTTCGAGGTCGACGTTGTTGATGTTGGCGAGGGTGGTGAGCCAGGCGATGACGTCGGCGAACTCTTCGGCGAGGTTGGCCTTTTCTGCGGGCGTTGGGGTTTTGCCTGGGGCGTTGTTTTGGAGGGCGGTGGCGAGCTCGCCGAGTTCCTCGATGAACCAGAGGAAGGTGCCGGGGGTGCCGCGGGCGGCGTCGGTTTTGTAGTAGCGGTCGCGGATGAGGGTTTGGAAGTCACGGAACGAGAGGGGGGCGGGGTTCATGAGGGCAGGGTACCGTGCTGCCAGAAGTGGGAGGGTGCGGCCCTTGTCCCGGCGGGGCTGGCTGCTACACTTCCCGCCCGGGTCCGCACGGCTTTATTGGCGTGGGGTTTCGGGTTATTCCTGTGTCATTGGCTTTTCGCCGGTTTTTTGAGCTTTGGTTTTGGGATCCCGCCGCTATGCCGACCATCAATCAGCTTGTCCGTAAGCCCCGCAAGGCCCTTCCCCGCAACAACAAGGTGAAGGACCTGGACGGGGCTCCGCAGAAGCGCGGCGTGTGCACGATTGTGCGCACCATGACCCCCAAGAAGCCCAACTCGGCGTTGCGTAAGACGGCTCGTATTCGCCTGTCGAACGGCAAGGAAGTGACCGGGTACATCGGTGGCGAAGGGCACAACCTGCAGGAGCACTCGATCGTGCTGGTGCGTGGCGGGCGTGTGCGTGACCTTCCCGGTGTGCGGTACCACATTGTGCGTGGCACGCTGGACTGCCTGGGTGTGGAAGGCCGCAAGAAGGGCCGGTCGAAGTACGGTGCGAAGCGCGGCAAGGCCTAAATCGATTCCAAGTTTACGTTGGCGTGGGCGTTTCGCCGGAAGCCCAAGCCGCAAGAGTTCAGATCCGGCACGGCAGTAATCTCGATTCGGGCCGCCCGCCCGGTTGAGGTGAAGGAGAGCGGGGTTTTCCCGCACCAGCCAACAAGGAGTTTCACATGGGTGGCAAGCGTTTTACCAATGCCGACAAGCAGCTTCGTCCGGACCCCCGCTACGGCGACCGGACGTTGTCGCGTTTCATCAACTGCGTGATGCACGACGGCAAGAAGGCCGTGGCGCAGCGCGTGGTGTATGACGCGTTCGAGGTGATTCAAGGTCGCCTGGCCAAGGAGACCTCGCCTGAGGCCCCTAAGGAGGCCATGGAGGTCTTTCAGCGGGCGCTTGAGAACGTCAAGCCGTTCGTGGAAGTCCGCAGCAAGCGCATCGGTGGTGCGAACTACCAGGTGCCTATGCAGGTGAACAAGAAGCGTCAGCAGAGCCTGGCGTTCCGCTGGATTCTTGAAGCGGCCCGCGGCGAAAAGGGGCGGCCCATCTCGCAGCGTCTGGCCGACGAGCTGTACAACGCGGCACGCGGCGAAGGCAAGGCGATGGGCACCCGCGATCAGACCCACCGCATGGCCGAAGCCAACCGCGCGTTCGCCCACTTCGCGAACTAAGCGACAGACAATCACAGCACTTCGCACGCCCCGGTTTGTTGCCGGGGCGTGTTTGTTTTTTGGGGTGGTTGGGGCGCGTTGCCGCGCGGAATCAGAGCGGGTAATGCGCGTCGAGCGTTTCGCGCCAGTCTTTTGCGGTGCTGACGGCGATGAAGCGGCGGCGGACGGCGTCGGCCTGCGGGTGGTTGGCCGCGAAGCGGATGGCGAACTTGCGCATCATGCGGCTGGTGGTTTCTTCGCTGTGGCGGAAGCGGCGGGTGACGGCGAGGGAGAGCCGGAAGTGCTCTTCAAGGACTTCGCGCTGTTCTGCGAGGGTGGGGAGGCGGGCTGGTTGTCCGGCGAGGAGGTCGCGGGCCTGGCGGAAGATCCAGGGGTTGCCGATGCAGCCGCGGGCGACGGAGACGCCGCTGACACCGGTGTAGGCGATCATGCGGATGATGTCGGAGGCTTCCCAGACGTCGCCGGAGCCGAAGATGGGGCGGGAGGGGTGGCGCTGGACGATGGAGCGGAGGAGGTCCCAGCGCGAGGGGCCGACGTATTTCTGGGTGACGGTGCGGGCGTGGACGGTGGCCCAGGCGTAGCCCATGTCGAAAGCCGCGGCGATGATGCGGTCGAAGTTGGCGGCCATTTCGGGCGTGTCGTCGAAGGCGCGGCGGAGTTTGACGGTGCAGGGGACGTCGGCGGGGAGGGCGTCGCGCACGGCTTGGAGCAGGCGGATGGCGCCGTCGGGCTCGGTGAGCCAGTGGCCGCCCCGGGCTTTGCTGGCGATTTTCTTGACCGGGCAAGCGAGGTTGATGTCGATGACTTCGAAGCCGCGGGCGGAGGTGGCGAGGTCGGTAGGGCCGTCGAGTTCGTCGAGATCACCGGGTGAGGGTGAGTCGATGGGCTCGTGATCGAGCGGGTCGCAGGACTCGTCTTCGCAGATCATGTCTTCGGAGGAGTCGGCATCACCGAGGCCTTCGCTGGGGTCGAAGGCGGCGGCGGCCTTGGCGGGGACGGGGATCATGGCGGGGGAGGCGTCGCCGTAGGCGAGGAAGCGGTATTCCTTGTCGGTGCGTTTTTTCTGTTCGACCATTTTGAGGGCGGCGGCGGCCATTTCGCGGGGTTCGCTGCCCATGATCTGCCCGGCGAGGGGGTGGTCGGCGGCCCCGCCGGGGATGTTGTCGTGCAGGTCGCCCAAGTCGGCTTTGTCGAAGCCGCGCCCGCCGGCGAGGAGGGTGCGATCGAGGAGGGCCTCGGTAACGCAGTAGGGGCAGCCGTGGCGGCGGGCGATGATGCGCATGGCGGCGTCGGAGTATCCGGCGAGGCCGGCCTGGAAGAAGGGGGCGTCGAACTGGGGGAGGAGGGCGGTAATCCGCGGATCCATGCCGGCGGTGGCGATGGCCGCCGCGGCGCGGCGGAGGTCGATATCCTCACACCCGGGCGCGATGGCGGGCGTCGGTGCCGTGGCGTTGTGACTTTGGACGGACAATCGCATGAACTCTAGGTTTGATACATCGCGTTGCTCTGGTCTTGGCCTTGGCCGGGGGGCTTTTTGGCGGCTGGTGGTTTTCGGGCTGTGCGGTGTGGTGGCGCTGGGGGGGTGTGCGTCGGGGGTGAAGCCCAGCGCGTCGCGGGCATACCCGGATGAGCTGCGCCAGGAGAAGGTGATCGACGTGCAGGTGTTTCGGCGCACGACGGAGATCGAGTTCACCAACACCACCGATCATGTGCTGGGACCTGGGACGCTGTGGCTCAACAAGCGGTTTGCGGCACCGATCGGGGAGATCGGGGTGGGGCAGCGGGCGCGGGTGGCGATGGAGAGCGCGACGGATGACCGGGGTGGCAGGCCGGATGGGTCGACGCAGGGCTCGGCATTGCCGGATATCTCCATCGGCAACACGTGCATTCTGGCGTTGACGGACACGTACGACGAGTTTGGCGATACGTTCCGCGCGGGCGGATTCTTTGCGTCTGAGCCGCCTCAGCGGCTGGTGCTGGTGCAGATTGAGACGGTGGACCCGGACCAGAAGCCCCACATGGTGGGGCTGATCGTGGTGAATAGCACGGATCAGTAAGAGGTGTTGAGGGCGCTGGGGTCCGCCCTCAGGCGGGCGGGAAGCGCAGATTGGATGCGGGGTTGAGGGGCGGTTTTCGGTGGCTTGCTCGCAGAGCCTCGCCGCGCCACCGGTAACGGGCGTTCGCCCTTGCGGGCGAAGAGTTCTTACGAGTGCGGGCTGAGATTCGCGCCGATCGATTGCGTGAGGCGTTTTTGTGTGCCGCCGGTGAGCTGCGGGCGGTGAACGCGCGAGACTTAAGCCGACCTCTTTCTACGCGGGCTTGGCGGCTTTGTAGAAGGGCAATGGCGTGGTCTTGGCCTGCAGGGTGCCCTTGCCGGTATCGATGTCGACTGCGGTGCCGGGGGTGTGCAGGGCGACATCGAGGAAGCCCATCGCGATGCAGACGCCCAGGGTGGGGCTGGGGCAGCCGCTGGTGACGACGCCGACTTCTTTGCCCGCCTGCATGATTTTCATGCCCTGTCGGGCGGAGCGTTTGCCGTCGATGATAAAGCCGGCGAGCTTGCGGGCGGGGCCTCCGGAGGCTTGGACGCGCTTGAGGGCATCCATGCCGATGAAGGTGTCGGGCTTCAAGCCGGTGTCTTTGTCCATGGCGATGGCGAAGTCGACGCCGCAGCAGAGGGCGTTGATCTCTTCGCCGAGTTCGTGGCCGTAGAGGGGCATGCCAGCTTCGGTGCGGAGGGTGTCGCGGGCGCCCAGGCCGGCGGGCTTGAGAATCGCGTCGGGCTTCTTCATGTCCACGTCTTGGAGCAGGAACTTCATGGCGAGGCCGACGGAGCCGGCGGGCAGGATGATCTCGACGCCGTCTTCGCCGGTGTAGCCGGTGCGACTGACAATGAGCTTGATGATGAGCAGGCTCTTGACGGCGAAGCGGTATTTTTTGAGGGCGGCGACTTCGCCACTGAACTTGCCGACCATCGGGAAGACCTTCGGCCCCTGCAGGGCGACCATGGCGGTGGACTTGGTCTGGTCGTCGATTTTGACTTTGAAGTCGCCAGTGGTGCGGACGGCCTCGAAGTGCTGGAGGATCTTTTCGCGGTTGGAGGCGTTGACGACCATCATGAACTCGTCGTCGTCGAGGCGGTAGACGATGACGTCGTCTTTGACGCCGCCCTGGTCGTTGCAGACGAGGCTGTAGCGGCACTGGCCGGTGGTCATGTCGCTGATGCGGCGGGTGCAGACGCGCTCGAGGAAGCGGCGGGCGCCGACGCCGGTAAACTTGACGCGGCCCATGTGGGAGACGTCGAAGAAGCCGCCCGCGGCCCGCACCTGCTTGTGCTCTTCGGTGAGACCGGCGTAGGTGAGGGGCATTTCCCAGCCGGCGAAATCGACCATTTTGGCGCCGTGGTCGAGGTGGAACTGATGGAGGGGCGTGCGGTTCATGGGGGCAATGGTAGCCGGGGCGGTGTGGGGGTTACGCCGTACGAACCCCACGCGCGAGCGCGGGGGCGTGGTGGTGCGAGGCCAAGAGGGGAACCGGAATGCACGGTAGTTCGGGCGGCAATGCGGCAGAATTGCGAGCGGGAAGGATGCGTGGTTCGGGGGCAAACGCGCCCCCACGCTTGCGCGTGGGGGCGTGGTGGTGCGAGGCCAAGAGGGGTACCGGAATGCACGGTAGTTCGGGCGGCACTGCGGCAGAATTGCGAGCGGGAAGGATGAGTGGTTCGGGAGCAAACGCGGCCCCGCGCTTGCGCGTGGGGGCGTGGTGGTGCGAGGCCAAGAGGGGTACCGGAATGCACGGTAGTTCGGGCGGCACTGCGGCAGAATTGCGAGCGGGAAGGATGAGTGGTTCGGGAGCAAACGCGGCCCCACGCTTGCGCGTGGGGTTCGTTAGTGCCAGGGCGCGTTGTCTAGGAGGCGCACGGTGCCGACTTTGGCCGCGATGACGGCGCGGAAGGGGCCGGGGTCGGCCGCGGGGCGCGTGGGGGAGAGTGTGGCGGCGTTACGGACCACGGCGTAGTCGGGGGTGAGGCCGACCTTGGCGAGTTCGTCGTGCATCGCGGCTTCGGCGGCAAGCGGCGTGGGGGCCTGGTTGGCCAGGCGGAGAGCCCGCGAGAGGGAGAGGCCCCGTGCGCGGTCTTGGGGGGAGAGAAACCGGTTGCGGCTGCTCATCGCGAGGCCGTCGGGGTCGCGGATGGTGGGGCCGGGAATGATGTCGATGGGGCGGTGCTGGGCGTGGGTCATGGCGCGAATGACGGCGAGTTGTTGCCAGTCTTTTTCGCCGAAGATGGCCGCGGCGGGGTGGGTGATGTCGAAGAGGCGGCTGACGACCTGACAGACGCCGGCGAAGTGGCCGGGGCGGAGGGCGTCTTCGAGGTTGGGCTCGGTGGCGACGGAGGGGAGTGGGGGGACTGGGACGGGTTGGTCGGGCGGATAGATGGCTTCTACGGCGGGGGCGAAGACGCAGGCCGCCCCGGCGGCTTCGCAGAGGCGGCAGTCGGCGTCGAGGGTTTTGGGGTAGCGGGTGAAGTCGGCGGGATCGCCGAACTGGGTGGGGTTGACGAAGATGGTGACGACGCAGCCGCCGAGGTGGTGGGCGAGGGAGTGGGCGGCGGCTTGGCGGACGAGGCTGGCGTGGCCTCCGTGCAGGGCGCCCATGGTGGGAACGAGGACGCATCCTGCGGGGAGGGAGGCACGAAAGCTGTGGTATTCCGCCAGAGAATGTACCAAGTTCACGGGGGACTATATGTGGCTGTGCGTGTCATCGTGGTTGTGAATGATGGTGAGAGTGGCTTTGTGTGATCGCAGGTGCGCCCCTCTCTGAGAGAAGGGGTACTTGAGCCCGCCCCTCCCGGAGAGAGGGGGTCCCTGAGCCCGCCCCTCTCGGAGAGAGGGGGTACCCGGAAGGCAGGAATGAAAATCACTGATTGGATCAAGTTACTTCGGGGGGCGGCTCGGCCGGGGCTGCGGGGTACGCCGCTGCTGGATGAGTGGCCCGGGGGCGATGCGGCGGCGTGGCTGCGCGGGTTTCGCGATGATGCGGGGAATCGGCGGGCGGTGGATCCGTTTCTGCTTTCGCACGCGCTCAAGCTTCGCGTGACGGTGCCGGAAAGTTCTGATGAAGCGCAGCAGCCGTGGCTGGCGCTGTGGCGTGGGGTGGCGGAGGGGGCGTTGATTGAGTTGAGTTTTGATCGCGACACCGGGGCGCTTTTTCCGGGGTTGCACGAACAGGCGATTGAGGTGTGGACGGAGGGGGAGTTGTGCGGCGTGCACGCGCTGGCGTGGCTTGCGAGGGGGACGCGAGAGGAGGCGAGGCTGAAGGAGGCGGCGCGGTGGCTGATTGAGAACATTCAGCCGGACAACGCGACGGCACACCCGTGGGGGGTGCATGTGTTTGCGTGGATGGGGAAGGAGGACGTGGAGGCGGACATGTACGCCCAGACGCTGCTGCACAACTCGATGGCGGGGCGGAGTGAGCCGGATGTGTTGAGCGCGGTGATTCTTTGGGATGCGGCGGATTGGCTGGAGGGGATGGCGGCACACGCCACTGGGTGAGAGGTGGGTGGTTGGCCGAAGTGTCGGCTCGGAGAGCCGACGTACCCGATCAGAGTGGATGAGTGTCGGCTCGGAGAGCCGACGTACCTCAATCACACCGGCTGGGGGCGTTCGTGGTTGCTCAGCATCCAGCGCTTGAGCTCTGGGGCCCAGGGGTCGTTGAGGTCGACTTTGGGGCCGTATTTGCGTTGGATGGCGGCGGCGATGAGGCCCATGAACATGGGCTGGGGGCGCAGGGGGCGGCTGGTGAGCTCTGGGTGGAACTGGGCGCCGATGAAGAAGGGGTGGGAGTTGGGGCCACCGTCGCGGCGGAGTTCCAAGAACTGCATGATGGGGCGGGTGGGGTGGCGGCCGCTGAAGATCATGCCGGCGGCTTCGATGCGGTCGATGAAGGCGGGCTCGACCTCGTAGCGATGGCGGAAGCGCTCGTGAATGGTGCCGCGGTTGCCGAAGAGGTCGCTGGCGAGGGTGCCGGGGAGAATCTGAACGTCTTGAGCGCCCAGGCGCATGGTGCCCCCGAGGCCTTCGATGCGCTTTTGCTCGGGGAGCTCGCTGATGACGGGCGAGCCGGTGTTGGGCATGAACTCGGTGGAGTGAGCGTCGGTGAGGCCGAGGACGTTGCGGCAGAACTCGATGACGGCGACCTGGAAGCCGAGGCAGATGCCGAGGTAGGGGACGCCGTGCTCGCGGCAGTATTTGACGCAGGAGATTTTGCCTTCGACGCCGCGGTTGCCGAAGCCGCCGGGGACGATGACGGCGTCGTGGTCGGAGAGTGAGGCTTCGACGTTGGCGTCGGTCACGTCGGTGGTGTCGCTCCAGTCGATCTCGACGCGCACGCCCAGGTGGGCCTCGCAGTGTTCGACGGCTTTATCGATGCTGGCGTAGGCGTCGCGGAGGTTGGCGTATTTGCCGAGGACGCCGACGCGCACGTCGCGTTTCTTGGGGGCGGTGAGGCGGCGGACGAAGCCCATCCATTTTTCGCGGTGGCGGTCTTCCTGCGAGTTGTCGACGCGGTCGTGGAGGGAGAGGATGGAGAGAATTTCGCGGTCGAGCCCTTCGTGGCGCATCTCTTCGGGGATGGTGTAGATGCTCTCGCGGTCGTGGAGCGAGAACACGCGCTTCATGGGCACGTTGCTGAACATGGCGATCTTCTGCATGACCTTCTGGCTCACCTGGCGGCTGGCGCGGCAGGCGATGATGTGGGGCTGGATGCCCGCTTCCATCACGAGGTTGATCCCGAGCTGGGCGGCCTTGGATTTCTGTTCGCCCAGGGCGGGGGGCTCGATGATGTAGGTGAGGGCGACGAAGCAGACTGAGCCGGGGCCTTCTTCGAAGGCGAGCTCGCGCATGGCTTCGATGTAGAAGCCGTTTTCGTAGTCGCCGACGGTGCCGCCGACTTCGACGAAGACGACATCGGCGGGGCGGGTTCCGTCGCCTCGCACGGCGAGTTCGCGCAGCTTGCGTTTCACTTCGCCTGTGACATGGGGGATCATCTGGACATCGCGCCCGAGGTAGGCGCCGCGGCGTTCGCGCTCGAGGATCTCGCCGAAGAGGCGGCCGGAGGTGGTGAAGTTCCAGCGGTTGAGGTTCTGGTCGAGGAGGCGTTCGTAGGTGCCCAGGTCCATGTCGCACTCGGTGCCGTCGTCGAGGACGAAGACTTCGCCGTGGCGATAGGGGTTGAGGGTGCCCGAGTCGATGTTGAGGTAGCCCTCCATTTTGATGGGGGCGACGGTGAGGCCTTTTTCCTTGAGCATCTTGGCGACGCTGCTGGCGAAGATGCCTTTGCCCAGGCCGGACATGACGGTGCCGAGCACGACGACGTACTTGTGATGGCCGCGCTGGTAGCCGTCGGGGATGGGGCTGTAGAACTCCGAGTCGGTGGAACCTTCGACTTGTTCGGCGAGGGAGCTGGGGCGATGCCCGCGCGTGAACTCGGGGGGCACCTCGGCGCGGCCACCGGGGCTTGGTGCAGCGGAGTTCAAGCCGCTCGCGGGGGCGGGGTTGCTGGTGTTTCGGGCCTGGGGGTGAAACGTGGGGCCGGGTCCATCCTGGTTCGGCGCGGTGCGCATGGCGCATCGTACCCAGAACGCCCGAGCGCGGCGTCGGCAGCCGACAGTATTTTGGCCACTGCGACCCTCACGGGCGAAGTGGGGTCGTTATTCTAGGGTCTCTGACGATGTCGCACAAGTCGGGGCCCCCTCCGCTGGCCCGACCTAAGGAATCACCTGTATGAAGCTTGGCCCCGCCTCCTGGTATCGCCTGAGCGTGATGCTTACGGCTTTGTGTGTGCTGTCTGTTTCGGTGGGAGCTCAGGAGGACGCTACGTCCCCGAGCGATCCACGAATCGACCCGGCGACGGGGCGACAGAACGTGGTGTGGCCGCAGGACCGGCTGTTTGATCACCTGCACATGCGGCTGGACCTGGATATCCCGGATATTGCGAAGCCGCGGCTGTCGGCGGTCGAGACGCTGACGGTGGCGCCGATCGGGGAGGCGCGGTCGGTGTTTTCGCTGGACAGTCATGGTCCGGAGGTGAAGACGGTGACGGTGGGGGGTTCGCCGGCGGGGTTTCAGGCGGCGGACGGGAAACTGGTGATTGACTTGCCGACGCGGGTGATGCCCGGGCAGGCGGTGGAGGTGGTGATCGGGTACGACCTGGATTTTTCGAAGAACCAGGGCGAGGGGCTGACGTGGTCGAAGCCGATCGAGGGGGCGAAGAGTGAGACCCGCGCGAATGTGCAGATTCACGCGCAGGGGGAAGCCGAGCTCAATAGCAAGTGGTTTGTGTGCCACGACTTTCCTAATGAGCGACTGACGACGGAGATCTACACGACCGTGGAGGACGGGTATGAGGTGGTTTCCAACGGGCACTTGGAGAGCAAGGTGGCCCAACCCGATGGGCGGGTGAAGTGGCACTGGGTGCAGGACAAGCCCCACGCGTACTACCTGGTGACGCTGGCGATCGCGAAGTTTGCAATTGTGGAAGTGGGCGGGCCGGAGACGGCACGGCCGGGGTTGCCGATGCCGGTGTACACGCCTTGGGGGACTGAAAAGAACATCTCGGAGTTGTTTGGGTACACCCCGGACATGGTGGCGTTTTACGAGCGGACGTTCAAGCAGCCGTATGCATGGGACAAGTACGCGCAGGTTATGGTGCGGGATTTCTCGGCGGGGGGAATGGAAAACACGAGTTGCACGCTGCTGACGGCGGGCTCGGCGAATGAGGGCGCCAAGGGTGACCGGGATGATCTCATTTCGCATGAGCTGGCGCATCAGTGGTTTGGCGATCTGGTGACGTGCAACTCGTGGGAACACATCTGGCTGAATGAGGGGTGGGCCAGCTATTGCGAGGCGCTGTGGAACGAGTACAAGGGCGGTCACCTGGGCGAGCGGGCTTCGGAGAAGCGGGCGCGGGACTTGTATTCGCGCACGGTGCTGGGCTTTCTGCGTCAGCAGCGGGCGCGGAACCGGGGGAGCGAGCCGGGGCAGGCGGCGGTGGTGAGCAATCGCTACCCGAACCCGGACGCGACGTTTACCAAGACCGACGACCCGTATGCGAAGGGCGCGGTGGTGCTGCACATGCTGCGCGAGCGGCTGGGTGACGAGGCGTTCTTTGCGGGCGTTGCGGCGTATCTGGAGAAGTACAAGCTGAAGACGGTGCAGACGGATGATTTTCGCCGCAGTTTGGAGGCGGCCTCCGGGCAGAGCCTGGAGCGGTTTTTCTGGCAGTGGCTGTACCGGGCGGGCATTCCCCGGGTGGCGGTGGAGTACACGTGGGACGACGCGACGAGCACGCTGAAGGTGGAGGCGGAGCAGACACAGACGATTGACTATCTCAATCCTGCGTACGCGTTTGTGCTGCCGATTTATCTGAAGTTTGAGGACGGCACGAGCCGCTGGGTGGAGGTGGCGATGGAGACGAAGAGCGTGTCGGGGTCGTTCAAACTCGCGGCCAAGCCTTCGCAGGCGAGCGTGGACCCGAATATCGAGGTCTTCGCGGCGTATGACACGCGCAAGCCTCTGGCGATGTGGATGAACGAGGCGGCGGATGGCGTGACGTATGCCGCGCGGCTCGATGCGGTGGAGCATCTGGCTTGGGCGGGCGAAGAGGGCGCGGGCGAGGTGCTGGCGAAGGTGGAGCGTGATAGCGGAGAACTGAGCACGCTTCGCGAGGCGGCGCGGGACGCGCGGCGGGTGAACGGGGTGATTGCCAGTGTGAAGCACACGGCGCAGCGGGTGCTGGCGATGGTGGAACAGGCGACGCAGTATGCGGCGAAGTGATGAGGGGGGGGGGGGGGGCAGGTGCGGTGTGGCGCGGGCTGGTGCGGACTTTCGAAATCAGGGCGGCCCCACGCTTGCGCGTGGGGTTCGTTGGACTGCTAGACGGGGAACTCTTGAAGCACATGAAACAGGCACATTTTCGTAGTCTTTGGCTTGCCTTGGTTGCGGGGATGGCCGCGGCCCCTGTCGTGGCGTATCCCGGTGGGGACGATGACTGCCAGTCGTTTCACATGGCCTGGCCGGCGGCTGCGGCGGAGAAGTCGATGGGTTTTGACGAGGCGACGGGTCGCGATACGCGGCACTATCCGCCTCATGTGCTGGCCGACTTCAAGCACATGCTGCTGGAGATCACCATCCCCGACATGAACACGCCGAAGTTCAGCGCGGTGGAGACGCTGACGTTGTCGCCCATGGGCACGGAGTTGTTTGTGTTGCCGCTGAATGCGCGGGCGATGACGATCAAGAGCGTGTCGTGCGAGGGGAGCCAGGCGACGTTTAAATACATGGAGAACTCGAAGCTGGAGATCGCGTTTGAGCCTGCGCTGCCGGTGGGGAAGGACGCGGTGGTGAGAATCGAGTACAGCGTGGAGGACCCGCCGTTCGGGCTGGTGTGGACGCCGGAGTCCGCGGCGTGGAAGGGGCGCCCCGCACAGCTGCACAGCCAGGGGCAGCCCGAAACCAACAGCTACTGGTTCCCGTGCCATGACTTCCCCAATGAGCGGCTGACAACTGAGCTCGCGGTGACCGTGCCCGCAGGGTTTACGGTGCTCTCCAACGGGCACCTGGTGGATCACACCAACACGATTCTGCCCGGGGACGACACGCGGGGCATGACCCCGGTGGAGCGCTTTCACTGGCTGCAGGACAAGCCCCACGTGAGCTACCTGGTGTCGCTCATCGTGGGGAAGTTTGACATCGTGGATGTGGGCACGAAGGAGTTGCCCATGCCGGTGTACGCGCCGCTGGGGCGGGGGA
Organism: Phycisphaerales bacterium; assembly: GCA_041661205.1. Lineage (GTDB taxonomy): Bacteria > Planctomycetota > Phycisphaerae > Phycisphaerales > UBA1924 > RI-211. Next base: position 12,409 of record JBAZUW010000003.1, read on the forward strand.
AGGATGTGCTGGCGACCTTCGGGCGCACGCCCCAGATGATCGCGCTCAACGAGCAGCTGTTTGGCGCGAAGTATCCGTGGGACAAGTATTCGCAGGCGATCGTGTGGAACTTTACGTCGGGAGGCATGGAGAACACGAGCTGCACGACGCTGTATGACACGGCGATTCTGGAGCCGGCGGCGCTCAAGGACCATGACCTTGACGGGCTGATCTCGCACGAGCTGGGGCACCAGTGGTTTGGGGATTACGTCACGTGCAACTCGTGGGAGCACATCTGGCTGAACGAGGGGTTTGCGACGTATCTCACCGCGTTGTGGATGGAGCATCGCGACGGGCGCGAGGCGTACCTCCGCAACATCCGGGGGAACTTTGACGGGCTCATCGCCAACGACCAGGCGAACGCGCCCGCTACGGTTGGGATGTGCAGCAAGGTGTACGCGAACACGTGGGAGCCGTTCCGGCGACCCGCGAACCCGTACGGCAAGGGATCGTCGATTTTGCACATGCTGCGGTTGCGGCTGGGGGATGAGCTGTTTTTCAAGGGCGTGCACGAGTACATCGAGCGCCGCAAGCTGCAGACGGCGGAGACGAGCGACCTGCGGCAGGCGCTGGAGGATGTGTCGGGGCAGAGCCTGGAGCAGTTTTTCAGCCAGTGGTGCTTCCGGCCGGGGGTGCCGCACGTGAGGGTGACGCAGGCGTGGAAGGACGGCGTGCTCACCATCAGCGGGCAGCAGACCCAGCAGATCGATGGGGACAACCCGGCGTTCGAGTTTGATCTGCCCTTTGTGGTGCAGACGGTGGGGAACTCGATGCAGCGCGGGATGCTGAGCTTCCGGGGGAAGGCCGCGGCGACGGTGCTGACGGCGAATGACTCTGCGCAGTTTGTGGCGGTCAACCCGGACCTGAGCGTGCTGGCGGCGATCGAGATTGAGCAGTCGGAAGACGCGTGGCGCTCGCAGCTTTCGAGCGGGCCGACCGTGCAGTCGCGCATTGATGCGGCGCGGGGGCTGAAGAAGCCGGGCGGGATCGGGGCCACCGAGGCGCTGCGCACGCTGGCGCAGACTCCGAGCGAGCCGGTGCAGCTGCGGATCGAAGCGGCTCACGCGCTGGGGGCGAGAGGGAATCTGAGCGACCTTCGCTCGCTCATCACCACCTGCCCGGATAGCTGGGAGGTGCGTGAGGCGGCGCTGGGCGCGATGGGGGATATGGTGGGCAGCGATCAACTGAAGCCGGAGACGGAGCTGGCCGCGAGCGTGGCTGATCAGGCGGCGTACGCCGCGAGCCGCGATGCGTCGCTGAAGGTCAAGTGTGCGGCGGTGGCGCTGATCGGCAAGTTGAAGCCCTCGGGCCGGCCGGAGGCGGTGGCGGAAGCGTTTGCGACGGCGTCACAGAGTGAAGACCTGCGCGGGGCGGCGATCGAGGCGGCCAAGTCGCTGGACAACTCGTGGGCGCTGAACAAAGTGCTCGTGCTGACCGGCCCGGAGTACGACGCTCGCCTGCGAGAGAGGGCGACCGGGGCACTGGGCGAACTTGGGAAGCACGATGCCGCGAAGACGTTCGCGCGGCTGTCGGAGCTTCTGAAGGATCGGGAGTTCCGCACGCGGCGTGCGGCGGGCAACGCGCTGGTGGACTTGGGCGATGCGAGGGCCAAAGGGCTTTTTGAGGCGGAGCTTAAAGGCAGCCGCGCCGCGGAGTGGACGGCGATTCTGAATGATTGGATTCGGCAGATGGATGAGGTGAAGTAGGCGGTGCGGAGGGTGGGGAGTTTGGGGGGACACGGCGGGGACCGCCGTGCCACCCGGCATGCCACCCGGCGTGCCAGGCAACCGGGCTTCGCGCCTTACCCGCTCAGTCGGGCCACGAAGGCGGCGTACTGCTCGGGGGTGTCGATGCCCTGGGTGGTGCAGGCGTGCGTGGCGACTGCGATGCGATGGCCGTGCTCCAGCACGCGGAGCTGCTCCAGCATTTCGGTGCGTTCGAGGGGCGTGGGGGCGAGCGTGACATACGTCTGCAGAAACGCGGCGCGGTAGACGTAGAGCCCGATGTGCTTGAGCGGCGGGGCGGCGAAGCCGGCGGCGTCTCGCCGGTGGGGGATGAGGCTGCGCGAGAAGTACAGGGCCAGGCCGGTGACACCGGCGACGACCTTGACGATGTTGGGGTTGGAGGGGTCTTCGCCCGGGGCGAAGGGTGAGGCGATGGTGGCGACTTCGGCGTTGGTGACGCGGCTGGCGCGGATCGCGGCGGAGATCGCGTCCGGTTCTATCTCCGGCTCGTCGCCCTGCACGTTGACGACCAGGGCGTCGCCGTGGAGCCCGAGGGCGGCGGCGGCTTCGGCCAAGCGGCTGGTGCCGTTGGGGTGGTCTTCGCGGGTCATCACGCACTCGCCCCCGAAGGCGCGGACGACGTCGCGGACTTCGGTCGAGTCGGTCGCCACGACGATGCGCGAGAGGTCGCGGCAGAGGCCGACGCGTTCGCAGACGTGCTGAATGAGGGGCTTGCCGGTAGCCGCGGCGAGGACTTTGCGCGGGAAGCGGGTGGAGGCGAGGCGGGCGGGGATGATGGCGGTGGTGGATGTTGTCACGGCTCAGTTCCGCCGATCGCAGCCCCGGACCACGATTACGACCCTGCGGGCTTATTGCCGCGGAGCTCGCCGAGGATCTTCTTGATGGAGTCCCGGCGAGCGCGGATGTCGCGATAGCCGATCTGCTGCATGGCGATGCTGGAGGCGAGCTTGTCGGCCTCGACGGCGGACTCAAGGTCGCGGTCGGTCTCGGCCTTGGCCTGGAGGGCGGCCATGAGCCAGTAGCGCATTTCCAGTTGCAGGTCGGGCATCACATCGCGGATGTCGAGGGCGGCCCGGAGAGCGCCGATGCCTTCGTCGTTCCAGCCGATCTTGAGGAAGGCCTGGCCGAGCATGTGCAGCGAGGCGGCGCGGTTTTTCGGGTCGTTCTGCGACTCCTGAAAGAGCTCGATGGCTTCCTGGGATTGGTCGAGCTCGAAATAGCGGCGGCCGAGCTCGAACTTGCGGGTGAGGTCGGTGGGGTAGGCCTCGACCTGTTGCTTGAGTTCCTGAACTTCCAGCTTGAGGTGATCCTCGTTGGCCTGGGCGAGCATGCGCTCCAGCATTTCGTTGCCGGGGGCGCCCTCGAGCATCTTGCGAAGCTCGGCGACCTTGCGGCGGCTCTGCCGGACGCGGATCTGCCCGGCCATTTCGCGATAGCGGAACTGCTTGGACGCGTCGTGCGTCTTCATGTAGACGCGGAAGGCTTTTTCTTCGTCCTGGGGGCGGCCGCGTTCCAGCAGGTTTTTGGCGTACCTGTCGATGGTGGGGAGGTCGCCCGGGCGCTTGACGAGTTCGGCTTCGGCGTCGGCGATGAGGCGGTCGATGGTCTCGTCGGTCTTGACGATGCGTTCCTGCTCGTCGAGCTGGCGCTGCTTGTCGGCATCGCGGATGTTGGCGCGGAAGCCGCCTTCCTGGCCCGACTGCTCGTAGCCGCCCCGGTTCATGGTGGCCTTGGCGGCGAGGGCGCGAATCCGGGCGGCGAGTTCGCCGTCGGAAGGGTCGACCTTGTAAGCCTGCTCGGCGGCGGCGATGGCCTGCTCGTAGGCGCCGATGTTGTCGAAGGCGTCGGTGCACTTGACGAGGAGGTCCTTGCGGACCTTCTTCTCGCGCATGGCGGCACCGAAGGCGCGGATGCCGATGAAGTGGGCGGGTTCTATGGCCCGAATCTTGGCGGCGGCCTCGAAGGCCCGCACGGCGTAGGCGGCGTCGGTGGGCTTCTGACCCCAGTCGAGGATCGAGTGGACGTACTTGCTCACATCGCCCTTGCCGTCGAGGCTTTTGTAGACGTCTTTGCCGATGGACTTCTTGCCGTTGGTTTCGCCGAGGAACTTGGCGATGCTGCCGAAGAAGCCTTCGGTGCCGGTCATGCTGGAAGGATCCCAGAGGAGGCCTTGCAGCCAGAGGGTGACGGCGTACTCGAAGTTGCCGGTCTGGTCGACGGTGTCGGCGCGGTCGAAGAAGACCTTGGCCTTGTCGGGGCTGATCTCGCCGGGGCCGACCCCGGGCTTGTCGGTGCCGCTGTTCTCGCCGGATTTCTTGCTGCCAAACAATCCCAAGGTAAATCCCCGTCGCCAGAGGGCCAGGTGCGTGCGGCGGCACGTGCCGCTGCGGAAGTGGGCCGATTGTAGTAGAGATCTGCCCGGCCCGCGCCAACCGCGCGGTGTTCCTATTATCCGCCCCTGTGCCAGTCGACCCTTCCAAGCTTCGCGTGGTGCACTATCCGGATCCGGTGTTGCGCCGAAAAGCCGCGGACATTGTGGTGACGGACGAGGTCCGCGCGGTGGCGCAGCGGATGATCGAACTGATGAACGAGGAGGAGGGGATCGGCCTGGCGGGCCCGCAGGTGGGCTTGCAGTGGCGGATATTCGTGACGCGCGTGCCGCCGTCCGAGAAGCGGCCCCTGGGGGCGAGCCCGTTGCAGGCGGACGAGGTGCCGATGGTGTACATCAACCCGGTGCTGAGCGACCCGGCGGGGGATTTGGTGCCGTTTGAAGAGGGGTGCCTGAGCCTGCCGGAGATTACCGGGGTGGTGAACCGGCCGGATGAGATCACGATTCGGGCGCTGAATGAGAAGGGCGAGAAGATCGAACGCCGGGGCAAGGGGCTGCTCGCCCGGTGCTGGCAGCATGAGTTTGATCATCTGGACGGGGTGCTGATTTTGGACCGGATGACGCAGATTTATCGCATGAAGAATCGCTCGGCGGTGCGCGACCTGGAGGCGGAGTGGGACGCGAACCACGGCCGGTGACAAGCTCGGTCAGAAGCTCGGTCAGAACTTGATCGGGATTCCTTCCGCCTTGTACTTCTCCACCATCAGCTGGACCTCGACGAGCACTTTGTCGAGGCGGTCGGCGGCACTGCGCAGGGAGTTGTAGAGGTCGGGGTTCTGGCTGAGCTGACCCAGGGTGCCTTGGCCCTTGTTGATGTTCTCGATGGCCTGGGCGAGCTTGCCGGCGGCGTCGTCGGCATTGCGCAGGGTTTCGATCGCCTGGTCGGCCGCCTTGTGGAAGGCGACCTTGGCGTCGTCGGCGACTTCGGTGACTTTGCCCAGAGAGGCATCGACCTTGGCGCCGGTCTCCTTCCAGCCTTTGATGAGGCCGGCGAGGGCGTCGAGGGATTCGTTGGCGCGGGCCACGGCGTCTTTGGCCTGGCCGCGAAGGGCGTCGTCGCCCAGCCATTTGTTGGCGCTGGCGAGGGCGGCATCGAGGCGGGCGACGGTGCTTCGGATATTGGGGGCTTGGCCGCCGTCGACATCGGCGGCGGAGCGCATCTCCATCATGTCGGTGAGCTTGTCGCCCAGGTCGGCGTAGGTCTTGGCGAGGCGGTTGATGCTGCCGGCGGTCTCGTCGAGCTTGGCGAGGGGTTTTTCGAGCATCGTGCTGATGCGGGCGAACATGGTCTGGGGGTTGCCGCCTTCGAAGACTTCGTCGGGCTTGATGACGTCGGCCCATTGCTCTTTGGTCAGGCCGGGGGCGACGGTGAACTCGATGAAGGAGTCGCCGATGAGCCCTTTGTCGACCGAGACGACGGCGATCTTGGGAACCTTGACGTCGGACTTGACCTGCACCTCGACCTCGGCCCCGACCTCCGGGGGCTTGGCGACGCGGGTGGCGACGACCTTTCCGACCTTGATGCCGTTGAGGGTCACCGGCGAGGTGTCGGCCAGGCCGGAGCCGTTTTCAAGGTGGACTTTGAAGCGGTAGACCTGGCCCCCGAGGCCCAGCCTGGCGCCGAAGAGAATCAGGGTGATCGACAGCCCGGCGAGCGTGCCGATGCCGAAGAGCCCGGTCAGAAAATCTCGAAACAATGGGCTGCGGAACATCAGGTCTTCTCCCCGCGGCTGGACTGGCTTCCGGACACCGTGTCGTCTTCGTCGGCAGAGTAGGTGCCGGTGAGGAAATGCTGGATGCGGGGGTCGGGCGAGCGTTCCAGTTCGGCGAATGTGCCGTCGGCGGCCACCTTGCCCCCCAGGAGCATGACCACGCGGTCGCCCACTTTGCGGGCGGAGGCGAGGTCATGGGTCACGACGATGTTGGTCACGCCCATGGTGTGGCGGAGCTTGATGATGAGCTCGTTGATGCCGTCGGAGCGGATGGGGTCGAGCCCGGTGGTGGGTTCGTCGTAGAGCACGACGCGGGGGCGGACCACGATGGCGCGGGCGAGGGCGACGCGCTTTCGCTGGCCCCCGGAGAGTTGGCTGGGCTGGCGCGACTCGGTGCCAGCCATGTCGACGACGGCGAGCGCCTCCGCCACGCGATGCCGGCGTTCCTCGCGGGAGATTTTGGTGTGCTCGATGAGGGGGAACTCGATGTTGTCGCCGACGGTCATGGAGTCGAAGAGCGCGCCCATCTGGAAGAGGAGGCCGATCTGGAGGCGGATGGGGGCCCAGGCGCGCTCGGAGAGGTTGTCCACCCGTTGGCCGTCGAAGAAGACCTGGCCGGAGTCTGGTCTTAGGAGGCCGACGATGTGCTTGAGTGTGACGGACTTGCCGCAGCCGGAGGGGCCCATGATGACCGTGGTTTTGGCGGGCGCAAAATCAATCGACACCCCGTCCAGGACGGGGGGCCCGCCGAAGCCTTTGTGGAGGTCAACCAGGCGAATGATGGGCGCGGGGAGTTTGCTTTCCCGCGGGGCGGCTGTTTGCGAGGTGTACGGGATGGCGGTCATCGACGTGGGTCACCGGGGCGGGCGTGGCAGCGAGAAAACAAGGAGCGATTGATGTTAGGCGATACCAACTCTGTCCCAAGCGTCAGCCGGCGGCTTCTGCACACCGGGCGCAAGTTTAACTTCGAGATGCTGACGGTTTCGGAGGCGGGGAAAAAGCCGCTGGAACGGGAGGTGGTTCGGCATCCGGGGGCGGTGATTGTCCTGCCGCTGACGATGTCGGACGCGGGGGCGGAGGTCGTGATGATCCGGAACTGGCGGCTGAGCGTGGAGGACTGGATGTGGGAACTCCCGGCGGGAACCCTGGAAAAGGGCGAAGATCCGCTGCTGTGCGCGCACCGCGAACTTGAGGAAGAAACTGGGTATCGGGCTGCAACCATCGAACCCCTTTGCCGGTTTCATACTTCACCCGGGCTCTCTGATGAACTGATGTGGGCGTTTGTGGCGCGGGGACTGACGGAAGGGCCGCAGCGCCTGGAAGTGGATGAGCATGTCACGGTTCATCGGCTTCCGGCGTACGAGTGTGTGCGGCGTGCGGAGCAAGCGGAAATGACGGACGCCAAGAGCATGCTCGTGCTTCTGCTGGCGGCCCGGCGAGGATTGATTTCGTAGGCGAGTTTCTCGTAGGGCGCGGCGACTGGTCTAGCCGCGAGTTTGAGTGGGTGTGAAAAGGGGTCAGAGAACGCTTCTTCCGGGGCGGCCTTCGTAGGCCGCGTGACGGGAGGGTTGTGGCATTCGCCGGGCTGAGGCTTTGGCTCCTTGAGAGGTTTCGCAGGTGCAACAGGAGCGATTCAACTTTGAGCGATATGCCGGGCGGCGGGGGCTGCTGCGGGTGCCCGGCCGGGTGCCGTGGAGCATGTCTCTGGGTCGCTGGTGGGGTGTCGCGATGCGGGTGCACGTGATCCTGCCGATGTGGGCGATCGCGGAGCTTGTGGGCTGGGTGAGCGTCAAGAACATCGGGCTGGTGCACGCGGTATCGATGACCGCGGCGTTTTTGCTGGTGGTGGTGTATCGCGAGCTTGGCCGGGCGGCGGCGTCGCGGGCGCTGGGGGCGAACCTTGATGAAGTGGAGCTTTGGCCGCTTGGTGGATTGTCGCTGAGCACGGGGGGCGGGGTGCGTCCTGGTGTGCTGAGCGAGCTTGGCGGGGTGATGGCGGGGGCGGTGGCGCTTCCACTGCTGGCGGCGGGGGTGATTTTGAGCGGGGCTGGGGGGGATGCGTTGGTGTTTCACCCGCTGCTGCCGGGCGTGACGGCGGGGGGCCTGCGCACGGTGCCCCAGGTGGTGGTGTGGTGGCTGTACTACGCGAATGCGACGGTGCTGCTGGCCAATGCGCTGGTGCCGATGGCGAGCTTTGACTGTGGCCGTGTGCTGGGGGTGAAGATTGGGCGCGAGCGGGCGGCCCAGATCGGCTTGCTGGTGGGGTTTGCGGCGTTTGTGGCGGCGGCGAGCTTGGGGCTTTCGCGCGTGGTGGCGGGGGCGATGATCGGGCTGGTGGCATCGTGGGTGGAGTTGCAGCGGGGGGCGAATGTGGGGCGGGTGTTGCCGCTGGAAGCGAGCGTGAGCGAGGACGCGCTTGCGATGGTGGACGACGTAGTGCCCACGCCGGGGATGGCGGCACCTTTCGAGGTGTCGCTGGATGATGTTGATGGGCTTGGGGAGTTTGGCGAAGAGAGCGAGATGGACGCGGTGGAGGACCTGGAGGCGGATGTAGAAGAGCCGACGTTGGATGAGGTGCTCGCGAAGATCACGCGTACGGGGATGGGGAGCCTGAATGCGATTGATTGCCGGGTGCTGGAGCGCGAGACGATGCTGCGCCGCCGCCATGATGAGGTGACGCCCAAGGACGGGGACTTTGTGGCGGCGGAGTGAGGGCTCCGTGCGGATGTCTTAGGAAGATCGGCACCGAGGAAGCCCCGAGCGGCTTCCTCGGTGGCACTTTTCAGAGCCACTGAAAATCGTCGTGGCGGGCCTAGGCTTTCTACCGATAGGGATGCTTGGGATGAAACGCGCGATGGCCGCGGCGGAGTAACGTGCTGGCATGGGTATCTACGACCGCGACTATGTCTTCCGGAAGACGCCGACTCGGCGGCTGAACATGCAGTCGTTCAACACGATTCTGATCGTGGCGAACCTGGCGATCTATGTGATCGGGTTCCTGTCGCCCCGAATCCGGGAGATCATGCTGGAGTATGGGTACTTCAGCACGTATCGGGTGACGCCGCACGGGGGTTTGCAGTTCTGGCGGTTTCTGACGTTTCAGTTTCTCCACGCCAACTTCATGCACGTGGGCTTCAACATGCTGGGGCTGCTGGTCTTTGGGCCGCTGGTCGAGCAGCATCTGGGGTCGCGGCGATATCTGGCGTTGTACCTCACGTGCGGGATCTGCGGCGGGCTGTCGTACTTGCTTTTGAATGCCCTGGGCACGGCGGCAGCGCAGATGCACCTGATGCACATCCCGGTGCTGCTGTACAACCCGGCGGGCGCGACGGGTATGTCTGATGTGCCGCTGATCGGGGCGTCGGCGGGGGTGTTTGGCGTGA
>JBAZUW010000003.1:21686-51706 GCA_041661205.1 Phycisphaerales bacterium
CCCAACCTCACGGTGCAGCTGCTTTTTCCGCCCGTGCCCATGCGCCTGAAGGTGCTGGCGATGGTGTATGTGGGGCTGGCGGCGTTCAATCTCATCTTCAACGGCAAGAACGCGGGAGGCGATGCGGCGCACATCGGCGGGGCGATCGCCGGGTACTTCCTGATTCGCAATGCCCACTTGTTGCGCGATTTCTTTGACGTGTTCAACGACTCGCGCAAGGTGCAGGCGCGGCGGCAGCCGCAGGCGCCGACGAACACGCCCCGAGTGAGAACGGCGAAGGATGACGACGCCGAGGTGGACCGGATTCTGGACAAGGTTCGGCGGGAAGGGACGGCGTCGCTCACGAGCGCCGAGCGCGACACGCTGGCCAACGCCACGCGTTCGCGGGGCGGGGTCTGACGCGCATGTCCGCCTTGAAGTTTGAGGTTTTCTGCACGGACCAGGGGTCGGCCGCCCGCCGGGGGCGGGTGCACACGCTGCACGGGGCGTTCGATACGCCGGCCTTCATGCCGGTGGGGACGCGGGCGAGCGTGAAGGGCGTCATGCCCCACATGGTGCGGCACATCGGTGCCCAGATTCTGCTCAACAACACCTTTCATCTGATGCTGCGCCCGGGGGAAGAGATCATTCGGCGACTCGGCGGCGTACACACGTTTATGAACTGGCAGGGGCCGATTCTCACGGACTCGGGGGGCTATCAGGCGTACTCGCTGGCGGAGCAGAACGCGGTGGACGATGATGGCGTGACCTTCAAATCCATCGTTGATGGAAGCCTGGTGCGGCTGGGCCCAGAGCGGGCGATGCAAGTGCAGAACGCGCTGGGGCCGGACATCATGATGGCCTTTGACGACTGCCCGCCCTCGGCGGCACCCCGGGCGGCGCGGGGCGAGGCCCGCGAGCGGGGGGGCGAGCAGGACGAATCGAGTGAAGAACGGGATGATGCACGTCTGACGGCTGCGGTGCGGCGGGATGCGGGGAAGAAGGGATACGACCATGCGGCGCGGCTACGGATCGCCAATGAGCGCACGGTGCGCTGGCTGGAGCGGTGCAAGGCGGCGCACGCGAGGCCCCATGATCAGTCGCTTTTTGGCATCGTGCAAGGTGGGACGGATCTGGAGATGCGAAGCTGGTGCGCGGCTCGCGTGGCGAACATCGAGTTGCCGGGATATGCCATCGGCGGTGTGGCGGTGGGGGAGCCGTTTGAGCAGATCGCCAAGGTGGTGCGGCACACCGCGCCGCTGCTGCCGGCGGACAAGCCGCGATACTTGATGGGCGTGGGGTACGAGCGCGACCTCTTGGCGGCGGTGCGGTCCGGGGTGGACATGTTCGACTGCGTGCTGCCCACGCGAAATGGGCGTAACGCCAACGCGTTTACCCGCTCCGGGCAGGTGCGGCTGAGGAACGCGAAGTACGCCGAGGACCCGGGGCCGATCGAGCCGGGGTGCGACTGCCCGGCGTGCCTGGGCGGGTTTGGGGAAGCGGGTGGCCAGCCAGCCGTGGTATTCAGTCGAGCGTATATTCGGCACCTGTTTATGGCGGGGGAGATGCTGGGGCCGATCCTCGTCAGCCTGCATAACCTGAGGCACTTCCAGCGTTTCATGGCTGATGTTCGGGAGACGATCGGAAGTGGGGATTGGCCGGGCCTCGTGCAGCGTTGGCCGGTGGCCGCGCCGGGTTTGGCTGTGACTGTGTCTTGACGCGTGCGGGCCTTGTTGCCCGCGCGGCTTTGCAGTGAAGGAGCATTCGTGAACATTGAGCAGATGGTGATCTTGGACGTGATGACGCAAACGACGCCCGCGGGTGCTCCGGCCCCGACGGCGCAGGCGGCTCCGGCGCGACCGGTGGCCGCGGCGGGCATGCCTGGAGACGCGGGTAGCGCGGGGGGTGATGCGAGCAAGACGTTGGCGCCTGGTGGGGGGACGACGAGCCCGACGGCCGCGCCGCAGTCGCCGATGGGCGGGTTGTTTTATGTGCTGCCGCTGATGCTGGTGGTGATGGTGGTGATGAGCATGCTGACGGGGCGCAAGGAAAAGAAGAAGCGGGAAGAGCTGATGAAGTCGATCCAGCGTGGCGACAAGGTCATCACGACGGGTGGCATCATCGGAACGATCACCGAGTTGTCCGAGGTGGACGCGGTGCTAAAGGTTGAGGATGGGCGGATTCGCGTGACGCGGGCGGCGATGCAAGGGGTGACGGAGAGCAAGCGGGGCGGGGCCACGGCGAGCGTGGAAACCAAGCCGGAGGCGAAGGCGCTGGCCTGAGTCGAGATTGGGGTTTGGGTGGACTGCGAACGAGTGCGGCGTGTGGTCACGGGAGGTCGCCCGGAAAAGGGCGACGGACGGGCAACGCCGCTGGCAGATTGAAGCAAAGGTGCATGGCGCATGTTTACGAGACAGATGATCCGGAACGCGGTGATTGTGGTGGCCGCGATTGTGTTGTGCGTGTGGAACATCATTCCGCCGGAGAAGCAGCTGCGCCTGGGGAAGGATCTGCGGGGCGGGGTGAGTTTGATCTATACGGTGACGATCGACTCGACCGAGAACGCGACCGAGACGATGGCCAAGACGATCGACGCGCTGCACAAGCGTGTGGACCCGGATGGGTTGCTCGAGATCTCGATGACGGCGCAGGGGCGGGACCGGATTGAGATTTCGATGCCGCTGCCGAGCGAGCGGGTGAAGGGCCTGCGCAAGGAGTTTGAGGATGCGCTGGCGCAGCTGGGCAAGGCGCAGTTGACGGACTCGCGGATTGATCAGGTGACCCGTGCCAAGCCGGAGAATCGGGAGAAGGAAATTGAGTCGCTGACGGCGGGGAGCGAGCGGCGCAAGGAGCTGTTGACGGCGGCGGCGAAGGCGTTTGACGATGTGGCCGCGAAGCGGGCGGCGTTTGATGCCGCGGCCACGGATGAGGCCAAGGCGGCGCTGGCGCCGGATGTGGCGACGGCGGAAATCGGGTATGACAACTCGAAGAAAGCCGTGCTTTCAACGGCGCTTTCGGCGGAGGACGTGCGGCATGTGGTGAACGCGTCGGCGCGACGCCGTACGATTTTCGATGGGAAGAGCTTGTTCGTATTGCCCAGCGAGCGGGAAGTGGCGGAGAAGCGGCTGCGCGAAGCTCACCCGGAGAGTGCCAAGGACATTGACCGCATTCTGGGGCTGTACAACGCGTACGCGAAGGAGCGGACGACGCTGGACGACCCGAATGATCTGATCCGTGTGCTGAAGGGTGCGGGCGTGCTGAGCTTCCGGATCACGGTGGATCCGGGCAAGTACCCGCAGGAGGCGAAGGTTCGGGAGGAGCTGCGCGAGCGCGGGCCGCAGAACGTGAAGGCGCAGGATGTCAAGTGGTGCAAGATCAACCAGATCGAGAACTGGATCGGCAGCAAGGCCGAGGCGGAGATGCTGCAGAAGGATGAGAACGCGGCCAGGAACCTGAGCAAGCTGCAGGGGTACGTGGTTGAGAGCTACAACGGCGAAGCGTACATGTTGTGCTGGAACGTGCGTGACGCCGGCGGAGGGTTCGTGGGCCGTGGCGAGCGCTCGCCCGAGCACGGACCAGCTGGGCAAGCCGGCGATCGCGTTTCAGATGAACTCCAACGGTGGCGTGCTGCTGGGGGACCTGACCCGCGGGCACGTGCACGAGCGGATGGCGGTGCTGCTGGACGATGAGGTGTACACCGCGCCCAACCTCAACTCTGAGATCAGCTCCAACGGCGAGATCTCCGGTGAGTTTGATGACGAGGAGATCAGCTACATCGTGCGGGTGCTGGCGGGCGGGTCGCTGCAGGCCAAGCTGAGCCCCGAGCCGATCAGCATTTCTTCGGTAGGGCCGGAGCTGGGGGCGGACAACCTGCGGCAGGGGCTGCGCTCGGGCATTATCGCGATCTCGATTGTGGCCAGTTTCATGGTGGTGTACTACTTCAGCAGCGGGCTGGTGGCGGTCTTTGGCCTCCTGGTCAACTCCGTCCTAATCCTGGGCGCGATGTCGTTCAGCAACGCGGCCTTCACGATGCCGGGCATCGCGGGGATTATTTTGACATTCGGCATGGCGGTGGACAGCAACGTGCTGATCTACGAGCGCATGCGCGAGGAAATGCTGCGCGGGGCGGACCTGAAAACCGCCGTACGGCTGGGCTTTGACAAGGCCCTGGCGTCCATCGTGGACGGCAACGTGACCAACCTGATCGTGTGCGTGGTGCTGTACTACACCGGCACGCCTGAGATTCGCGGCTTTTCGATCACCATGGGGGTGGGCGTGGTTGCCACGCTCTTTGCCGCCCTGGTGTTCAGCCGGCTCATCTTCAATGGGATGCTGGCGGCGGGGTGGCGCAAGACGAGCATGCTGCCGATGGCGATTCCCGCGATTCAGCGGGCGATTACGCCGCACTTCAATTGGCTGCGCTGGCGGTTTGTGTTCATCGGCATCTCGGCCACGTATGTCATCCTGGGCCTGGTCATGGTTGGGGTGAAGGGGAAGACCCTTCTTGACAATGAGTTCCTGGGCGGCACGCAGGTGACGCTGCAGCTGAAGAGCGACGGGCAGGGCGGGCACGTGACGATGAAGCGCGAAGAGGTGGACGCGCGAGTCAAGGCGATTGCCAAGTCGGTCTCCAACGACAACGAACTGCGCAAGCTCGACTTTGCGGAAGTCTTTCCCATTGAGCCAGAGTCCGATGGCGTCACCAGCGACCGGTTTATCATTAAGACGGTGGCGGAAAACGCCAAGGCGGTGCTGACCGCGCTGACGGAGGCGTTCGCGGACAAGATGGACTCGCGCCCGCCGCTCGCGTTTGTGGGGTCTGACGCCAAGACCGCACGGGCCATCCCGGCGTACCCCATCGAGAAGCCGATTCTGGGCCAGAACATCGATCGGCCGCTGTTGCGGCAGGACGTGAAGCCTTATGTCGGCGGGGTTGCCATCGTGCTGGACAAGATCGATCCGCCGACGCCGCTGGACCAGATCGAGCAGCGACTGCGCAGTACACGCGAAACCTCCAACTACTCCGACACGCTCTCCCGCACCACGTCGGTGCTGGTGCTGGACGGCACCGAGGCGGCGGTCAAGTCTGCCGTGCTGCTGGTGCAGGACCCGATTGACAGCGTCTTTGACAACGAAGCGAAGTGGGAGACGGACCTCAAGTCGCGCGAGTGGGCGTTGGTGACCGATGCGCTGACGCAGGAGACGTCGCCCGCCAGCGTGCACAACTTCTCGGCGACCATCGCCAGCACCTTCCGCACCAATGCCATCGTGGCCTCGCTGCTGAGCTTTGTGTTCATCGGCATTTACATCTGGGTGCGATTCAAGGCGCCGCGCTACTCCATCGCGGCGGTGGTGGCGCTCGTGCACGATGTACTCACGGTGCTCGGGCTGCTGGCTCTTGCCTCGGTGCTGTACGAGTGGGGTCCTACGCACGACATCGCGGCCCGGCTGGGGCTGTTGCCGTTCAAGATTGACCTCAATACGGTGGCGGCGTTGCTGACGATCGCCGGGTACTCCCTCAACGACACGGTGATCGTGATGGACCGCATCCGCGAGAACCGGGGCAAGCTCCCTTACGCCACGTCGAAGATCATCAACGATTCGATCAACCAGACCTTCAGCCGCACGTTGATTACCGGCGGCACGACGCTGACCTCGTGCATCATTCTGTACCTGTTCGGCGGCGAGGGGATGCGCACGTTCGCTTTTGCGCTGACGAGCGGGCTGATTGTGGGAACTTATTCATCGGTGGCGGTCGCAGCGCCGATTGTGTGGTCCAGGCGGTTTGATCGCGAGCACGCGGCACTGGGCGGGGGCACCCCGCCGAACGCGGCGCCCGCGGTCTAAGTCGCGCAACGCAGGAGGGGCCGCGTGCAGACGCAGTCGGGCCGAATCGCCGGATTTGTCGCGCTGCTCGCGGCGTTGTGGATCGGTGTGTACTGGTGGTGGCCCAGTGGCCACGCCAAGGTCAGCTTCGCCAGCGGCGAGAACGCGGCTCCCGCCGGGCCCAACGGTGCGGGCGCGGGGGGCACTTCGGCGCCTCAGCGCACGGTGCCTGTCAAGCCCGCGGAGGTTTCTCGACGCGCAAATACGCCGAGCGTTTCCACGCCGCGGCCGGTGAAGGAAGAGCGTCCGGTGCCGCGCGAGGTGCTGCCGCCGATCGCGGTGGAGCCGCCCCAGTTCATTGAACACACGGTGAAGCAGGGGGAAACGCTGTCGGTCATTTCCAAGAAGTACTTTGGCAGCAGTTCGCACGTCAACGACATCCTGCGTTCCAACCCGTATCTTGACCCCACCCGCCTCAAGCCGGGCCGGGTGATCAAGATTCCCAAGGATCCTGGCAACATCCAGGGCAAGCCCGTGCCGCACCCGGATCCGGTGCCGCCGGGGCCGGATAACGCTCCGGCGTTGCCGGCGATCCGCGAGTATGTCGTGCAGCCTGGCGACACGCTCAGCGGCATCGCGAGTGACATCTACGGCACAAGCGGCATGGCCCGCGCGATTTACGAGGCCAACCGTTCAATCATGGCCGATGAAGACTCATTGCGGGTCGGGATGAAACTGAAGCTGCCCCCCAAAGACCGCTGAGTGTGTAGCGGGCTCGTGCGGGCGGGACATCTCCGCCGCACCGAAGGCCGGGGGCACGCCATGACAACATTTGCGGGCGACAACACGATCATCATCACTGGCGGGGCCGGGTTCATCGGCGCGAACCTGGCAGCGGAGTTCGCCTTGCGACGCCCGGGCGCGCGGGTGGTGGTGGTCGATACCTTTCGCTCCGGCACGGTGACCAACCTGGTGGAGGCGTATGCACGGGCTGGGGCCGGGCACTTTGCGGGCGAGGTTGTGCCGCGCAGTGTGAGCGAAGTTGACTGGCCCCGACTGCTTCGCGAGCGCGGGCCGGCGGCGGTCTTTCACTTTGGTGCGATCACCGACACGCAGATCTGCGACGAGCGGCTGGTGATCGATGAAAACCTTGGGGCGTTTCACGCGCGCGAGCCATCTTCGATGATGCGGGCGTGCGCCGACAACGGTGTGGCGCTGGTGTATGCGTCGTCGGCGGCGGTGTATGGGGCGCCAGCCGCGGCGGGCAAGCGGGCGGCGTTTCGAGAGACTGACGCTGGCGAGCCGCGGAACGTGTATGGATTTTCCAAGTGGCTGATGGAGTGTGAGCACGCCAAGTTCATCGCGGCTCACCCGGCGGCCCGGATTATTGGACTGCGGTTTTTCAATGTGTTCGGCCCCGGCGAAGCCCGCAAGGGGCGGTGCGCGTCGATGGTGAGCCAGCTTGCGGCGCAGCTGGTGCGCGGGGAGCGGCCCCGGCTGTTCCATGATGGGTTTCAGGCCCGGGACTTTGTGCCGGTGCAGGACGCGGTGGACGCGGCGCTGGCGGCGAGCGGGCTATTTGGTGGGACGCCCGCGCCGGGCGTGTACAACGTGGGCTCGGGAACGGCGACCACGTTCAACGCGGTGCTGGGGATTTTGCGCGAAACGCTCGACGTGCCCGAGTCGCGAACTCCCACCGAGTTCTTCGGGATGCCTCCGGCGATCCGGGCGTTCTACCAGGACTTCACACAGGCGGATATGGCCCACGCGGCGGCCGGACTACGCTGGAAGCCCGGGCGCGATGTTCGCGAATCCATCCGGGCGTACGCGGGGTGGCTCCGCGGGACGGCGGGGCTTTCGAGTGAGATTTCGGAGATCGGAGCATGAAGAGTCGTCGCATTTTGATCACCGGCGGGGCCGGGTTCCTGGGGTCGCACCTGTGCGATCGCCTGGTGGCGCAGGGGCACGACGTGATCTGCGTCGATAACTTCTTCACGAGCCAGAAGATCAACGTGGCGCACCTCTTGGGCAAGCCGAACTTTGAGCTGATTCGGCATGATGTCACGCATCCGCTGTGGCTGGAAGTAGACGAGATCTACAACATGGCGTGCCCGGCCGCCCCGGGGCACTATCAGTACAACCCCATCAAGACGATGAAGACGAGCGTGATGGGGGCGATCAACGTGCTGGGCATGGCGAAGCGGTGCCGGGCCAAGGTGCTGCAGGCCTCGACCAGCGAGGTGTACGGCGACCCCGAGGTGCATCCGCAGCCGGAGAGCTATCGAGGCAACGTCAACCCCATCGGACCGCGAGCCTGCTATGACGAGGGCAAGCGGGCCGCCGAGACGCTGTTCTTTGATTATCACCGGTCCAACAAGGTGAACATCCGGGTGGTGCGGATCTTCAATACCTACGGCCCACGCATGCACCCCTTTGACGGGCGTGTGGTGAGCAACTTCATCCGTCAGGCCCTGAACAACGAGGACATCACGATTTTTGGCGAGGGGAAGCAGAGCCGCTCGTTCTGCTATGTGGATGATCTGGTCGAGGGGATCATCCGGCTGATGAACGCCCCCGATTCGTTCATCGGGCCGTGCAACATCGGCAACCCGGTGGAGTTCACGATGAAGCAGCTCGCCGAGATCGTGATCGAGCTGGTGGGGTCAAAGTCCAAGCTGGTGTACAAGGCCATGCCGGCCGACGACCCCAGCCAGCGCCAGCCCGACATTTCGCTGGCAAAGAAGAACCTGGGCTGGGAGCCGACGATCCATCTGCGCGAGGGGCTTGGTCGCACGATCGACTACTTCCGCAAGCTGGACATCTCTCAGTATCGCCCGCCGACGCCGAACTACTGACACCCCCGGGCTGAGCTTGGAGCAGGCCGGGGGCGGCCGCGGTAGGATCACGCGTATGCACGGCGGGACCTTTGTGCTCATCGATGGTGATCTTGCAAGCCTGGTGGCCTGCGCCATGGCGCGCGAGCAGTCCGCGCTTGCCGACGGGCCGACGCCTTCGCCCGTGCTGGGGCTCGCCTTTCCCGCCATGTTCGACGCCGATCCGCTGCGGCACAAGGCGATTCGGGCGCAGGCTCAAACCTATGCGATTGAGCTGGCGGTGCCGGTGAGCGTGGATGTGGGGGGCGTGCACGAGCGGGGGGAGCGCGAGGCGATCGAGCTTGTGGCCGCGGCGTACGAGGCGATCCGGCGAGGTTGCACCCGCATGTTCTGGCCGGTGAGCGCCGCTGCGGGGGACAACATGGATTTTGACCGGATCGCGCAGGCCGCGGATCGGGCGCTGCTTGCGGGGCGTTTGGTGGGGCTGGACGCGATGCTGCACGGGTCGCCGGGGTTGACGATTGAAACGCCCCTGGTGGACGTGACGGATCGGCAGTTGGCGGACCTTGCGATGGACATGGATGTGCCGGTCGAGGCGTGCTGGTGGTGGGGGGGCGCGGGCGATCATGACCCGCAGGCGCATCAGGCCCGGGCGCGGTGGATGTCGTCACTGGCCGCGGTCGGCTGGAGCGGGGTCGCCTGAGGTGGGTGTTGCCGCGTGCTGCCCTTCGCCGGCGAGCATGACGATTCCGATCACGATGAGCACGACTGAGACGGCTTTTCGCAAGGTCATGGGTTCGCCCAGCACGAGCCAGCCGAGGAGGACGGCGGTGGCGGGGGCGAGCGCGAAGGCGATGGGGCGCAGCCTGGAGATCTCGCCACCGGGGCTGCCCAGGCCGAGATAAAAGAAGAACACGCCGGCAAAGCCCGCGAGCAGGCCGGAGCCCACCACGAGATTGAGCCACGTGGTGCCGCTCATGGTCCACCACGCGGCGGGCTCGGTTTTCCAGACCCGTGTCGCCACCAGGCACGCGACGAGCGCCGGCAGGACCGTGACGCCCGCACGCACGAACGAAGCGGTGAGGGGGCCAACCTCTTTGGTGTTGAGGGCGGCCTTGGTTCCGATTTCACCGATACCCCAGCACAATCCCGCCAGACATGCGAACAGCACCGCTCGGGTCACAATCCCCCCAATCATGCCCCGGCGATGGCCTCCGCCCGCTTGGATGGAAGTTCACGCGACGGCCCCCCTCGCGAAGGCTCGTCGCTGGCCGGGTCGTCGGACCCGAGGAGGCGTCGGGGCAGATCAACATACACCGCCAGCTCGCTGCCCGGGAGCAGCTGGGCCCGCACCTGTGCATTGAGTACTTCACACAGGGCCCGGACCAGGGCCAACCCGAGGCCGCTGTGTGAGCCGGCGACGAAGGTGCCGCGCTTTCGCCAGAAGGGCTCGAACATGTTGCTCAGGTCGCTTTGGGTGAACTCGACCACGTGATTGCGGACGCAGACCTGGGCGCCTGCGGGGGTGGCGTGCACGGTTGCGAGGATGCGTCCGCCGTGGGGCGTGTAGGCGAGCGCGTTGTCGATGAGATTTCCGAGCACGGAGGCGATGGCCGCCAGATCGGTCTCGACCAGTACGTCGTCATCGGCCTCGCACAGGAGTGGGGCGGTGGAGGGGGCGGCGTTCTGGCTGCGTCGCGTGCACAGCTCGCGCAAGTAGGTCCCCAGGTCTACCTCACTTTTGGCCACGCCCAGCAAGCCGGAGTTGGCACGGGCGATGGTGAGGAGGGTGGCGATGGTGTTCTGCATTTCCGCCGCGACGCTCGCGATCTCCCGCAAGGCGCGGCGCATCTCGTCGGACTCCGCGTCGGCGGCCACCTCGGCGATGGTGCGGACCTCTGCCACGGGTGTGCGCAGCTCGTGTGCGGCATTGGATGCAAACTGCTTTTCGCGCGTGAAAGCGGCCTCCAGCCGTGCGAGCAGGGCGTTCAATCGCGACGCGATGGGAACCAGTTCCTGGGGCTGGCCGGCCTCGGCCACGCGGGCCGCGAGGTTGGCGGGCTGAATGCCGGTGACCTGGTGAGCCAAGTCTGAGAGGGGCGCGAGGCCGGACTTCACGCTGCTGAGCACGGCCAGGAGCGTGGCTGCCAGCATGCCTGCGCCCACCAGCACTTCGGTCGCGGCGAGGGCGGCCAGGGGGCGATCCAGGTCGCTGGTGGAGGCGCCGATGACGATGGTCACCGGCCCGGAGGGTGCGATGGGACGATCCAGCACGCCGGGGTGCTCCTCCAGGCTCACGGTTCGCGGTTCAAAGGTGTACTCACAGCCACGGCCGACGCGGCCGTTGGGCAGAAGAATCGCCTTGACCGTGATATCGCCCGGGCGGCCCCGGGGCATGTCAATCTTCGCGCCCTTGAGCATCGGAGATTGGCGGAGCAGGGAGCCATCGCTCAGGCGCGCGTCGAAGTAGTAATCCAGACCGCTTTCGATGGCGGTGCCGGGCAGCAGTTCCGGGGCGTAATCAAAGTCCATGCCCGGGCCGACGCGCTCCGCGGCTGCGGCGAGCACCTGCATTTCGTGCTTCAGGGCGGTATCGAACTCGCGGTACACCACAGCCCGCACCAGCACGTAAGAAAGCACACATCCCAGCACGATGAGCGGGAGCACGCGGGTGACGACCCGCAGCGTCAGCTCACGCCGGATGCTCATCACGGGCTTTGCTCCGACAACACATACCCAAGCCCACGCCGGGTATGGATGAGCGGGCGACACGACGCGACGTTGAGCCGCGCCCGCAGGTTGCATACGGCCGAGTCGATCGCGTTGCTCCGCACCTGCGAGCCTTCGTCGTAGACGTGTTCCTCGAGTTCATCGCGAGAGACGGGCCGATTGATGCGGTGCGCGAGGTACTCGAGGATGGCGTACTCGCGAGGCTTGAGGTCCACGTCGATCCCGCCCCGTTTGACCTTTTTCGCTGTCGCGTCGATTTCCAGATCGTCCACGCGGATGGTGGTGGAGCGGGCGCCGTGCTTGCGGCGGGCGAGGGCCTGCACGCGGGCGACCAGTTCGTCGAAGGCGAAGGGCTTGACGAGATAGTCATCGGCGCCGGCTTGCAGGCCCTTCACGCGGTCTTCCACCGCGTCGCGGGCGGTGAGCAGGAGGACCATGGCGTCGACGCCCTTGGCGCGGGCTTCGGTCAACAGCTCCAGCCCGTCCATTTCCGGGAGCATGATGTCCAGGACGATGACGTCGTACTCGGTGGTGCGGGCGCAGATGAGACCTTGTCGTCCGTCGCCGGTGGCATCGACGGCGAAGCCGTGGCGCTGGAGACCCGTCTGAACCGCTTCCCGCAGCCGCGCCGAATCTTCGACAACGAGTACTCGCATGGTGAGAGTGTATTGCCCGCGGCGTGGTCGCCATCATTACGGCGCGAATACCGAGGCGGGCCCAGTGACCGTTTCGCTTCGCAACGGTATACTGAAACATGAACCTTATCCAAACGCCTGCCGACCCGGCACCCGCCACTCCACCGGCTGACCACCTGCCCGCGTTTCTTACGCGTGAGTTTCTCGGTAACCCCGCGTGGATGTGGATCGCGGCGCTCGGCGGCCTGCTGATCGCGTTCCTGATCGTGAGCGCCCTGCAGCCTTTGATGGTGATGCGGCTCAAGCGCATCACCGATCGGACGGCCTCGACGTGGGATGACCTGCTGGTGAACGTGCTGGCGGACATTCGCAAGTGGTTCTGGCTTGCGTTCGGCGTTTACTTCTTTGCGCAGTTCCTGGCACTGCCCGAGCCGTTTCCGCGGCGGATCTGGCAGGTGCTTGTCGCCGCGATCGCGATTCAGTTGATCCTCATGAGCAGGTTCTTCATCGAGCACTTCACGCAGCGCGTGCTGTTGTCTCGCAAGGGGCCGGACGGGCAGCCCGACCAGGCGATTCAGTCTGCGTCGGGCGTCATCCGCGTGCTCTCGATGGGCATCATCGGCAGCCTGGTGGTGATCTTCGCGCTGGACAACATGGGTGTGCAGGTGACGCCCCTCATCACCGGCCTGGGCGTTGGCGGCATTGCGGTCGCGCTCGCGGCACAGTCGGTGCTTGCGGACACGTTCGGTTCGCTCACGATTCTCTTTGACAAGCCTTTTCTGGTGGGCGACTTCATCATCGTGGGCGACAAGATGGGCACGGTGGAGCACATCGGCATCAAGACGACGCGCTTGCGGGCGCTGTCGGGGGAGCAACTGGTCTTCGCGAACAGCGACCTGCTGGGCAGCCGCATTCAGAACTACAAGCGGATGCAGGAACGGCGCGTGGTCTTTACGTTCGGGATCATCTACGAGACGCCCCTGGAGAAGATGAAGCAGGTGCCGCAGATCGTGCAGGGGATCGTGCGCGCCCGCGAGAAGACGCGGCTGGACCGCGTGCACTTCAAGAGCTTCGGGGCGTATTCGCTGGACTTTGAGGTCGTCTACTTCGTCCTCTCCGCCGACTACAACATGTTCATGGACATCCAGCAGGCGATCAACCTGGACATCATGGCCGAGTTCGCGAAGCAGAACATCGAGTTCGCGTATCCCACCAACGTCGAGATCTACAAACCGCACGGCGTTCCGGAGCAGAAATCAATGCCGGCGATGGGCTGAGGCTTTTCGTGAGCCAGTCAGGTGGTCTTCGCTCCGCGTACCGGCACCAGAAGCACCGGGCACGGAGCCGCTTCCAGCACGCTCTTGCCGATGGAACCGAAGACGAGGCGCTTGAGCATCCCGTCGGCGTGGGTGCCCATGATGATGAGATCGACCTTGTGGCGCTCGGCGTAACCGACGATCTCATCGACGATGGGGCCGATGGTCGTCCATGTTGTCAGTTGATCGCGGATGTCGCTCAGCACGCCGGCCGTGAACTCTTCCAGGTGGCGGCGGCTCATCTGCATCAACTCGTCGCGCGAAGGTCCGGTCAGCGGCACGCCCATCGCGCCGCCCAGGCTTGGCGTGCCGGTGGGGATGGCCAGTTCGGTGTGCGGCACCACGTGCACGACGTGTACCTTGGACTGAAACTGTTTGGCGAGGGGCACGACCCAAGGGGCCGCGAGCTTGGAGAGCTTGGAAAACGCGGTGGGGACGAGAATCGTGTCGTAGCGGGACATGCGTCACCTCGGGTTGGGGAACCGACATGAGGGTACCCACTTTCCGGGGCGATCTGGATCGCAAGGCGTCCATCCCCAGTTGGTCCACACATCCCCGGGCGTTGCAAAAAACACTCCGGGCCGCGGTTCGCGAGCGGTGTGTGTCCCGCGAACCCTCGGCCCGGTGTGCGAAAGTGAGATCGTGTGTGACGCGTCACGTGCGGCTCACGGTGCTTGTGCCGCGAGGCGACGGGCGAGCGCGGCGTTACTTGGGGTTCTTGGGCGCGTCTGTGGCTGGCTCGGTCGCAGGCTTTTCGCCGTCTTTCTTCGCATCCTTCTTAGCGTCTTCGGGCGTGCCCTTTTCCTTGGCGAGGTTTTCCGGGGTGCGGGGTTCTTCGCCGGCGGTCTTCTTCCAGTTGGTGTCGGCCGCGGCCAGGAGCTTGACCTTTTCAGCGAGGAACTTCTTGCGGGTGTCGGTGAAGATGTCCTTGTAGAACAAGAAGAGCCGGCCATTCTCGACGACGTAGGACTCGGGATCGACTTCAACTTTCTCGCCGTTGGCGCCCATGGCGTAGGTGCACCAGCCGCCGTGTGAGGGCTCGTACTTGTCGGGGTTGGCCTTGAACAGGTCCAGGTGTTCTTTGGAGGCGAAGCGATAGGTGATCGCGTTGTGGGTGAAGGTGATGTTCTTGTCGCCTTCCTGAGGCTTGCCGCCACCCTCGGGGAAGTACGCCACGGGGTCGTAGCCTTCGATGGCGAGCGTCTTTTTGGAGACGTTGTACTGCTTGATCGCGTCTTTGGTGTGGAACTTGGGGTTTGGCGCGTCGGCCTTGCCGTCTTGGGCGAACGCGGGCGTGGCGATCGCGAGCAGCACGGTGGCCGCGGCCATGAGGCCGGCGCGGCGGAACGAGCGGGTGGAGTTGGAAAGCTGCGTGTTCATCGGCGAGGCTCCTTGGGCGATGGTGCATGAAGTCAGAACTATGGCCGGGCCAGTTCTCATGCTCACATCTTTGGATGCGTCTGCGCTCGGATGGTGACACAGCAGCGGCGTCTGCGTGAAGGGCGCGATTGTGAGGGATGCGAGGGCGATTGCGCCGAGCCTATTTGGCTGCGGGCATTACCACCCGAACGTCGCCTTCCAGGTCTTCAACGAGTCCCAGTTCGCGCAAGGCGGCGAGCGCCGCTTCCTGCTCGCCTTTTTTCTTGGTCGCGCCCCAGCAGGGTTCGAAGCGCCGCCCACCGACTTCGACGGTGATCTTGAAGCACTTGCTGTGGTCCGGTCCTTTTTCATCCAGCACCCGGTAGGTGGGGGTGGCGTTTAGATGGTGCTGGGCGTATTGCTGCAGCACGCTCTTGAAGTTCTGCTGGTGCCCGCTGGCGGCGGCGCGGTCGATCAGGGGCTCCAGCAACGGAACCAGAAAGGCCGAGGCCCGATCGAACCCCGCGTCAAGAAAGAGCGCTCCGATCACCGACTCGAAGGCGCAGGCAGAGAGGGAGGCGGGCAGTTCCGCACCCATCATCCCCTTGCCCAGGATCAGCAGAGGCTCCAACCCGATCTGGCGTGCAATCTTGGCGCACGTCTCGCGTGACACGACGACGGATTTGATCTTGGTCATCTCCCCTTCGCGCAGGGCCGGGTAACGGATGTAGATTCGCGCGCAGACGACCATTCCCAGCACGGCGTCACCCAAAAACTCAAGGCGCTCGTTGCTGTTGAGCCCGTTCTCGGTGGTCGAGGCGTGGGTCAACGCCATGTCCAGCAACGACGCGTCGGCGAAGGTGTGACCGAGGATCGCTTCAGCTTGTGCGCGGCGGGTGTCGCTCATTGCCCTTGTGCGGCCCGCGCTCGCGGGGCCACCCTCCAACATCTCGTTGGCGGCAACGCTCGCCCGTCGTGCTCACACGCGTGAAACGGCGGGCGAGCGAGGTCGCCTCGGAAGCCAGTGTACCACTCGGCACTCCAAAATCGTCCCTATTTGCACGCGGATTGAGCGTCGGGGAGGGTTTGTTTGCAGGCTGTACGCTAGCGAGTGCACACGACCGATAATCAGTTGGAGAGAGGTGCCGCGAATGGGTTGATAGCGCAAACCTCACACCCGCTCGCCATGGGGCCGTTGCCCGCCTATCCTCTCGACCCAGGTTTGAAGCCCGAGTGTTCCCCCGTCGGGAGCCATGTCGGGTGATTGGATGAGGTTTGCCATGCACTACCCGCACCGCATCAGCCGTCTCAAGCGCAAGCGCGCGATCGGCTTTCGCGCACGTATGAAGACGACCAACGGCCGCAAGATGATGAATCGCAAGCGCCGCGTGGGTCGTTCGCTGAATGTCGCCGACAAGTAGTCGTGGCTCGGTCTGTTTCGGCGTAACCCGGGCGAGTGATCTTGCTCTAAGCTGAGACCATGACGAATCCCGGCGGTGCCGATTCCCCTGTTCGCCATCCCACCGTTGCGTATGAGCGCTACCACCCGGCATTGCCGCCGGGTGATGTTGCGCGCGGGTTCTACGAAACCCTCGCGAAGCGGCGGACGGTGCGCGAGTATTCGAGCGAGCCGGTGCCGTTTGAGGTGATTGAGTGGGTGATTCGGGCGGCGGGCAGCGCCCCCAGCGGGGCGAACAAGCAGCCGTGGCGGTTTGTCGTGGTGGGGGACCCGGAGACAAAACGCAAGATCCGAGCGGCGGCCGAGGCGGAGGAGCGGGAGTTTTACTCACGCCGCGCGAGCGCCGAGTGGTTGGCGGACCTCGCACCCTTGGGCACGGACGAACACAAGGAGTTTCTTGAGGCGGCTCCGTGGGTCATCGTGGTCTTCAAGCTGATGCAGACGGATGACGGCAAGCAGGTGTACTACGCGAATGAGAGCGTGGGGATCGCGGTGGGCATGCTGCTGGCGGCCGCCCAGTTCGCGGGTTTGGCGACTCTCACGCACACGCCCAGTCCGATGGGGTTCCTGTCGCAGGCGCTCGGGCGACCCGCGCACGAGCGGGCGTATGTGGTGATACCGATCGGGTACTCGGCGGAGGGTTGCCGCGTGCCGGACATCCGCCGCAAAGACCTGAGCGAGATCCTTGTGAAGATCGGTGATCCGGTGCCGGCACGGCGTTGATTGCGGGGCCTTGGCATCGGCGGCACGATTCACCACTTTGGGGGGTGAAGTCGCAGTGGCCGCGCATGGTTTGGAGGCGGCCCGGCTGGATTCATAATCACGTGTGAAGGATGCCGGGGATCCCGACGATAACCCGGGCGGCAGTGCGTGACGCTGCAGGCCTGTGGGGCCAGTGCAGCGGGTGGCGATGGCGGGGCATCCCTCTCAAGAGGCGTTCGGGCACGGTCGTGTCATGATAAATCGCGTCTTGAACATACCGCGCCTGCTGATCGAGATCCTTGTGATCATCGCGTCGGTTGAAGCCGGGATCGTGTTTCTTTTGCCCGTGCTCGCTCCGCAGGTGAGCGAAGTCGTGGGGGCCATGCTCGACGCAGGGACTCTCACGCTCATCGCCGGGCCACTGATTTGCTGGCGGACGATGCGTGCGGCTGCCGAGGCGTCGTCGCCTGTTCCGCAAACCGGGGGCGCGAGCACACGACCGGTGCTGGTCATGTCGGTGCTTATTTTCCTGGTTTGCGCGGCGGCAACGGGCTTCATGGCGGCCCGCCTGCGCAGCGAGACCCTTCGCGACGCCAAGTTCGAGTTCATGCGACTTGCCGATCGACAAACCGCCGAACTGACCCGCCGCGCGGAGTTGCCGTTGTACGGGCTTCGCAGCGTGGTGGGCTTGTACGAGTCCAGCGAGTCGGTGACTCGCGGCGAGTTTGAGTCGCATGTCCGCTCGCTGGATGTGCCCGGTTCATTCCCGGGCGTGCTGGGGTTCGGGTGATCGAGCCCGTCAAGCGGGCCGACCGGGAGGCGTTTGTGGAGGGCCTGCGGCGAGATTACGGACCGGTCGAAGGGATCAAGCAAAGTGAGTCAGGTGAAGACACCTACGTGATTCGGCGAATCGAGCCCCTTACGCGTAATCGCCCTGCGCTCGGGCTTGATGTTGGTGCCGAGGCGGTCCGACGGGAGGCGATCGAGCGGGCGATCAACTCAGGTGAGCCGGCGCTGACCGGACCCGTTCGATTGGTCCAAGAGGAAGCGGAGAGGCAGGCTGGCTTCCTGTACTTCATGCCAATTTTCTCCCGGGGGCCGACTCCATCAACGCCCGAAGAGCGCCATCAGCGGCTGGCACGCCTCGCGTACGCCACGATTGAGGTTGAAGAGATGTTCCTGGGAGTCGGGGAGAACGTCGATGATCTCATTGACTGCGACATTTTTGATGGCGGCATCTCTCCCAAATCGGTGATTCTGGATGTGGACGGGTGGATCGCGGGATCGAACGCGGCCCCCCGAAAGTTCATGGACGTGCGGCAGCTCAAAATCGGGGGAAGATCGTGGACGCTGTGCCTGAGCAGCCGCCCGAAGTTTGACGGGGCAGTTGGAACCGGTCCGTGGCCGCTGGTGGCGGTAGGCGGGGGCGTCTTGTCCGTCGTGCTGGCGACGTTGGGGTGGACGCTGGGCATTTCCCGGCATCGGGCGGTTGCGCTGGCCCAGGTGATGATGCGGGACCTCATCGAGGCCAAGCTGGCGGCGGAAAACTCGCTGCGAGAAGTTGAAGCCCTGCGCGGGACGCTCGACTCCCACGCCATCGTCTCGGTCACGGATGGCTCGGGCGTCATTATCGACGTGAACGACAACTTCTGTCAGATCAGCGGATATTCCCGTGAGGAACTGGTGGGAAACACCCACGCGGTCGTCAACTCCGGGCACCACCCCAAGAAGTTCTGGATATCGATGTGGAAGACGGTTCTCTCGGGCAACCCTTGGCGGGGCGAAGTCTGCAACCGAGCCAAGGACGGCCGCGAGTACTGGGTGGACAGCATGATCGCCCCGTTCCGTGGGCCGGATGGACGCATTGACCGCCTGGTTTCCATTCGTTCTGACATCACCCGGCGCAAGAAGCAGGAGCAGGCGCTGCGCGAAGGTTCTGAGCGACAGCGGTTTACCGGATCGCTCGCCCGGGTCGGATGGTGGGAGTTTGATGTTGCTTCCCAAACCCCGATCTGGTCCGACCAGGTCAGGGAACTCCAGGAAATCGGTCCGGACTACAAACCTGAGTTCCACGGCGCGATGAACTGCTTCGACGCCGCAGGGGCGAAACTCATCCAGGAGAAGATCAACGAAGCGATCTGCAATCAGGTGCCGTTTGATCTCGAGCTCCCCTTCACGACGGCCAAAGCAAGGGCGCTGTGGGTGCGGGTGATCGGCGAGCCGGTCATTGCGAACGGGCGCGTCGTGAGCGTGGCCGGGGCGATTCAAGACATCTCCGAGCAGGTGCGCCAGCGAGACGCGATCAGAGCGCAGGCCATCCGCATGGACCTGACGGTGCGTGCCTCCGGGATGGGAACCTGGAACGTCACCTGGCCGGGTGGCGACATGCAGGTCAGTGATCTCTGGCTTGCGATGATCGGTAATGGCACGGACTGGGGACCCTCTTCAATCTCGGAGTGGGAGGAACTGGTCCATCCCGAAGACCTTCGCACATTCCGGCGCGAGCTTGAAGATCACCTCAGCGGCAAGTCCCCCGAGTTTCGGGTGGAGCACCGACTGCGCCGGCAGGATGGGGGCTGGGTGTGGGTGCTGAGCGCCGGGAAGGTCATCGAGCGCGACAGCACCGGCTCTCCTCGCCATCTCGCGGGTGTGCAGATCGATCTCACGATTCAGAAGCAGGCGATCGCGGAAGTTCGCCACAGCCGGCAGCAGTTGCGATCCCTGCTCGATTCCGCGGGCGAAGGGATCTACTCGATTGACGCCAGCGGGCACTGCACCAGTTGCAACCCCGCGGCCCTCAAGCTGCTCGGATTTCGCGACGAGTTGGACGTGCTGGGCAAGAACATGCACGAGTTGACCCACCACACCCGCGTGGACGGATCGCCTCATGAGACCAAAGAATGTCCGATCCATCTTGCATGCCACACCGGCATTACCTCGGTGATCGATCACGATGTCTTCTGGCGCGCCGATGGAACGTCGCTGCCGGTGGAGTATCGCGCGTACCCGCAGTTTGAGGCGGGCAAGATCATCGGTGTCGTGATTCTCTTTACCGATGTGACGGCGAAGCTCCAGCTGGAGCAGGCCGCGGCGGAGGCAACTTCGCGCCTGCAACTGGCGCTTGTCCACGCGGAGAGCGCCAACTACGCCAAGAGCGAGTTCCTCGCCAACATGAGCCACGAAATCCGCACGCCCCTCACCGCGATCCTCGGCTATGCCCATGTGCTGCGCGACGACCCGGACGTCAGGGGTGACCCCGCCAAACTGCGGCAATCGCTCGACACCATCCGCACCGCCGGGCAGCACCTGATGACCATCATCAATGACGTGCTGGACATTTCCAAGATCGAGGCCGGCAAAATGACCGTGGAGCGGGTGGAGACTCCGCTGGCGGCGCTGCTGCTAGAGATTGAGAGCCTGATGCAGGCTCGGGCCGGCGCTAAGGGTGTCCAGCTGCGCGTGGTGCTCGCATCGCCCGTGCCGGACCGAATCGAATCGGACCCGACCCGGCTGAGGCAGATCCTTGTCAACCTCGTTGGCAATGCCATCAAGTTCACTGCCTCGGGGAGCGTGCAGGTCAAAGTCAGCAGCGACACCTCGGATGTTGCGGAACAACTCCATATCGATGTTGAGGACACCGGCACGGGCATGGATTCCGACCAGCGGGACCGGCTGTTTGAAAAGTTCAGCCAGGCGGACGGGAAGGTGACGCGCGAGTACGGGGGACGGGCCTGGGCTTGGCGATCAGCCGCAGGCTGGCGAGGCTGCTGGGGGGCGATGTGTCACTGGTGTGGAGTGAACCGGGGAAAGGGTCGTGCTTCCGCGTGGCACTCCCGCTGATCGCCTCGCCGGGGGCGACCACCTTGCGAGACCTGAGAACACAGGCTGCGCCCGGTCAACTCGGGCCGGGGGCGCCGCCGGTGGCGGTGTTGGCGGCGCTGCGAGGCCGCATCTTGCTCGCGGAAGACGGCCCGGACAACCAGCGGCTGATCTCGTTCTATCTGACCAAAGCCGGCGCGAGCGTGGAGATCGCGGAAAACGGGCGGATCGCGCTGGAGAAACTCATGAATGCCGCGTCGTCTGCAAATCCGTTTGACCTGCTGCTCACCGACATGCAGATGCCGGAGATGGATGGATACACGTTGGCCAGCGAGGTGCGTCAGCGGGGCCTGAAAATCCCCATCATTGCGCTCACGGCTCATGCGATGGCCGAAGATCGTCAGCAGTGCCTGGATGCCGGCTGCGATGACTATGCCGCCAAGCCTGTGGACCGCGCTCATCTGCTCAAAATCTGCGCGGCATGGCTGTCGGGGAAGTCCAAAGCCGCGGCGTGAACGATCGCAACGTGCGGGGCGGAGGCGGGCCGTTGGCCTGCCAGCTCACGGCGCTGCGGTTATTCATTGCCTTCCCCGTGCCGCACGCGCACGCTGCCGCCCCGCTTGGCGCCGAAGTTGGGGTCCACGCGTCGCTGCTCCAAGGGCACCAAATCTCGCGGCGTGAGCCCCAGGTCTAGCAGGCTGTACTTCTTGCCGCACTCGGCGCAGCGCACAAACTGGTTGGCCGGGTTCGGCTCGGCCCCGATGCTCTGGATGGGCAGGCCGTACAAAGGCTGATGGCACTTGGGGCACGAAGCCCTCGCGAGATAGCGGCGGATGCTCAGGTAGAGCAGCACATCACGAGAGAGAAGGGCGACCGCCGCCCCCGCCAGCACGGTGGTGACCAGCATCTCGATGATCGCCAGAGTCGGGTCGGCCGCGATGGGGACAAAGCGGTTCAGCGTCACGTACTGCATGGCGATGAGAATGCCCACCGGCCACGCGACCAGCGTGATGGCGCCGAGAATCCAAGGCACGGTCTCCGCGTGCGCCCCCTGGGTGAGGAGCGCGTCGCGCACCACGGCCTCGCACTCGCTGTCGCTGAGGTCGTCGAGATCGCTGATTGCCCGCCAGGGTTTAAAAAGTGGAAACCGCAATCATTCGCCCTCGGTTTGAGGGGGCATGATATCGGCGAGGCGCTGCGGGCTGGTCATGCCGTGCGCAGGTCGCTGTGGGCGCGGTTGAACATCGTGCGCCCGGCGTAGCCGACGTCAAACTCGTGGGGCTCGCTGGGGGCGAAGTTGTCTTCCGAGACGTCGTAGCCATCGATCTCGGTGATCTGCAGCTCGGGCGCCGTTCGCAGGTCGATTTTCTCCGTCGGGGGTTTGGAGCGTGCGAACTCGTCGGGCCGCTCGATGATCTGCACCGTGGGGCGGCAGGGGTCTTCGGGGCTCCAGCCGACGACGGCCGCGGTTCGGCCTCCGGTGATTGTGACGATGCTCCCGGGCGGGTAGGGGGGGGCCACGCTCACGAGCGCTTTGAACACCAAGGGGTCCAGCCAGGCGCGAAAGGGCCCGTTGATCATCTGCTTGAGCGCCCGCACGGTGGGGATCGACGGGCTGACGCGTTCGCTGGATTTGGGGGCGTGGGCGGCGTGCCGCAGGCGGTCAAAGGTGTCGGCGCACGTCACGATTCGAGTGAAAATGTGAATCTCTGAGCCGACGACGGGGACCATGCTTCCCGTTGCGTGGGTGCGTCCGGGGTAGCCCGTGCCGTCAAAGTGCTGGTGATGGTTCAGGATCACCGCGGCGGATGCGGGGTCGAGCTGCTCCCGCAACATTTCGTACCCGAGCTGCGTGTGGGAACGCCACTCCGGGTCTTTTTCGTCAAGGCGCAGGTTGTAGCGACGCAGGGCCTCTTCGCTGAGCCTCGTCATGCCCATGTCGGCGAACATGGCGCCCACGCCCAGCCCGCTGATGTCGCGGGCCGCGAACGACGAGAGACGCCCGCGCTCGCGAACAAGATAGAAATCCAGCTTGAGCCCCATCAGGAGCGAGAGGGCACACAGGTTGCCGCAGTGGCGAACGAACGGGCGGTCGGCCCCGGCGAGTTCGGTGACGAAGAGGGCGGCGCTGGGGTTGTTGGCCAGCTGCACCAGCAGGCCCATGATGGCGCGGCGATAGACGAAGAAATCCAGGTCCACCGACGACTGCACGAAGGCAGAGTCGATGGCGCTGCCAATGTGGTGGGTGATCTCGCGGTACGACGCCAGCACCCGGGGGTCGACAAACTTCACGAGGTCTTCCAAGCCCGGATAATCGATCCAGAGCTCATGCACTCCAAGCTCACTGAGCTTGGGGATGGCGTGCTGATCGAGCGTGACGCCCTTGCGCAGCAGGATGGTCTGCGGTGCGCTCGGGTGATGCACGGATTCGGCCAGAACCATGCCCGGGCGGGCGTTGGCGATCGTCACGCGGAGCATGTTTCGCTATCGGCGGCTGGCTGCATGCCCGTGAGCGGAGTCGGCCCGCCGCCAGTTTCGGGCGGGTGGGAGGTTCACGCGAACCGGTTATCACGCCTGCGCCGGGTGATGCCCCCGCACATCAAGGTACATGAAGACCTGATCCCAGCGCGAGCCGTCGTCGTGCTTGAGGCCCCCGGGCAGGAGCGCATACTGA
Source organism: Phycisphaerales bacterium (assembly GCA_041661205.1). Classification (GTDB taxonomy): domain Bacteria; phylum Planctomycetota; class Phycisphaerae; order Phycisphaerales; family UBA1924; genus RI-211. The sequence goes on from JBAZUW010000003.1 coordinate 45,020, forward strand.
ACGAAGCCGAAGCGCCGGTACAAGGCCAGGCCCGCGGCGTTATCCGCGTACACCGCCAGCGTGATCAGCTCTATCTCGCTCCGGATTCGCGCCCAGGTCACGCACGCGTCCATGAGCGCCGTGCCGACACCTCGCCCGCGCCAGGGGGAGATCACGCTCATGCCCAGTTCAAGCGAATGCCGCAGCTTGCGTCTGGGTCGAGGCCGCTTGACGTCCGCCATGCCGAGAACCGGCCCGTCGGGGTCGTCCTCCTGAAGCGCGATGAAGAAGGCGCTGTCGGGCGCTGCGAGCATCGTCTCCAAGTGCGAGCGTTCCTGGTCCTCGGTGAGGGTGAACTCGTCGAGCTGTGTCAAGGTGTGCGTGGTGGTGGCGAAGACTTCCCGCGCGGCGGACAACACCCGGGCCGCATCCGCGGGGCGAGCTGAGCGCACGAGGCAGCGCCCGGTTGGGCGTAGGTTATAAAGCTTGCCTGCGAAATCACCCATGTTGTGATCCTAACGCATCTTGCCCATCGCCTGCTGAGCGGGGGAGTGCACGCGGCATGGAGGCAACCGGACAGAAAAAAACGGCACGAGCCCGTGCCCGTGCCGCGATCGTTTCTTGAAACTCGACCACGCGATCACACGTGCTTGACGACATCCGCCACCTTGGCCCGCACCTTGGGCAGGGTCGCCAGCCAGTCGTCGCTGGCCCGGTAGCCCGCGGCCCCCAGGGCCACGGGGAGATACCCCTCCTTGCTCAAGCCGAGAATCTCGTCGAACTTCGCGGGGTCGAACCCTTCCATCGGGCAGGCATCCACACCCAGCATGGCGCACGACGCCAGGAAGAAGCCCAGCGCGATGTACGTCTGGCTGCGGGTCCACGTTTCCATGCTTCCGCCCGGCAGCCCGGCGGGGTTCGAGACCGACCCGACCATCATCTTCTTGTAGTCCTCCAGTGTCGCGGCCGGCGCGTTGCGCACTTCCACGATCCGGTTGATGTACGCGTCAACGTCCGCCGCGCTCACCGAAATCTTGCGGCAGAAGACCACCAGGTGCGAGGCGTCGGTTACCTGACTCTGGTTCCACGCCACCGCGCGCAGCTTATTCCGCACCGCGGGATCGGTCACCACCACAAAGCGCCACGGCTGGAGGCCGTAAGACGAGGGCGCGAGCACCGTGGCCTGTTCGATGGCCGACCAGGTGTCGGCGGGAATCTTCTTGGCGGCGTCAAACTTCTTGACGGCGTAGCGCCAGTTGAGGTTGTCGATCAGTTCGCTGCTCGGGAGGGTTCGCATGGTCGGTTCCTGTGTGAGGTCGCTCCGCAGCGGCCCGGCCCGCACCATAGCTGCCGCGCTTCCGCATCGGTGCTGGCGATGGTAGCCAGCCGATTCCCCGTTGCAACAGGCTTTGAAGTTGACACTATGACCCCGACCTTGAGTCGTGATAGGCCGCGACGCCGGGCTGGCTCGACAGGGATAGATAGGGCACGGGGTCTTCGCCAACCCGCCCGCACAGTTCCGCGAAGGCCATTCGCCGCGCCATCCGGTCCTTGGTGTTAAACCGCAGAAAGAATGGGCGCAGCGACCAATCAAACCCCGATTGCGCTTTCCCGCGAAGAAAGCACACCATGGCAGCACACAAGGCCGCGGATTCGCCTCGCCCTTGCAGCGTCGCTCGCAGCAGCGGATGCACCATGCGGGTGCGCTTGAGTGTTTCGATCGCCCGCAGCGTTTCCGCCAGCAGGGTTTCCTCGCGCAGCCCGGCGAGCAGCGCCTCCTCGAGCACGTCATCCAGCGGGATCCGCTCGCCCCGGAGGTGCAGCTGCACCGCCGCCTCCAGGCGCCCGTGGGCGGAGCCTGATTCAACCTCGCGTCTCAGACAGGCCAAGGCCCGGGGTGTCCCCAGTCGGGCCAGAGCCTGGAGGTCGCGCCAGCTGAGGGGAGTTTGTGCCATCAGACGCGCCTCGACCTCGCTGCATTCCGCCGCCGTCATGCCGTCCAACGCGCCGAGGTCATACCCCTCCGCCTCGCGGCGACTCTCCAGGCCCATGCTGGCAATAAATCGTGCATACGCGGTGGGGGTGGTCATGGCGCGTCCGTACAGCATCCGATGGGGCGGCGATGCCCCCGTTGATCACGCCATGCGCTGTTTTGATGGGCGGGCGCTAACGCCATCTTCTAAGTTTGACGCTGGTTCGGGCGAAGTTTGGGGGTCGAATCGGCTACGCTTGGCCCGAATCACAGAAAGCGGTTTGGCATCCCGGTCGCGCCTGGGGTGCCGTTCGTAGGAGAACTCATGCTCGGTCGCATCTTCAAGGCATACGACATTCGCGGCACCTATCCCGACCTTCTTAACGACACCATGGCGTGGCAGATCGGGTACGGAGCGAGCAAGTACCTGATCTCCGACGCGGCCGCCGCGGGCGAGAGCACGCCCATGATGAAGAACATCGTGGTGGGGCGTGACATGCGCTCCAGCAGCCCGACGCTGGCCAAGCAGCTCATCCAGGGCATCCGCGATCACGGGGGCGATGTCATCGACATCGGGATGTGCGACACGTCGATGATTTACTTCGCGATCAACCACCTTGATTGCGCGGGCGGGGTGATGGTCACGGCCAGCCACAACCCGCCGCAGTACAACGGGTTCAAGATCAGCAAGCGCAAGGCCAAGCCGGTGGGGGAGGCGACGGGGCTGGCGGACATCCGCAAGCACGCCGCGATGGTGGACAAGGCCACGCTGGTAAAGCAGGCCGGGCGCCTGGAAGAGCGAGACCTGTGGCCGGCGTACACCAAGCACGTGCGATCCTTCCTGCAGCTGCCTGCCGGCAAGAAGCTCAAGGTGGTCATCGATGCCAGCAACGGCATGGCTGGCACCATGATCCCCAAGATCTTCGGCAAGGGGAGCACGTTGGGCGCTCCGGCGGGCATCGAGTTCATCGAACTGAACTTTGAGAACACCAAGAACACGTTCGTGCACGAGCCCAACCCGCTGGTGGCGGCCAACATGAAGTGGACGCAGGATGCGGTGTTGAAGCACAAGGCCGATGTCGGCTTCTGCTACGACGGCGATGCGGATCGCTGCATGGCGGTGGACGAAAAGGGGCACATCGTGGGGTGCGATCACCTCACGGCCCTGCTCGCCAAGCACTTCCTGGCCAAGCGCCCCGGGGCGGCGGTCGCCTACGACCTGCGCTCCACCAAGGCCGTGGAAGAGGACATTCTCAAGGCCGGGGGCAAGCCGGTGCGGGGTCGTGTCGGGCACGTCTTCATGAAGCAGGCGATGGCCGAGCACCAATGCGTCTTCGGGGGCGAGCTCTCCGGGCACTTCTACTTTGCGGACAACTTCAACGCCGACAGCGGCGCCATCGCGATGTGCACGCTGCTCACCGTGCTCGCGACTACCGGCAAGCACCTCAGCGACCTCATCAAGCCTGTCGCCCGGTACGCGCAGTCCGGCGAGATTAACTACCAGATGGAAGACAAGGATGGCGTGCTCGCCTCCATCAAGCAGGACTACGGCCCGGGCACGCTGGCCGACGGCGCCATCGACGAGCTTGACGGCGTCACCATCGACTGCTTCAAGAACCACGGCTGGTGGGCCAACATCAGGAAGAGCAACACCGAGCCCTTGCTCCGCCTCAACATGGAAGCCAAGGACAAGGCTACGCTGGACCGGATGATCGACGCGATTTCGCCCCGGCTGGGCAAGCGCGTTGATCACTGAACCCGGCGACACGCACACCCATGACCGTCACCGACTTCCTCCGCCACTGGGGTCTGGCCGAAAACCCATTCATGGGCGAGGAAGCCCGCGCCGACGATGTCTTTGCACGCATGAGCGGGCGCAGCGGCGCCCCTATGCGCTCCAGCGCCGAGATGCCGGCCCGCAGTGCCGACCTCGCGGCCTACCACGCTGACTTTGACAAGATCGTCGGCGATCTCCGCCGCCCCTCCGCCGCGGTGGCCTTTGGCGAAAAGGGGAGCGGCAAGACCGCGATCAGGTTGCAGCTCGAACGCCGCGTGCAGGAGTACAACGCGGCCAACGCCGGAGCCAAGGTCCTCTTCGTCCCATATGACGACCTGAACAGCGCCCTCGATCGCGTGCATGAGCGCCTCGGGGGCAAGACTCCCCTGGAGTCTCTGCAAAAGCTCCGCCTGGTCGACCATCTTGACGCGATTCTCCATGCGATCGTGCCGCGCCTGGTGGACGCCGTCACCGGCGAGGGCGTCAACCACGGCTTTGTGGATGTCGGCGATGTGACGAAGCTGCACAAACGCATCGATAAACCCTCGCGTCGCGATCTCTTGCTGCTGCAAGCGCTCTACGACCTGCCGGAGGTCGCGCCCGGGCGTACGGCACGCCTGCGCAGCCGGTTGAAACTGTTTCCACCCGCAGGCGCGGTATGGGGGCGGCTTACCCTCGTGCTGGTCCCGCTGCTGCTCCTGGCCCTGTGGTGGTGGACCAATCACGCTTTGCCCTCCACGAATCCCGCGCTCGCATGGCTCAAGCCCACGTGGGCGGCCTGGGGCCTGGTAGTGCTCGTCGCGTGCTACGCCGTCTTCGCCCTCAAGCACGGCGTGTGGGATCGCCTCGCCCTGCTTCGCCGCGCCCACCGGGTCAAGCGGCAAATCCGCGTGGTGAACCGGGGCGACATCAGCTACGCCTCCTCGCTGCGGCAGATCCCCAACTGGTTTCTGGATGCCGCCCACCTGCCCATTTCAGACTCAGATGAGCCGCGATTCGGGATGCTCGACCGGGTTCGGCGGCTGCTGCGTCACTTCGGCTACGCGGGCATCATGGTGGTGATCGATCGCGTGGACGAGCCGACGATTGTCAACGGCGATCCGGACCGCATGAAGGCGGTGGTGTGGCCGCTGCTCAACAACAAGTTCCTGCAGCAGGAGGGCGTGGGCGTCAAAATGCTCTTGCCCATGGAACTTCGCCACGCGGTCTTCAAAGAAAGCTCGGCGTTCTTTCAGGGGGCAAGGCTCGACAAGCAGAGCCTGGTGGAGCGGCTGGCGTGGACCGGGGCGACGCTGTACGACCTGTGCGAGCAGCGATTGCACGCCTGCCGGCAGCGGGATGCAACACCCATAGCGCTGCTGGACCTCTTCGCCGAAGACGTCTCGCGCCGGGACCTCACGGATGCTCTGGAGCGACTCTTGCAACCCCGCGACGCCTTCAAACTCATGTATCGCTGCGTCAATGAGCACTGCGCCACCATCACGCGGGGCCAGGAACAGTGGCGCATCCCGCGCCTGACCCTCCTCAACGTCCTCAAGGCCGAGAGCGAACGCGTGCAGCAGATGCACCGGGGGATCCGGCCGTAAGCTCTCACATCGCCTGAATCAGCGCCTCCGGCAGCGTCCATGGCGAACCGAGCTCACGCCCGACGACCCGCCAGTGTTCATCCCCGGCCACGGCCAGCAGGCGCTTCATCGGGTCACCCGCCGGCTCGTCACTCAGCTTGAACGTGCTGTGGTGCATGGGCAAAAGGAACTTGCCGCCGGCTTCCTTGTGCATCTGCCACACCTGCTCGGGGTTCGCGTGCACGCGCACCCACGGGTCGTACGCCCCGATGCCGAAGACGCATAACTCGGCACCCTTGACGATCTTGTAGCTGTCCGTGAAGGCCGTGTCCCCGGCGTACAGGACTCGGCGGCGGTCGCGCGTTTCCATCAGGTAGCTGTTGAAGCCCCGGTGCTTGTCGAAGGCGTACCGCGCTCCCCAGTGATTCGGGCGGATGGCGCGGAGCTTGAGCCCGAGCAGGTCCAGCTCGTCGTCCCAGTGCAGCTCGTGCACGCTGGCGAAGCCCTTGGGGATGAGCCGCCTCGTGAGGTGGCTGGTCACGACGTGGGTGGTCCGCGAGGTCAGCGCCTGCAGCGTGGGCTTGTCGAGGTGATCGAAGTGGGCGTGCGAAATGAGAATGATGTCGATGGGTGGCAGGCTGGCGATGTCAAACGTCGGCATCATCCGGCCCATGCCGAAGGTAACTCGCCCGAGCTTGAAGCCGATGCGGTCGGAGCCGACCGGGTCGGTCAGCACCCAGCGTTCTCCTACGCGCAGCAGCACGGTGGCGTGGCCGAGCCAGACGCCGCCCACCGGGCCATGCACGTCGCGCAGGTCCACATGAAAGCGTGGCGTAGATTCCGACACGCACGTTTCCCGGATGGACCGGGCCAGCTCGCGTGGATAGCGCATCGCGGTGGACTTTGCCACCGAAGCCGCGTCACGAAGCAGGGCCATCGCGGGATTCTCGATGCTCCGCAGGGTGGGATGCTCCATGGCCATATTCAAGCCACGTGCTTTCAAATCTCCACCTTCTGTCATTTGAACCTTTCGTCAAGAAGGGGCAATAACGTCGATATCCCTCCGGGTAACAGGCGTGTCACGAGGGCGACCCTGGGTCGGAACCGGGCCGCCGGTGGTTGCGTCCCACTTGTTCGCGGCCGGTGCCGCCCGCGTTCGCCCAAACACCTTTTTCGGAAGGGGATCCACATGATTTCCGCCTCATCTGCCTTCGCTCGTGCCCTGCCCGTCGCCACCCTCTTGGCCTGCGCCGGCCTGGCCTGTGCCCAGCCGGACCGCTCCACGAGCCTGACGATCTACAGCAGTGCCGCCCCGGGGAGCATTTCGCCCGATACGTATCGGCCCACACCCGGGGGCAACCAGTTCCAGTACGGCTACAACGACTCCGGCCTCC
>JBAZUW010000004.1:0-28311 GCA_041661205.1 Phycisphaerales bacterium
GGGGGCGGCAACACCGTCATCGAGGCGATGGGGTGCGCCACCCCCGTCATCGCGCTCAACGCCGGCCCGCGTCACGCCCAGCACATCGGCGCCAGCCTCGTCGGCGATGACATCACCGACATCGCCACCTACTGGCAGCGCGTCGACGCACTCGCGAGCGATTCGCTGGCCCGGCGCAGCGCCGGCCAGGCCCAGCAACGCCGCGCGCTGAACGCACTCGACTACCCGGTCATCGCCAAGGCTTACGAAGCGGCGTTCACGTAAGGTCAGCGACCCGCGAAGCCACCCAGATGCCGCATGCCTTAATGCCTTCTTGGTGGTCATCCTGCGATCTGTATTTGCCCCTCAGCAATCGCTCGCGCAGCCCCCGAACAAACACGCCCCGTAACCAGTACCCTGCTTCGTCATCTCAAACCGGGCGGGCGTTGCCCGCAGCTTCGTGGCGGGCCGAAAGACAATCCATATCCCAACCCAATGCGATTGCCGGGGGGTGTCCCTTTGGCTCGCTCCGTGTCCGACTCTGTGCACATGTTCCTGGAGGCTTCCCTCATGCCGTCAAACACACCGCGCGCTGTACTCGTTTCTCTTTTGGCTGCCGCCGGGGTGGCCTGCCTTTCGGCCGCCGCTCATGCCCAGGTCAATCTCGGAGGCGTCTCGTTCCTGGATCGCGCGGCCCGCGGAGAGATCACCCTGGGGCGCTTCCGGGGCTCGCTGGGCGTGATCGACTACGACAACGACGGCTTCTACGACCTCTTCATCAACGACAACCTCGGCTCTCCGAAACGCCTCTTTCACAACGTGCCAAGCGCCACGACGCCCGGCGGGCGCACGTTTGTTGACGTCAGCGCCGCCGCCGGATTCACCACCGACGCCGACGGCATCGCCCGCAACTTCGGTGGCGTCGTCGTCTTCGACTACGACAACGACGGCTTTTCCGACATCTACACCGTCGGCGTCAACCCCAACAACGGCACCAACGGACTGCTGTATCACAACAACGGCAACGGCACCTTCACCAACCTCAGCGTCGCCTCCGGCGTTCGCACCTCGGGCTTCAACCCCACAAGTGCCTCCGCCGTCGACTTCAACCACGACGGGCTGGTCGACCTATTCGTGAACGCCACCGGCTCCCCCGGCAAGACGCTCACCCTCTTTGAGAACAACGGCGACGGCACCTTCACCCAGCGCCGCGACCTCTTCCCCCCCGACTCCTTCAGCGGCACCGTCTACGCCAACGCCTGGACCGACTACGACCACGACGGCTGGGAAGACTGGATCGTGCTGGAAAACGCCAGCCGCCCGTTGCTCCTGAAAAACGCCGCCGGCCCCGGGGGCTCGCGCGTCTTTGTCGACGCGACCACCCAGTCCGGCTTCACCTTCGTGGGCCCGGCGCCCATGGGCATCGCGCTGGGCGATGTCGACAACGACGGCTGGCTCGACATCGCGATCACCGACGCTGTCTCCGGCACCTACTACCACAACAGCAGCGCCACCTCCACGGTCGGCACCCTCACCCGCGTCCAGCCGTACTCCACCTTTTTCGGCTGGGGCACCTGCTACATCGACGCGGAGAACGACGGCGACCTGGACAACTACCAGGCCGGCAGCTTCGGCGCCGGCAACGTCGACCGCCTGCTTCGCAACGAGAACAACGGCGCGTCCTTCACCGACGTGCGCGACGCGCTCAACACCACCGCCCTCGCCAGCCAGTTCAGCGCCAAGGTCGACTTCGACAACGACGGACGCGAAGACATCATCACCGTCAACCCCAACAACTTCGTGAGCATCTACCACAACCAGGCCACGGGTGGCAACCACTGGTTCTCTGTCAAGCTGCTCGGCGCCGGTAATGTCAGCCGCGACGCGGTGGGCGCCCGCGTGCTCGTCACCGCCGGCGGCATCACCCGAGTTCGCGAGGCGGCCATCGGCACCAGCTACTCCGCCACCGAAGACCCGCGCCTGCACTTTGGCATCGGCGCCGCCACCACCATCGAGAGCATCCAGGTCATCTGGCCCCGCCAGGGGACGCTCGCCGGGCGCACCGAGACCTTCTCCGGCCCCTTCGCCGCCGACCAGATCATCACGCTCTCGCCCCAGGTGCTCTGCAATGCGGATGTGAACGCCGACGGCGACGTCGACGCCGCGGATCTGGACGCGCTGATCAACGCCATCGCGGGCGGCACCAACCCCGCGTCCTTCCCCACCGACGTCAATCGTGACGGCAGCAGCGATGCCGGCGACATCGACGCGCTTCTCAACATCATCGCCGGTGGGGCGTGCCCGTAACTGCTCACGCCGCCCGCGAGCGGCCCAGCAGCGACGCCAGGCTCTGCGCCGTAGACGCAAAGTTGCTGCTCAGTTCCATCTTGTCCATGAACATGTCGGCGCCCGCGCCGTTCATCTCGTCGGTCTTGCCCGCGTCGCTGTCACCGCTCATGATGACGATGCGCATGCTCAGGCACTCTTTCCGCTGGCGCAGCGCCTTGGTCAGCTCGATGCCGCTCATCCCCGGCAAGTTGAGGTCGGTCAGCACCAGGTGAGGCCGCTGCGAGGCATTGGTCGACGTGATCGCCGCCAGCGCCTCCTCGGCACTCTCGAAGAACGTGCAGCGATACTCCGACTTGCTCGAGAAGTTCTTCTGCAGCAGCCTCGACACGAACTTGTCGTCGTCAATCACAAACACATTCCACATCGCCCCGGCGGTGTTGGTGGTCGCCATTCCATATTGCCGCACGCAGTTGCGTCCCGCCTGCTTGGCCGCGTACACGCACTCGTCCGCCGCCTGCGTCAGTTGCTCGGGCGTCCAGTCCGCGGTCGCGCTGGCCGGCTCGCATGTCGCCACGCCCACGCTGATGGTCACCGCCAGCTTCAGCCCGGGAATCTCATACGTGCCCAGATCAAACGGCTCCTTCGCGATCGTCTGCCGCAGAATCTCTCCGACCCGCGCCGCCCGGTCCAACCCCACCTGCGGCAGCACCAGCACAAACTCCTCGCCCCCGTAGCGGCACAGCGTCCCCACCCGGTCGGCCACGCCCCGCAGGCGCTTGGTCAGCTCCATCAGCACCGCGTCACCCGCCTGGTGCCCGTGCGTGTCGTTCACGTGCTTAAACTTGTCAGCATCCAGGAAGACCACCGAGATCGGATGGTTCGCGGCCTTGCACTTTGCCGCCTGCGCCCGCAGCGTCACATCAAAGTGCGCCCGGTTGTACGCGCCCGTCAGCCCGTCGGTGATCGTCTTCTTCGCCAGCTCGTCGTTCTTCTGCTTCAGCTCCACCGTCTCGCGCTGCATCTCTTCCTGCGCCTCGGCCATCTGCTCGTGGGCTTCGCCCAGAATCGTCGCCAGGTCGGGCCGCTCGCCGGTCTTGAGGTCCAGCGTCTTGGTCAGGTCCGCGGCTCCCTTGGCCGTCTGCTCCAGCAGCTCCCTCGCCTTGGCCGACTCAAACTGAAACCACTGCCGCGCCGTGACAATAAACTGTCCGGCCTTCTTCGGTGTCTCGCGGGGTTGCAACGCGCTGGCCGCCATCCCCCCTAGCGCGACCACCTGCACCAGAATCTTGTGATGCGCCGCCGCCCGCTCGGCCTTGTGATGGTGCGCGATGCACTCTTGAATCTGAGGGGGCAGGCGCCACTTCTCCGCCAGCATCTTGCCCACCTTCGCGTGGTCAAACCCCAGTCGCTGCTGCTCGTGCTCCAGAATCAAGTCGTGATCGCGCGGGCCATCCGCGAGCGCATCGGTGTACTCGTGCTTCAGCCCCGCAAACGCCGCCAGCATGCCGATGTCCTGCAGGAGCGAGCCGACGAACGCTTCTTCCGGGTCCAGCCCGCGCATGCCCAGGGCAATCGCCCGCGAAGCCGCGGCTCCGTACACCGAGCGCCGCCAGTAGCTCTCCAGATCAAACTGATCATCCAGCCCCACCGCCTTGGTCGTCTCCACCAGGCTGAAGCCCAGCACGATCGACTTCACGGTGTTCAGCCCGAGCAGGCTCATCGCGCGGCTGATGCTGGGGCACGGTGTCGCCAACCCGTAGTAGCTCGAGTTCACCGTCCGCAGCACCTTGGTCGTCAACGCCGGGTCGTTCTGCACCAGGTCGGCGATTTTCTGGATCGAAACGCGCGGATCACGCGTCAGCTCCAACACCTGCATCGCCACGCCGGGCAGCGTCGGCAGGTTCGGACACGTCAGAACTCGTTCGAGTGGGGTGCGCATTGGTACCGCTTGCAGCCTGGTCCGTCTCCGTTATCGCAGCCCCCCGACGACTCCGGGATGCCGCTCCGCCATACCCGCCATACATCGAAAACCTGAGGAAAAAGAATAAGGCAGAACCCCTATTTCCACCATTCTGGGGGTATTCCAGTTCCACCTGTGTGGGGGATGCGCCGTAAGTCCCATTCTGAATGGAACTTGAGCGCCCCGGGAACCCGTACTTCATCCCAGCATCTAAGACTATGGCACGCGACGAACCGATCCTCAGCGGGTGCGAACAGACCCACAGATCAATGTCGCACTGCGAGGTGGAACGTGGCGAACGAACGAGATCACGACGGCAAAAACCAGAACGAGTCCAACCGGGATGACTTCTCTCAGCCCGACCAGATAACTCCCGACCGGCTCATCGAAGTGGCGATGTCGGTCTTTGACGCCTGTAACGAGTGGTCGCAGATGCATCGCGGCAACACCATCTACCCCACAGATTTACTGGGGTCGCCCGAGCAGCCCAAGAGCATGACCGAGTTCACCCGGTTCGAGGTGGAGGAGGCCGCCATGTTCCTGGTGCGGATGGGGTTCATTCAGCCGCCCCGGGCGACCAAGGCGCCGTGAGAGTTTGGCAGCGAGTTGTTACGCCGGCCCCGTCGGGGTTGACGCGGCGAGCGCGATCCCCAGGAAAATGTACGTCGTGTAGTTCGTGGCCCAGCACCAGCGCCACACGATGCTTTCCTGCTTGAAAAGCATCACGTAATCGCGCCAAAGCGGCACGAAAATGATCAGCGCCGCCAGCCCGGATTCGTACACCTGTGCGCACTTGATCGCGCAGATCACGATGCTCCACAGGCCAAGGACAGCCGTCGCAATGCCAAAGATCGGTAGCAAGGCCGGGCTCTCGATCGTGCCAATTCCCAGCATCGCGAACCCGATCATCACACACGCACCCTGAAAGTGCGGGTTTTTGGTGATGGGCTCGGCCGCCTTTTTCGGCTGGCCGTCGTCCGCCTTCTCCGGCTTCAGCACTCGTACCCGCGTCCGCTTGCCAGACTGGGTATTGAACCCGCACCCGGTGCAGATCACCGCGTCGGCCGTGAGTGCTCGCCCGCACTCGGGGCAGGGCTTGGTGCCCACTTCCGCGATGCCGGTCTTTGAGCCGATCCCCAGCAGGAAGCTGTTGTCATCCGCCGGCAGCGCCGCCTTGGCCGCGGCCGCCGCCGGGACGTTCTTGGCGTTCATCGCAAACTTCGTGGCCTTGGCCTTCTCCATGCACGCGGGGCATAAGTACTTGCCGGAGCCGATCTTGAAGTTCGGCTTCGCGTCAAGATTCACGCCGCAACTGCTGCATGACTTCCCAGTGGTCGCGGGTTGCTGGTTCGATTCGGCCATAGGTACTCCGGGACGGAAAGCGTACCACAGACCCGTCGTGGCGTCTTGCCTCGAGCGTCAAAAACCCGCCGGGGCATCGCGATTCTTCAGTCCGGCCCCGCCGCTCCTTGGGAGGCGACGCCGTACATCAGAAGAACGCGCTCGTGTACAGCAGACCCATAATAAACACCCATGTGACGATGGAGATGATTCGGGCGTCGCGCAGGTCGGTATCGGTAAAGTCCGCCAGCAAGGCGGCATACAGAAACGCGGCCACGCCATACGGCAGCAGCAGCACCCACGACCCCAGGAAGACCGCTCCGACCGCGAAGAGCGCCAGCGCGCAGCTCATGGCACTGGTCACGAAAAAGACCGTGTGCCGCAGGTGCGAATCCACCCCTCCGAGCAAGAACCGCCCCAGGATCAGATACATCACGACCCCGATGAACGACGCCCCGCCGAAGATGATTGCGCCCCCGATCACCGCACCGATGGCCGCGGCGTAGTTCGGCCCGCTCGCCACGGCACCGCCGATGGCCGACGCCCTCGACACTGTGGACGCCGCCTGAATGCTCGCGCCAATGACAATCGCGAAGTACGTGCCGCCACCGATGCACAGGTAGATCAGCGGCTTGCGAACCGCCTCCTTTTCCATCTGCCGCGAGACCATCTCGTCGTGCTCGTAGCGCGTGTAGAAGCGGTTGCTGGTGCCGCATTCGGGACACTGGACTCCGCCCCGCTTGTCGGCCACCAGCCCCGAAAGCTCATACCCGCACTGCTTGCAGGTGGGCACGCTGCGCACTCGCTCCATCTCTTCGCGTTCGGCCTTCCGCCGCCGTCGTTCTTCGCGGTTCTCTGCCGTGTCGTCCGGGTGGGCGTCAAAGTCGCCCAACACTTCGCGCGCCTTTTCCGGGTTCAGCGGCACCGTCGCCGGGTCAAACCCGCACATCACGCACTCGGCTTTGCCCGGTTGAAAGCTCGACCCGCACTTGAGGCAGGGGGCGCGGGTGATCACCTCTTCCACGGGTGAAAGCGCGTACTCACCAGCCGAAGCGCTCGGTGGCTGGCGTTCGCTGGCGGGGTTTGGCGCCGCCTCGCGCGTTGCCCCGGTTCCTTGCGCGTCGCGCGAGACCGCGACGGGTTGGGTTTCGGGAGCGGCGTGTTCGCCCGCCGCCACGCCCGCGGGAGAAATGCGTGCCAAGGTCGCTCGGCGCTTGACCGCCTGGGCACACGCTTCGCAGTAGTACTTCCCGGCGATGTCCTTGAAGCGCTTGGAGGCCGACACATCGATGCCGCAGCGAAAGCAGAGTTGGTGCGGGGAGGTGTCCATGTCGGGAGCCAGGCAGGGTCGCCAGTCTTGATGGGGGTCTGGGGCCGCCGATTGCAACAGTTTCCTTGCTGAACAGTAGTATGAACAGGTCTTATCGACCCGGGGCGGCCAAGGTTGCACTCTGGCACACGCCAGCGGGCGGGCCGGCGTCCCGGGAGGGTCCAGAACACAAGGGAGCGACATGGATCGCAGGACATTCATGGCGCACGCGGCGTGGGCCGGAGCGATGCTGTCGGGCTTTGGCCGGGGTGCAAGCGCCCTTGGCCAGCCGGCGGCCCCGGCGGGCTTTGTGCCCTCCAAGCACGGCTTTGGGTTTGTGAATCACTTTGAGGGCGTGCCCCTGCCGCGTGAAATTCGCGAGGGCAAGACGCTGGTGACACGCCTGCTGCGCCAGGCCGCCAAAGGGACATCGCTGCCGACGACGTTCGGTCTGTGCGGGGGGATGAGCCTGGCCGCGGCTGACTATTACCACGCCAAGCAGCCACCGCCGCCCGACACCACGCCGCCCAAGCAGGGCACGCCGCTGTACGAGTACCTGCACCAGCGCCAGACCGATTCGCTGGGCGAGAACCTGATCATGGCGACCAAGTTCATCGAATGGATGATGCTGCCGGACACGGGAGACGGTTCGTGCGCCGCCCGCACGAAGCCGGAGCTTGCGGACATTGTCGCTCGGCTGCGCCAAGGTGAGGTGGTGCCGCTGGGCCTGGTGCTGGTGCGGGCTGACGGGAATAACAGGAGCCGTGCCGCGGCCGGGGCGGCGTGGCAGAACCACCAGGTGCTCGCGTACGCCGCGAAAGAAGGAGAGGCGGTCCCGGAGGGGATCCGGGTGTACGACCCTAACTACCCCCGAGATGACGGGGTGATGGTGGTGACGAACCAGGCGAAACCCGGGCCGGACGGAACGCAGTTTGAGCTACGGCATTCCCGGGGGTCACACGCGGTTCGGGGTTGTTTTCCGATGCCCTACCGCCCCGCACCCCCGTGGAAGCCGCAGTAGGCGAGCGGCTTTTCCGGGAATATGTAAAAACTGAGCGCGGCCTCAATAATTCTCTCCCGATTGCTGGCACGTTTGCAAATTTGGTGTACGTTCCATGCGGGGGAGGGGGACTTCCGAGACCTCGGTGTTTGCGGGAGCCCTCAGTCATGGCAAAGTTCACATTCAGCGCGGCGGTCGCGGCCCTTCTGGCTGCATCCGGCGCTGCGCACGCCGATTTCACCCGCAACATCCTGATCACCGGCTACTGGCCCCCGACGAATGAGATGATCCGGCCGTTCTCTCAGAACCTGGCGCAGAACCCCGGTGGGTGGCAGGGGCAGGATTGGGAAGGGCGTGGGTACAACATCTACTCGTATTTCCCCGAGTTCCCCGGCGGGGTGGACGTCAATCCGCGCGGCACGGGCGACTTCCAGGTGGATTACCAGGCGGCCTCGGCGGACTTCTGGCGGATCACGGGGCAGCTCAAGCCGTGTGCGATCATCACGTTTAGCCGGGGTGACCCTGGCAGCAGTTGGGAGCTGGAATCCCGGGCCCGCAAGCTGCCGCTGAACCAGTGGTCGCCGGATTACCTGGCGCCCACGCGCCCGACGACGAACCTGCCGATCGCCAGCGAGCCAGACAACACGATTCGGTTTTCGTCGTTGCCGATGGCGGACATCCGGACTGCGGTGAGGGCGGCCGCCCCGGGGCTGAACGCGTTCATCGATACCAGTAATAACTTTGGCGGGACATTCGTGTCGGAGTTCACGAGTTATCACGGGGCGTGGTACCAGAACCTGCACAGCTCGGCGAACGACCCGGCGCAGTGCTTTGCGGGCGGGCATATTCATGTTGGTATCGATACGCCGTTGGCGACAGCACAAATTGCAACTTTTGCAACCTTGCGGACATTGGAGGGGTATCTAGACAGCGTCATCCCTGTTCCATCTCCCGCCGGAGCGGCGGTGGTGGTTGGGGGTGTGGCGCTGGCCACTCGGCGGCGTCGGGTGTAGGGCGGGGAAGGGAAATGAAAGCAAGATCGTCGGTGCGGCGAGGTGACTTGCCGACTGAGTGACTGTGGTCTTGCCGGCAGGGAAGCCTGCCGCGAGATATTCGTGGTGCGGCGGTACGGGCGCTTCTCCTCACGGCCCGTGGCGCCATGCGTGCCCACGACGCGCCGTGCTGTTTGGCGCGACACACAACGCCCCGAGGCTCACGCTTCGGGGCGTTTTGTTTTTTGGCGCGGCGGGCGCGGGGTGGGGTGGATCGAAGCGTGCAAAAACAAACGAACCTCGCGCGAAGGCGAGGTTCGTGGGTGATTGCAGTGGCGCGGGCTCAGGAGCCGGCGGGCGGGTGCTTCTTGAGGTTTTCCGCCTGCTCGATTTGCAACTGCTCGTAAACCTTTTTGTCGGGTTCCGACAGGCCTTCGGTGGGCGGCGGGGCGGGGGGCAGCTTGGCGGTGGCGGGGTCGGGCCCGATGAGATTGAAGTTCTTCAGGATGAGGAAGACGCCGGCGAGCAGCAGAACGACCGCGACGCCGATTTTGACCTTGGACATCATGTCGCCGCTTTCGGAGGCCGCGGCTTTTTTCTTCGACGAACTGGGCATGAGAAACTCCTGAGAAGCGTGCGAACCAGAATTTGAATCGTAAGTTTATGCGGGGTCAAGGCTTCCGGCCAGAAGGGTCGGAGGGGGCAGCGTCCGGGTGATTGCAGGTCAGCCGACGTCGCGGCTCTGGAAGAGGATAACGCCCAGCGAGAGGAAGGCTCCCATCTGCACTACCGAGTAGGCGGCGACGAGGCCGAGGTAGGCGAGGGGGATCTGCCGGATCTGGGTGATGGCGTCCAAAAGCCAGAAAAACTGGAGGTTGGGCAGCGCCCCCCAGAGCACCAGGGGCAGTGGATGAATCTTGGTCTGCCGCGTGAAGAAGTAGTCGCCGGCTTCGGGGGCTCGGAAGACTTGCGCGGCGGTGTGCCCGACGTTGCGGATGGTGAGCTGCTTGCCGTCGATGGCGGAGATGATGATGGCCGGGGGGGCGTCGGGCCCGAGCAGCTCGGTGGAGTCGTTCAGGTTGCCGGTGTGGCGCGTGTAGGTGGTGCGCGAGAGCATCGGAAAGCCGTTGGGGCTGGGGCTGTAGTAGAAGGGGTCGCCGGCGGTGACTTCCACATCGGGCGGGCGCTCGAGCTCGATTTCGAGGGTGTCGCCGGGCTTGTCGAAGGGGGCCTGGGCAGGATCTTTAACGGAGACGAGCGCGACGGTCCCGGAGATGGTGTTGGCAAAGACGTGGCGGCCGAAGAAGTAGTTCGACATCAGGGCCAGGATGAAGACGCCCACGCAGACCAGAATGGTCATGACCTGGCCCAGGCGCGTGGAGGCGGCGGTGGCCACCGAGCAGAGGACCAGCACCGCAAGCACAATGCATGCGCAGGCGATAAGCACCTGGCCGGAGACGTCGGTCGAGATGGGCTGCCACTTCCAGTCGTGGGCGAGCAGCAGCACGCCGACGTAGGCGACGATCAGGAAGGGCACGAGCAGGATGACAGTGGTCTGCGGGAAGTTCCAGCCGTAAAAGAAGTTGCACCACGCGGCGAGGGCGAGGGAAGCGACGACGGCGCCGAGGCCAAAGACCAGCACCGGGCCGTCGAGCTCGTCGGCGGCGGTGGACATGACGCCGTGACGGATCGCCAGCAGCAGAAAGACCAGCATGGCGATGGTGGAGATGAGCACGCAGCCGGTGACGCCCAGGAACTTGCCCAGGATGAGCGTGACGCGACCGACGGGTTTGCTCACGATGGTGAGGACGGTTTTGTTCTCGATTTCGCGGCTGATGACCGCGGTGGCGACAAACCCCGCCATGAGCGTGCTGAGCACGAAGACGGTGCCGAGGCTGAAGTCAAAGAGAAGCTTGTTGTCGCCGGTCAGGGGGCCGGCGAGGTCGTTGTCCATGGAGTAGGCGGTGCTCCAGGTGTTGAGAACCTGCACCACCCCGGCGATGAGGATGAGAATGAAGACGATCGGCTGGCGCACACTTTCGATGAAGGTGTTCCGCGCGATGGTGAGGAGCTGGGTGATCATGACGGGAGGGCGGGCGTGCGGAGACGGGGGACGGGCAGATTTCGCCGGTGCAGGAATCGTGAAGGAGCGACGAACATAGCGGCGTTACGGTCGTACATCAACGGCCGGGGGGTGGGAGAGCCCCGGGTTGCGCCATGGCGCGGCTGGGGTTGACGGGTAGAGGCAAGAAAATGTCACGTGCCAATGACGGGCACGTTCGTGCTGGATACGTTGGCGGCGGCAACTGGTTCGGTGTGGCGCTGGTAGAAGTGTGGCGAAGTGCGGGACAACCGGAACGCGCACAAATGACGGAAGCTGGTGTACCGGCCAGGGGTTGTTGGGGTTGCGTTGGTGAGGAGCGAGGCGGTGCGGCAGGGGTTCTTTGGTGCAGAGTGGAAAACGGCGGCAGGTGTTGGCACAATAGCGACCCCTGCCGGAGTGCCGGGATGGATGACTGGTCGGAAGAAGTTGGCCCGGCGAAGTTGGCCGGGAGAAGTCGGCCCGGCGAAGTTGGTCGAACCAGTTTGCCGGTATCGTGCGGCGGCGGGAGAAACGCGGCGCGATGCGGAACGCGGCAGAACGGGCATCAGGGATGGATGCCGGGCAGCGGTAGTTTGGGGAAGCAGAGGGCCGTTCTGGCTCTCGACAGGGGTGTGGAGTACGAGAGAAGGCCTTGAAAACGCAGTATTTGCGTTTGCGGGGCGGCGTTGACTTTGGGGCGGGTGGCCACGGTGCAGGTCGGGTTCGCACAGTTCGGACACTTTGGGAATAGTGGATCAAGCATGAGAGCAGACTTCCAGACGTTTCGGAGTGCGGCCTCGGTAAGTCGGCGCGGGATCTTCCTGCAGGTCTTTTTGACGGCCGTCACGATTGTGTACGGCGTGAAGGCCCACGAGCCGGCGGCGATGACCGGTGCGATCTTCATGGGGTTGGGAGCCGCGGCGTGGCTGGTGCTGGCGATCATCTTTGATCAGCATCGTCGCGAGCGGATCGAGGCGATGGAGATCGAGGCGCTGGCCGCGGGACCGACGGCGGGCACCTCGGTCTTTGAAGCGCAGGAAGATTTTCGCCCGGCGGCCAAGCGCTTGCAGGGGCTGTACAAGTTCATGTTCCCGGTGTCGTCGCTGCTGATCGCGCTCACGCTGATCGCGGCGGGCATCTTCCGGTACCTGCAAATGGGTCCCGGGCCCGCGACGCTGCCTTCGGAAAGGCTCGGGGTGCCGTTGTACCCGGGGTGGGGGCTGGGGCTGGGGATTGGCATCGGCGCGCTGGGGTTTGTGGTGGCGCGGTATGCCGCGGGCCTGGCGAAACAGCCGGTGTGGGGGAACCTGAAGGCGGGTGCGGCGTTCACGGTGGGTACGTCGCTGATCTGGCTGTCGATCGCGGTGGCGCACCTGGTGGACTTTGTGGGGCCGGATCTGCTGGTGAGGTGGTTGCCCCGTGCGATGGCGCTCTTCCTGGTGCTGATCGGCGCCGAGATGATTGTGCAGTTCTTGCTGGCGCTGTATCGCCCGCGCCGGGCGGGGGAGATGCCACGGGCGGCGTTTGAGTCGCGCTTGCTGGGGTTCGCCGCGGCACCGGACCGGATTGCGCAGTCGATCAGCGAGGCGGTGAACTACCAGCTCGGGTTTGATGTGACGGGCGGGTGGGCGTATCGGCTGTTGAGCCGCAGTTTGGCACCGTTGGGGTTGATCGGTGCGCTGGTGATCTGGCTTTTGACGGCGGTGGTGGTGGTGCAGCCTCACCAGCGGGCGATGATTTTGCGGTTTGGCTCGCCCCGGACGGAGGTGGGCCCGGGCCCGCACCTGAAGTGGATGTGGCCGATCGAGACGACGTACATCCCTGAGTTCTTTGAGAAGGATGGGAAGGGAAATCTGGAACTGAAGGATCTGACGGTGACGGGGCTTCGCCAGGCGCAGCTCGGTTCGCAGCCGGCGATCACCAACGAGGCGATCCTGTGGACCAACGACCACGTGGGCGAGGAAGTGTGGCAGTACGTGCGGATCGCGCCGGGGGCGGAGAACGTTGAGGGAAAGTCGATTGTCGACGTGGCGGCGGTGTCGGTTGAGATTCCGATGGAGTACCGCGTGAAGGACGTGGCGGTGTTTGATCGGCTGGCCGCCCCGGACAAGCGGGATGACCTGCTGCGGAGCGTGGCGCGGCGTGAGACGACGCAGTATTTTCAGCAGTTGACGCTGGAAGAGGTGCTGGGGGGGGATCGCTCCAAACTCTCGAGCAGCCTGAAGCAGCGGGTGCAGGCGGCGTTTGACAAGTTGACGCCCGGGCCGGATGGAAAGCCGCTGGGCGCCGGGGTGGAGATCACGATTTTGGCGATCGCCAACGTGCACCCGCCCAAGGACACGGCCTCGGCCTTTGAGGCGCCGGTGCTGACGGCGCAGCGGTTTGAGTCGAACCTGCAGAGCGCCCAGTCGGACGCGATTCAGCGCCTGACCGAGGTGGTGGGGGACGCGAGCCTGGCGGACAGCATCATCGCGGAAGTGAAGGTGGATGAAGCGATGAAGGCCAAGGCGGCAGCGGCGAAGGAAGGGTCACCGGAGGCGAAGGCCGCGGCTCAGGCGCTGGTGGAGCACCAGCTGAAGCTGCAGGAGATGCTGTTTGCGGCGGGTGGCTCAACGGCGGCGAAGCTTTCTGAGGCGCGGCGGGCGCGGTGGGAGGCGAACCTGTCGGCGCGGGGCGAGGCAGTCAAGTACACGGGCAAGGTGGCGCTCTATGGGGCGGCACCGGAGCTCTTCAAGCTGGACACGTACTACGACTCGATGAGGACGGCGCTGGCGAACAGCCGCGTGCTGATTCTGTCGGACGAGGTGTCGAACCGCTTGAATCTGGACATCAAGCCCAAGGACCTGGGCACGGACATCTTCAAGAAGACGGACAACTAGGGTGGCGTGAAGGCGGGCTGAGCCCGGGTGAGTTTGTTCGGGCGGGTTTGTGCAGGCGTCGATGGCGGCAAGCGTCCCGCGGCATGCAGGCGGGCGAAGAGACAGGAGCTTCTGGCGTGCAACTGGTTATTCGAATCATTCTGGCGGCGGTCTTCGTTCTTGCGTTGTTCGCGTTCGCGGCGACCTACACCGTGCGCTACACCGAGGCGGCGGTGCTCACGACCTTCGGCCAGGCGGGCGAGGGGGATGTGCACCGCAACGCGGGGCTGTACTTCAAGTGGCCCTACCCGATTCAGAGCGTGACCAAGTACGACACCCGGGTGCGCAGCACCGCGGTGAAGTTTGAGACGCAGCAGACGGCCGACTCCAAGCAGGTCGTCGTCGAGACCTTCTGCAACTGGCGCGTGGATGACCCCTTGAAGTTCTTCCGGACGTTCTCGAACGCCGGTGAACGCAGCGAAGAGCACTACCGCAAGGCCGAGGCGTCGCTGGAGTCGGCGATGCGGGCGGCACGGGGTGTGATTGCGCAGTACAACATGAGCGACCTGTTTACCGAGTCGGCCGGGGGGAGCAAGCTGCCGGAGATCGAGAAGCGCATGGCCGATTCGCTGCGGGGCTCGGCGGACAACTCCGGGTTGTCGCTCAAGGACTACGGCATCGAGGTGGAGCGGGTGGGCATCATGCGGATTGTGCTGTCGGAAGAAGTGACCAAGGCGGTCTTTGAGCGCATGAAGAGCAATCGCGAGAAGATCGCGAAGGAGACGGAGAGCCGCGGCAAGGCGGAGGCGCAGGCGATCCGCTCCAAGGCGGAGAACGAGGCGAAGACGATCGAGCAGTTCGCCTCGGCGCTGGCGCAGGAGATCGAGTCGCGGGGCGATCTGGAAGCGGTGCCTTACGTGGCGCAGATGAACAGCAACGCGGACTTGGCGGTCTTCCTCAAGACGATGGACTTCCTGAAGAATGGCGGGTTTGGCAAGCAGGCGACGATCGTGCTCTCGGGCAACACGCCGGGGGTGCCGATGCTCTTTCCCAGCGCGCTTGACGGGCTGAAGGTGGGTGAAGTGCCGCAGGTGATGCGCTCGGGCATTCCTGGTGACACGACCAAGCCGGCGGCGAAGGCCGGAGGTGCGAAGTGAATCAGGGTGCCCTTGAGAAGCTTTTGCGGGACGCGGACCCGCCGGTGGGAGGCGGTGCGGGCGGGGACGATCCGGCGGAGGTGACCCCCGCGGTGCCCCGGCGCAGCGGGTCGGTGCAGTTGAGGCAGGTCGGTGCGACGGCGGCGGAGGATGAGCAGGCGATGCTCGACCCGGCGAACCAGTCGCTGGCTGAAGCCCTCAAGGTGATGATGTGGCTGCTGCGCCTGGCGATGGTGGTGCTGGCGGGGCTCTACCTGGCGAGCGGGTTCAGGTCGATCAAAGAAAACGAACGCGGCATTCGCCTGCTCTTCGGGAAGATCCAGGCTTCGAATCTGCCGCCGGGCTTTGCGTGGAGCCTGCCGTTTCCGCTGGGCGAGCTTCGCACGGTGGACAAGGCGTACAAGGCGCTTGAGATCAACAAGGACTTCTGGGTGGCGGCGACCGGCCCCGAAACTTCGGTGGACAAGCTGACGCCCACGGAAAGCCTCAAGCCCGGCCAGGGTGGCAGCGTGCTGCTGGCGGATGGCAATATCGCCCACACCCGCTGGCGGGTTGGGTACAGCGTCGAGGACGTTGCGGCGTATTCGCAGAACGTGCTGGATGAGCGGGTTGAGGACCTGGTGCGCAACGCGGTGAAAGAGGGGATCGTGCAGGCGTGCGCCGAAGTGACGATCGAGCAGCTGCTCACGCAGTCGGTGGACAAGCTGACGTCGGTGCGTGCCAAGGCGCGGCAGGTGGCGCAGGAGACGCTGGACGCCTGCCACACCGGCATCAAGATCGATCAGCTCGACCCGATCGACGCGATCCCGCCGGTGAAGGTGCGCAACGACTTCGAGCGTGTGCAGGCGGCCTCCAGCAACGCCCGGCGCGTGGTGGATGGCGCGAAGGCCGAAGGAGAGCGGCAACTGGCGGATGTGGCGGGAGCCGCGGCACCGTACCTCATTCGGGAAATCAGCCGCTATGAGGCGGCGGTGAAGCGCGAGGAAGCCGCGGCGGCGCGGAAGGATGCCGCGGAGCAGGCGACGGCCAAGGCGGAAATGGACCGGGTGCTCGGGCGGATCGAGGCGTTGATGAGCGGGAACGAAGTAGAGATGGACGCGGGCAAGGTTGACTTCGCAGGGCAGCTCAAGGAGTTGGAGGGGGGCAGGGTGTCAAAGCTGGCGGGGGGCAACGTCGCCCAGCGCCTTGCGGAGGCGAACTCCTACCGCTCGAGCGCGGTGAGCCGGGCGGCGGGTGAGCTGAACCGGTTCAGCGCGAAGCTGGCACAGTTCAACGCGAACTCGAAGTTCATGGTGAACAACGAGCTGGTGGCGGCGCTGAACGACTTCATGGGCCGCCCGACGACGCAGCAGATCCGCATCCCCAATGGGCTGGAGCTGGTGCAGATCGACACCGGGCCGGACCCGGACTTCCAGCGGGCGATCGACAAGGCCAAGAAGGAAGTGGAGCGGACGGCGGCGGAGAAGGAAAAGATGGAAAAGCTCGCGAAGGAACAGTTTAACACGAACACGGACCTGAACGTGGCCCCTAACTAGTTGGTGGGTTTGGGCCGCGAAGGGTCGCGACGGAAGGGATGCTGGAGCAACCGCTGATGACGCAGGCGACGACCGGGTATGGCGCGGGGAGCATGACGGCGGCTGGCGACTCGGTCGTCATCTGCCAGCAGCTCACGCGCGTCTTCAAAGACTTCTGGATGCGGGACCGGGCCCGCGCCGTCTCCAATCTCTCGTTTGAAATCCGCCCGCGCGAGGTCTTTGGGTTGCTGGGGCCCAATGGCTCGGGCAAAAGCACGACCATCAAGATGATACTGGGGCTCTTGCGCCCCAGCAGCGGGCGGGTGGCGGTCTTCGGGCGCTCTCCCAGCGATGTGGCGATCAAGAAGCGGATCGGGTATCTGCCGGAAGAGTCGTACCTGTACGGGTTTTTGAACGCCCGCGAGACGCTGGAGTACTACGCCAAGCTCTTCGAGCTTGACCATCGCACGCGCGAGCGACGCATGGACGAGCTGCTGGACATGGTGGGGCTCAGCGGGGCCCAGTTCCGCCCGGTGCGCGAGTATTCCAAGGGCATGCAGCGTCGCATCGGCATCGCCCAGGCGCTCATCAACGACCCGGATTTTCTGATTCTCGACGAACCGACGACGGGGCTTGACCCCATCGGCACGCGGCAGATCAAAGACCTCATCATCGAGCTCGGTCGTCGCGGCAAAACCGTGCTGCTCTCCAGCCATCTGCTGGCCGACGTCGAAGACTGCGTCGACCGGCTGGTGATTCTCTACGGCGGCCAGAAGCGAGCCGAGGGAACGTGCGCCGAGCTGCTCGAGAGCCGCTCCAAGACCACCATCGAGACCGATACGCTGGACGAATCGACATTGGCGGAGGTCGACAAGCTCATCCGCCTGCGCAGTGGGGGCGAGCGGGGCGTGTCGCGCGTGTCGCGCCCGAGGCAGTCGCTCGAAGAGCTTTTCCTGGACATCGTGGACAAGGCCAAGGCCGAGCAGCTTGGCACTTCGGGCGCGATGTCTGGCGGCCAGACCGCGGCCTTCCTCAAGGGCGAGGCGCCCGCCGGCGAGCAACTCATTGATTCGCTCGTGAAGGCGGCGGACGCACCACCCGTGGCTGCGGAGGTGCCGCTGGTACCGGGAGAGGTGCCCCCGGCGCAGAAGTCGAAGATCGACGATCTGGTGCGTGCGGGCGAGCAGGATGCGGGCGGCCCGCGCAACGACGTGGTGGACAAGCTGATGGGTCGCGCCGCGGAGCCGCCCGCCCCGGCGGCCCCCGCCAAGCCCTCGGCCCCGCCGGCGGGCGTTGATGAATCGATGATTGCGTCGCTGCTGGGAAACGACAAGGGTGCAGACGGCGGCACGAACGACGCCCCACCCCGGAGCTGACCTGTGCTGGACTGGATTTCTCGCGTTAATAGGGTGCAGCAGGGGCGGGGCTTTCAGCTCGGCGCCAGCGTGGTGGTTCTAGCGCTCATGGTGATCGGGTTCGGGTGGCTGTTCCTTCGCCCCCCCGCGCCGGACATCATGCCCCCGCAACCCCCGGATGTGAATGCTGCGATCGCCAAGGGCGCGGTGGGCGCCAACACGGCGGCACCTGCGGACGCGAACACGCCCGAGGGGCAGGCGAACCCGGAGAATGGTGGCCTGAGCGCCGACGAGCAATCCACCCTCGCGATCGTGCGGGATGTGGTGGCCGCCCGGGCGGATACGACCGCGCTGGGTGTGGCGATCGCGCTGGGGGCGGCACTTTCGCTGGCGGTGATCTGGCTGGGCATCGGGCTCTTTTACCTGGCGCTGGTGGTGGTGGCCGCGGGCGCGGTGAAGCTCGGGCCGGTGCTGCACATCGGCGAGGGGTACATCGCGGTGGCGGTGGGGGTGATGATCCTCACGGCGGTCTTTATCGCCCTGATGCAGTTGGCCAAGTTGCTGACCTCGTATTCACTGTGGATGCTGGTCTTCGCGGTGGTGGCGCTGGGTGTGGGCGTGGGGGTCGGGCTCGGCGTGTCGGCAGCGTTACCGGGGGGCAGCGCGGGGCCGGCGGGGGTGCTGGCGGGGTTTGTGGCCTTTGCCGCGGCCTTTGTGCCGCTGGTCCGGTTCACCATGACCATGCAGCCGGGCGCCGTCTCGGCGATCGCCAAGAACACGCTGGCCGAGGCGGTGCGCCTCCGCCTGAGCGTGGTGTTTCTGGTGCTGCTCATTCTGGGGCTCGCGGCGTTGCCCCAGTTGCTCGATGCCAACGAGTTTCTTCGTTATCGCGTGCAGAGCTTTCTGCAATACGGCATCGGAGGCACGTTCTGGTTGATCGGACTGCTGGTGGTGCTCTTTGCCGTCGCCAGCGTGGCCTTTGATCAGCGCGACAAGACCATCTGGCAGACGATGACCAAGCCCGTGTCGGCCGCCCAGTATGTGCTGGGGAAGTGGCTGGGCGTTTCGCTGCTGGCGGCGGTGCTGCTGGCGGTGTGCGGCAGCGGGGTGTATCTCTTTACGGAATACCTTCGCAACCAGCCCGCCACCCACGAGGTGAGGGCCTATGTCGCGGAGGAAGGGCGCCTGATCAGCGATGATCGGATGATCCTCGAGACGCAAGTGCTCAGCGCCCGCGACACCGTGCAGATCGAGCCCTGGCAGATCGACGAGACCAAGTTCAAGGACAGCCTCAACGCCCGCGTCGAGTCGATCTTGCAGGATGGTGCCGTGCCCGGCGAGACGGCGGCGTCACGGGACGCGCGGCGGTCGCAGGTCACCTCGCGCATCGAGGGCGACTTGCGCAAGGCCGTCCAGCAATCGCAGCGGGTGATCGGGCCGGGCGCCTCGGTGGTGTACCGGTTTGATGGGCTGCAAGCCGCGAAGACAAGCAATCGCCCGCTGGTGCTGCGTTACAAGGTGAACGCGGGCAGCAACATGCCCGACGTGCTGTATCGCGTGACGTTCCAGTTCCGCGGGGCGCCGGCGGAGGTGCGCGAGGTGCCGCTGGCGCAGATGCTCACCATGCCCCTGCTGCCGAACATCGTGGATGACGACGGCACGGTGGAGGTGCAGATCACCAATGGCGACGTCTTCCGGGGCGGGCGTGAGGCCTTCAACCCGGAGAGCATGAGCTTTCCGCCGGATGGGCTGGAGATCACGTATGCCGCGGGGTCGTTCCGGATGAACTTCCTGCGGGTGATGGTGATTCTGTGGGTGAAGCTGGCGTTTCTGGCGATGGTGGGGGTGGTGGCGGGAACGTTCCTGAGCTTCCCGGTGGCGTGCCTGGTGTCGCTCACGGTCTTCTTCGCGGCTGAGGGTGCGTCGTTCACGCAATCCGCGCTCGACAACTACCAGACGGAAGACCGCGAGGGCAAGACGCTCATTCTGAACACCATCGTCTCGAATGTGGCCGAGATCGTGTCGCGTACGTTCAAGGTGTATTCGGATTTGCGGCCAACATCGCGTCTGGTGGAGGGGCTGCGCCTGAGCTGGTCGGATGCCGCCACCGGCATGGTGGTGCTGCTTCTCTCGACGGTGGTTCTGTACGCCATCGGCGTGTATGTGATGAAACGGCGCGAACTGGCGATCTACTCCGGGCAGTAGAGAGTGTGGGGTGCGCCGGGTGCGGCGCGGCTGGGTGGGGTGGCGGCGATGGCCGCGATGGAAGGAACGTGGCATGAAACGCGACACCTGGATCAAGCTCGCCGCCAGCCTGGTGCTGTGCTTGTGCCTGGTCTCTTCCGGCGGGCTGGCCATCGCCATGACCGCGCTGGCCGGGCAGGAGAAGCTCAACTACACCGACCGCGCCGAAGACGGCCAATCTCGCGAGGTGTCGCTGGGCATCGCCATGGGCGCGTTCCGCGGCATCTTCGTCAACTTCCTCTGGATGCGCGCCAACCAGATGAAGGAAGACGGCAAGTTCTACGAGGCCAACCAGCTCGCCGACGCCATCACCAAGCTCCAGCCCCGCTTCCCTAGCGTGTGGGTTTTTCACGCCTGGAACCTCGCGTACAACATTTCTGTCAGCACGCAGACCCCCGAAGAGCGCTGGGCCTGGGTGAACGCCGGCATCGATCTCCTCCGCGCCAAGGGCATTCCCGCAAACCCCAACAGCCTGCTGCTGCACAAGGAACTCGGCTGGATCTTCCTGCACAAGATCGGCGGCCAGACCGACGATGCCAACCTCTATTACAAGAAAATGCTCGCGCAGGAGTGGACCATCGCCGTGGGCCCGCCCCCCAAGCGCGGCCCCGAAGACCGCGACCGCGCCAAGGCCATCAAGAAGTTCGCCGAATGGA
This sequence comes from Phycisphaerales bacterium, assembly GCA_041661205.1. GTDB lineage: Bacteria > Planctomycetota > Phycisphaerae > Phycisphaerales > UBA1924 > RI-211. The sequence continues at coordinate 20,738 of JBAZUW010000004.1, forward strand.
TCGCGGTGATCCGCGACGCCCCCAACACGCCCGAACAGCTCGAAGAACGCGAACCCACCACTCGGGCTCTGGCCGGCGCCCTCGCCAAGGCGGGCTTTGTCCCCAACTGGGACCTGCTCAAACGCTACGAGATGTGGAAGGCCCTCTCCGCCAGCGGGCAGCGCCGCTTCATCAAGCAGCAGGTCGGGCCCAACACGCAGGCCATCGGCGCCATCATCGATGACCCCCGCTACGCCAAGGCGTGGCCGGTGCTGATCGCCTTTGTCCGCAAGAAAGTTCTGGAACTTCGCTATCACATGGATCCGGCGAAGATGGTGCGCTATACCGAGAAGATCGGTCCGATGGATTGGCGCCACCACGCCGCCCATGCGTATTACTGGGCCAATGAGGGCGTGGAGAACTCAATCGATCGCGTCAACCAGCAGAACAAGACCACCTTCGACTTCATCAACACCGACCGCATCAGCGCACAGGCCGTGCAAGACCTTTTCCGCAGCGGCGATTTGTACTTCGATTTCTTCGCGTCGACCGTGCCCGGGCAGTATTGCCTCTGGCTGGGCGTGCCCAACCCGCACTTTGTGCAGAGCTACGGCGACATTCTGGAAGAGATGGTGAGCCGCAGCTGGGCCGACAACGCCAACAAGCGGGCGACGATGCCGCTGGCGGGCGGGTACGAGAACTTCATCCGCGACGCGATCACTTTCTTCTATAGCCGGGGCGAGCTGCAGACGGCCGAGGAGTGGCGCGACCGGCTGCGCAACTTCAAGTACATGACGATGAACGACCCCGAGCGGAAGGAGCGCCTCGCGCTGCCGCTGGATGAGTACGTAGCGCTGGAGCTGACCGGCGAGCTTGAGCGGCCGGCGATCGCGGTGCAGCAGGTCTCGGGCGCGTTGCAGGGGGCCTACGTGAACGGGCTGCTGGGAGGCGATACCGATCTCTTCCTGAAGCAGTTTGAGTTTGCCAAACTGGCCCACCGCAAGTTCTTTGAGGCGCAGATGCGCACCACGGCCGTATCGGGCAAGGAGGCTCGCATGGAGCAGATGCCCAGCGACTTCCGCATTGTCGCGGGGTATCAGTTCGCGGTTTTCATCTCGACGCTGGGGCTGGACGACGCCGAGAAGGTCTACGACCGCGCCCCGGACGACCTCAAGTCCATCGGGTATGACGCCGTGGCGCGGAACTTCGAGGAAGAACTGGACGCGGCGGTCAAGGCGCACCCGGACTCGGGCCTGCGTTCGTTTGATGCGATCTTCCCCAAGCCCAAGGGGCTGGACGAAGGCCGCGCACTCATTCGCGAGTTTGAGAGGAAGCGTTCCGGCTCGCCGGGCGAAGCCATCGAACGCAAGTAACGCGTGAGTGGCCGTGCCGGCGTCACACGTCAGGGAAAGCGCGCTTCGAGCGTGCGCACCAGCGACTCCCACACCTCGTCAGGCCCTTTGGCCGCGTTGATGATGGCGTGGGTGGCGGGGGCTTCCTTCGCCTGGGCCAGGTAGCTCTCGCGAACCTTTCGCCGAAACTCGTGGGAGCGGTCTTCCATTCGGTCGGCAAACAACGAGCGAAGCTCTGTATCGACCCTTTTGCCCTTTCCCGTGGGTGCGATAATCCCCGCCCGCTGGGCGGCGGTCTGTTCGTCCACATCGAAGATCAGAATCAAATCCGGGCGCACCGCCCCGCACGCCACCCCCGTTACCGCGTCGATGTCATCGCGGGGCAAGCCTCCCGCGGCTCCCTGATACGCAATCGTCGAACTCACGAAGCGATCGGCGATCACCAGGTGGTTGGCCGCGAGCGCCGGACCGATGCGCGTCTCGACAAGCTGTGCGCGGCTGGCCATGTACAGCAGCATCTCGCAGCGCAGGGCCATGTCGGAGTGGGCCTTGTCCAGCAGAATCTGGCGGATGCGTTCGCCCACGTCGGTGCCGCCCGGCTCGCGAACCTCGCAGACGGGCAGGGCGTGGGCGGCGGCCAGCGCGACAAGCCGCTTGAGCTGTGTGGATTTGCCCGAGCCGTCCGGCCCTTCAAAGACGAGAAACTTACCGGCCAGGCGGGCCAGCCATGCGGGGGGCGGGGTTGGGGCGGCAGCGGCCATGGGGGCCAGTGTACGGGGCGGCGGGGGCGGCGCGTAGTGACAGGGGAGGGGCGCGGCTAGGAGTCCTTGCTGTCGTCAGGGAGAATGGCCTGTGCGTGCTCCACGTCGCCGAACATGGAGATCAAGCCACAATCCACGCAAATGTGGGCCGAAACCTCGATCGAACTGCTGCGATGAGTCAAGAACTTCGTGTGCGTCATTCTAAAGTAAACGTCCAAGGGGCCGTTGAGTTTGCCCGACTCCACTCGCTGGCCGCCACAGCCTGGGCAAATGCGTGTTGTCATACGGGATATTAGGTTGCATCGGATGCAAGCGCAAACGGGCGTGCCACCGAGGACGCCCGGGGCGGCTGCCTCGGTGACACGTTTGTGCGCGCACTGAGGGTACTGCGGCGCCGGGTTGACGGCGATTTTCTATTGCCATTTTGAGCTGCGAACGCAGCTGCAGCCAAAGAGTCGCTCAGGACTTCCAGGCTTTGCGCGCGCCGCGCGGGCTTCCGGGGGAGTGGTTGAGGGCCGGCCACATCGGCACCCCACCCCGGAGAAGCCCATGCAACTGGACGCATTCAAAAACATCGGCCTCGATCAGCCGAAGCTCAACGCCCTGCTGACCGAGCACACCAAGACCACTCAGCCCCGGCTTGAGCGCCTCTGGAGTTACTACCGCAACGAAATGACCCCGGCCGGTGGCCTCACCCGCTGGGCGGCGTGGGGGCCCAGCGGCGGCAGCGAAGGCGGGCGGGCCTACCGGCTGGCCCAGGAGGCCGGCCTGCCGCCGCGTTGCACCGGGCTCACCGATGACCGTGCCGGCAACAGGCGAGAGGTGGTGATCGAGAACGACATCGGCTGGCGTGTGCAGTCCATGATCGACTTCCTCCTCGGTAAACCCGTGCGGATCGAGAGCACCGCGCGCGACGCGGCCTTACGCGACATCATCACCCGCGTGCTCGACCGCGTGTGGGAACGCTCCGGGGGCATCGCCCTGCTGCAAGACATGGCCCTGCTCGGGCATGTGTACGGATACGTCGATCTGCTGGCGCGGGTGGGAGATGGCCTCGCCAAGCGCGGCGCCGCTCCGGCGGGCAAGTCCAACCTGGACCGCGCCCTGGACGCCGCCGATGACATCCGCATCGAGGTCATCGCCCCCAGCCGGGGCGTGGCGATGCTGAACGCGGGCGATTACCGCGAGATCGACGCGTACGTGCTCCGGCTTGCAGATGCGGCGACGAACTCCAGTGCCGCACTCCCCGCCGACGCTCCGCGCGAGCAACTCGAGATCATCTCGCGCGACGCGTGGCAGATGTTCGAGAACGGCGAGCTGACCGGCGAGCGCCCGATGCCCGCGCCCGGCGTGCTGCCGGTGGTGCACATCCAGAATATCGCGCAGCCCTTCGAGTACGAAGGCCAGAGCGAAGTCGAGCCGCTGATCCCGCTGCAGGATGAGCTCAACACGCGATTGAGCGACCGCGCCCAGCGCGTCACCTTCCAGAGCTTCCGCATGTACCTGGCCAAGGGGATCGACGGCTTTGACAAAGGCCCGGTCGGCCCCGGCGCGGTGTGGAGCACCGACAACACCGACGCGTCGATCACCACCTTCGGGGGCGACGCCGACTCGCCCAGCGAGACCACCCACATCCGCGAGATTCGCGACGCCTTCGACAAGATCAGCACCGTGCCGCCGATCGCCAGCGGCGTCGTACAAGCGAAAATCGGCAATCTCTCCAGCGCCAACGCGCTCCGCATCACGCTCATGGGCGTGCTCTCCAAAACCGCCCGCAAGCAGGTGACGTACGGGGGCGGCATCTCGCGGGTCTGCCACATCGTGCTCGCGGCACTGGATCACGCGGGTGTCCTCGCGATTCCCGCGGCGGATCGCGGCGTGCGGCTGACCTGGCCCGACCCACTGCCGGAAGACCCGCGCGACCAGGCGGCGGCCGCCGAGGCCAAGGTGCGCCTGGGCGTATCGCTCGAACGCGTGCGCGATGAGCTCGGCTACGAGCCGACCGACTCGGGCGTGAGCGGCTGAGAACGCGGGACCTTCGCAAGCAGCAACGCGGCGCGGCGTGCGGCGCGCGGATCACACACGAAAGGAGAACTCATGGCAACGGCAACCGGCGGCGACAGCGTGGGCGGGGTGCAGATCGATGGCGGCCAGATCGGCGGCGCGGGCACGATCTCGCCAGGATCGGGAGATGCCGGCGGCGGCGCGACGCCCGATGGCGATGGCCCGACAACGGCCCAGAGTGTGCTGGCCGCGGCCGGCGATGCTGGGGCGTCGGGCCAGCCCGCCCTCGCGGCCCGCGTGGCGGCCATCGAGGCCAAGCTGGGCGAGCTTGAAGCGTTGCTGCAGCAGGCAACGCAGGCGATGGCCGCGGCCGAGCAGGCGCGGCAGCTTGAGAAGCAACTGCAAGGCGCGGGCGCGGTGGATGTGGCCACGGCCGCGGCGGTCATCGCTCAGAAGGTGGGCGGCGGCACCATCGCCGACATCGCTTCCGAAGTCGCCGCCCTCAAGCAGAGCAAGCCGTTTCTCTTCCGCAGTGGCCTGGCTGGCAGCGCCATGGGCCCGGCCACCAAACGCGACCCGCTGACCCAGCTCGCCGAACAGGCGGTGGCCACGGGCGACAAGCGGGCGCTGCTGGAGTACCTGCGGGCCCGGCGCGGCGGCTGAGCAAAACAAACGTGTCGAGCGGTGTGAGTGGTGAACTTTGAACAGGAGGTATTCGAATGGGCTTTTCAGGAAAATCAACGTACGCGGCCGGAACGGACTTGCCGGAAGTGATGGAGGATGTGTCGGACATCGTGGGCATCGTGAGCCCCTACGAGACGCCGCTGCTGGCGCACCTGGGTGATGCCAAGCGCCCCGCGATGAACACCATCCACGAGTGGATCGAGGACACTCTGCTGCCCAACACCGACAGCGTGAACCAGACCACGTTCACGCCCAATGCGCAGGACGCCACGGCGATTACGGTCGCCAACGGCTCGCGGTTTCAGGTGGGCGACCAGGTGCGCCCCGGCAACGTGTCGGAGGTGATGCTGGTGACGGCGGTGGCGGGCAACGTGCTCACGGTGGTGCGTCGCTACGGCGGCACCGCCGCGAGCAACCTCAGCAATGGGCTGAAGCTCACCATCCTGGGCAACGCGGCCCTCGAAGGGGCGGATGCGGCCCAGGCCCGCTACACCAACCGCACCCGCAAGCAGAACTGGACGCAGATCTTTGCGGCCACCGTGGAAGTGACCGGCACCATGCAGGCGGTGCGCCAGCACGCCGTGCGCGACGAGCTGGATTACCAGAAGCAGGAACGCCTGCGCGAGCTCCTGCGCGACCTGGAAAACTGCGTGATCAACGGCACCGCGCCCAGCAGCGGCCAGACTGGCTCCAGCACCACGCGGCGCAGCATGAACGGCATCGTGCGCCAGATCGCGACCAACCAGTACGTGCCCGGCGTCAACGGCTTCCCCGCCGGTGGCGGCACCGGCACAGACCTGAACGAGAACGTGCTCAACGCCGCGATGCGCCAGACGTGGGATCAGAGCCAGGGACGCATCGACACCATCGTGGTCAACGGCTTCCAGAAGCGCCGCATCAACCAGTTCGTGGGCACCGCGTCGCGCCACTTCGCTCCCGGCGACACGCGCTTGAGCGAAGTGATCGGCGTGTACGAGAGCGACTTTGGGGTGTGCCGCGTGATCCTGAGCCGCTGGGTGCCGCCGGACACCATGCTGCTGCTGGATAGCTCGCGCATCGAGGTGCTGCCCTTGCGTGGGCGGAGCTTCTCGTTCAAGCCGCTGGCGCACCTGGGTGATGCAACGGTGGGGCAGGTGGTGGGGGAGTACACGCTGGAGTTCCGCAACGAGAACGCGCACGCGCTGGTGCGCGGGCTTTCGACCTCGTGATGAGCATGCGGCAACGGGTCAAGCAGCGTGACACGTCGGGGCGGAAACGCCGCGACGGCACGCGACTCGCCCGCCTCGGCGCTGCACCGGCGCGGGGCGGGCATTTTGAAGGGCTTTGGGCGAGTTTGACACATCAAGGTAAAGGAGCGCCACATGTTCGCACTGGATCGTGACCTCTTGGCCCTGGAGCCGACGCTGTTCAGAGACCTGCAGTGGGCGGGGCAGACGTTGGCCCGGGGGAACCTGATCAGCAGTGGGCTGGGTTTGCAGTTTGATTTCGATGTGGATCTCAGCGGCCGCGGCGTGGGGCCGGGCAGCGTGGTAGTCGCAACGGGCGTGTCGTACGAGGTGGTGGAGCTGCTGGGTGCCGCGGAGTTTGCGGTGACGCTGCCGCGTGACTCGCTGGAGAGTGGGGCGATGTCGCCGGGCCTTGTCGGCAGCGGGCTGGCGTGGATCGTGACGTTCAGGTCGCAGATCGCGATGGCACACCGGAACTTGCTGGCGATGGCGGGGATTGACGCCGACGCAGCCCCCGCGCCGGATGTGGTGACGGCCGACAAGATCGTGAACTGGCGAAGCCTGCGGTACATCGAGGCGCTCGCGGCACTGAAGCTGATCTGGACGGCGGCGGGTGTGGGCCTGGATGAGAAGCACCCGGCGAATCAGCGGGCCGCGGAGTATGGGGCGAGGTTCCGCGAAGCGCGGCACACGGCGGTGCTGGAGATCGATACGGATGGCGACGGCAAGGCCGACGCGGTGCGCCGGCTGGGGGCGGTGTGGCTGGTGCGGGGGTGAGGCTGTTGGTGGGAGAGTCGCACGCGGCGTTGCATCGGTCCTTTGGAAAGGCGCCGGAGCTGGGGCTTTGCGAAGCTCTGGATAGGAGTGGTACACATGCTGGTGCTGAATCCATCAAGTGTGACGTTTGCAGGCGGGGCGTGGGCGGGTGTCACATCGGTGACCATCTCCCGCGCGGCCCAAAAGCAAGTGACGGAGTGGAGCGATGCAGGCCCCCACGTGGTGCTGGCGGATGTGCCCGAGCAGGTCGTCAAGATTCGCGTTGAGAGCGAAGTGACGGCGGGCGACGCGAATGGCCCGGTGCCCGGCGCCAGCGGCACGCTGGCGGTGGTGACGAGCCCCAACGGCAGCGACGCGGGGCGACGGGTGATCAGCGCGAACGCGGTGGTGGCGGCGGTCTCGTATGAGGTGTCGCTGAAACGCGGCGCCGTGCGGACGGTGGACCTGGTGGCGGTGTCGAGCGACGGCGCGGCGGACCCGATCAGCGTGACGGATGCGTGAGGCACGCCCGGGATGAGCGAAGCGAATCCCGAGATGAAAGTGGCAAAGTGGTCGAGTGGTCGAGTGGTCGAGTGGTCGAGTGGTCGAGTGGGTAGCGCTACGCGCGTCTTTGAACTCCGTCTCTTCGTCTCTTCGGAACTTCGTCTCTGTTTTCCATGGAGCACACCATGAGCTCGTTCAAAGGTCTTGATCTCTTCGGCAGCGGCCCGCACCGGTTCAGTGTGGGGCCGCGGGGGCAGTTGATCACGTCGAACTTCTTCAACGGTGCCGGGAATGCAGGCTCGACGGCG
>JBAZUW010000004.1:28321-49358 GCA_041661205.1 Phycisphaerales bacterium
GGCGCAGGGGCTGATCGCGTGGCAGGTGATCGTGAAGGGGCGGCTGGTGGGCACGACGCAGGCAGCCCTGGATGCCGCCCGCAGCGCGGTGGTGGCGCAGCTTGAGGCGACGCCCACGCCCGGCGACCTCGTGGACACACGCGGACGAACGTGGGCGGGGATGAGCTTTGTGTCGTTCCAAGAGGGTGACCGCACGGACCGTGGGCGCGTGTACAGCGTGGGGTACACGGCGGTGTTTCAGTTGTTGTGATGAGATGGATTTTTAGCAGCAGCCCGACCGTAAGGGAGGGCCTGGCTGCGACGTAAGGCGGCCCTCCCTGACGGTCGGGCTACTGAAGGAGGCGTTATGCCGGACCCGGAAATCGCGGCGTGGGTGACGCAGCTCGGCACCGCCGGGCTGATCGGATGGATGTGGCTGAGCGAACGCCGCGCGAGCGGGGCCCGCGAGCGGCAGCTCGATGACGCGCATGCCAAGCTCATGCAAGAGCGGCAGGTGGTGGACGCGTTGCTGGGGGCGCTCCGCGAGAACACCCGCGTGCTGGGGGCGATCGAAGCCGGGCAGCGAACGCTGGTGACGCTGCTGGAACGGTGGGAGCCGCGCGAGCAGCCGCGCCCGGAGATGAAGCCACAGGCCGCGGCGTGAGGACCTGCCCGCGTACCCCGCGCGAGATCGAACGTACGATGCGGCATGTGGACACAACGCACACGGTTGAAGGTGGGAATGATGGCCGCGGTGCTTGCCGCGGGGCTCGGCGGCTGCAAGATCGATGACGGCAACACGGCGTTGCCTGCGGTCGAGGGGGCGCCCGCGTTTTCGCCCGCCACCATGCGGATCCACCCGCTCACGCACATCGAGAGGGTTGCGCAGGCGGGGTTGCCCGCCGGGCAGTGCACTGTGGTGCTGCACTTGGAACTGAAGGACCGCTTCGGCGACTCTGTAAAGGGCCTGGGCACGCTGCGGCTGGAACTCTTCAAGCCCGGCGCGGGCGTATCGCCGGGGATCGAGAGCCAGGCGCTGACGTGGGATGTGGATGATCTGGCGGAGCCCGAGGGGAACAGCCGCCGGTTTGATCAGAGCACGCGGACGTACCGCATTCCGCTGGTGGCACCGGCATGGGTGGCGGCGTGGGGCAGCAAGGACGCCACCGGAGCCACGCAAGGGTGGCTCAAGCTGCGGGCGGTGCTGACGACGACGGAAGGGCCGGAGCGGTATTTGGAGGATGAGTTTGTACTCGCCGGCTGACGCGGCTCGAAATTGCCAAATGGCAAATTGCTAAATTGCTAAATCAGGCACTGGCTGCTGGGGGGCTTTGAACTTCGTCTCTTCGTCTCTTTGGAACTTCGTCTCACTTCAAAAAGGAACGCGGCCCACCTTTCGGTGAGCCGCGGGGGTGCTATTCGATGAGGGCTGGAAGTTCCGGCGGGGACCGCCGGGCCACCCAGAAACTTAGTTCATCGAGAGGCTTTGCAGGAACTTCTCGACGACTTCGCGGGGCATGGCGTTCTTGTTCTGGCCCATGCTCTCGCCGGCTTCCAGGGCTTCCTGCTGCTCCAGGGCTTCGCGGTTGCCGAGGAAGTGAGCTTCCAGTTGCAGGCGGATCTTTTCCATGGCCTTGTTCTGGATCTGGCGGACGCGTTCCTTGGTGACGCCGATGATCTGGCCGACCTGCTCCAGGGTCATGGGCTTCTCGAGTTCGCCGCTCTCGAGGCCGAAGCGGTGCTCGATGACGGTGCGCTCAACGTCCGACAGATCGGCACGGTTTTCCATGACGATGCGCTTGACCTCTTCCGCGGCGTCCTTCTCGAAGCTGGAGCGCTTGATCTCCAGGAAGTTGCTCCGTTCGAGCTTGGGGTCAAAGTCGGTCGGGAAGCGCTGGCGGTACTTGCTCAGCTTCATACCCTGGCGGCTGAAGGCCTTCAGGATGGCACGACAGGCGTAGGTGCTGAACTTGTAGCCACGGCCCGCATCGAACTTGTCGACGGCGCGGAGGAGGGCCATGTTGCCCTCGCTCACGAGGTCGGCGAAGTCGACTTCGCTCATGCGGGTGCGCTTGGCCATGGCGAGCACGAGGGCGAGGTTGGTCTCGGCGATCTGCTCGCGGATGCGATCGGCCACGCGGTACCAGCGCAGGATCTCGTGGGCCTGGTCGGGGGTGGGCTGGCGAGCCGCGGTCTTCCAGACTTCTTCCTGGATGTTCCAGATGCGGAAGCGTGCGTAGTTGAACTGGTGGAAGAGAACCTTCTCTTCGGCACCGGTGAGGATGACCTGCTGGGCGCTCTTCACCGTGCGGTTGCGGGTGCCGGAGAGGTCGTCCATCACGGGGTGGTACCACGTGGTGTCGGGCTTCTGGATGTCAGGAGCCTCGTCGTAGATTTTCTTTTCGGCCTCGTCTTCGACGAAGGCGGGGCTGTCGATGAAGTCCTGCTCGACGGACATGATCTGCTGGAGCAGGCGCTCATCGTCCGCGGAGAGGCGGCGGCGGACCGAGCCGGCTTTGCCGGGCTTGGCCACCTTGTCGACGACCTCCGCGCCAAGGCTGACGCGGGTACGGCGACGCACCTGCTCGAGAGGGCTGAGGGTTCGTTTGGTCATGATCTGCCTCATTTCACGCTTCCTGCCAATCCTGGCTGATTACCGGCGAATCCGTGCACAAAGCTCACCCTCGCCGTCCGGTTCTTCTGACGCTTCGTCGGTTGTCTCCTGCCTGCCCGATGGCCGCGGCTGTGTGCGGCATGTTGGGCGAGCGATACTCCAGAGACGTGCGACGCTTTTGGTTGTTCCCGCGGGCTCCGCCGCGCTTTTACGATTGTTGACGAATCCTGAACACTTCCTGGCTGGTTTGACTCACTGCGATTTCACCGACTCCATCTTCGTGTATACGAGACAAACCCGTCTTTGGGTCTGCCGCAGCCGACAATCTTTCATCCGTCGCCCGCCTATTCCTGCCATTTGCCTGCCTCTGGCCTGCACATTCCTCTCAACCGACAAGCTCGGACGTGGACGGGCTGCGTGAGGCATGCGAGGCCGGCCTACGTTGGATGCCGCGGCCGGCTGAAATCGCCCTGAAGCGACTTCACAAAAACAAAGCCCCCCATAAATACAGACGCCATGAGCCACGAGCCGAAAATACCAAACCCAGCACGAACAACTCTCAGATTCCAGCAAATCTTCGTTCTGACCCGATGAACCGTATATTTCTCGGACCTGATGTGAGGCATTCACCGGAGTGATCTGTACGCTGCCGCGGCCCGCAGGTTTCACATTTGGATTGCTCTACAAGAAAACTTCTAATCTCGGACTTTAACGGCATTTTCGGACGAAAGTTCGACGCCGAACTAACCATTCTATGCGCATATGAAAGCCAGCGTAGGCTCGATGCTATTCGTACAAACCCCCGGACATTGATTTCCCCAGCTCGCGAAGGTAGCCTGATCTGCCGCCAGCGCGCGAACGACCACGAGGGCTGGAGGCTACCAGATTTGGAGACGCTTGCCAAGCGTTGCGGGAAAAATTCAACAGAACACTCACAGTCGTTTTGGATCGCGCAAAGTTCGTACCGAGTTCGGGTGGTTTTCACCGATCGGAATACTAACACAAGGAGATTTTCGATGCCCATGACGCTTCCCAACCTGCCTTACGGCACGGATGCACTCGAGCCCCACATTGACACGATCACGATGACCATTCACCACGGCAAGCACCACAACGCCTACGTGACCAACGGCAACAAGGCGCTGGAGGGGACGGCCTGGGCCGATAAGGACCCGGTCGAGATCATCAAGCACCTGAGCGACATCCCCGAGGACAAGCGCGGCGCGGTGCGGAACAACGTGGGCGGGCACGTGAACCACTCGATGTTCTGGCAGGTGATGGCGCCGGCCGGCAAGGGCGGGGGCGGGATGCCTACGGGCGAGCTGGCGGCCGCGATCAGCGGGGCGTTTGGGACGTTTGATGCGTTTAAGGAGAAGATGGCCGCGGCCGGGGCGAGCCGGTTTGGTTCGGGCTGGGCGTGGCTGGTGGTGAACGGCGGCAAGCTGGAAGTGGTCTCGACGGCGAACCAGGACAACCCGCTGATGGGCAAGGCGGTGGCGGGGTGCGAGGGCAAGCCGATTCTTGGCGTGGACGTGTGGGAGCACGCGTACTACCTGAAGTATCAGAACCGGCGCCCGGACTACTTGGCGGCGTGGTGGAACGTGGTGAACTGGACGAAAGTGGCGGAGCTGTTTGCCGCGGCGAAGTAGGGGAGAGACGGAGTTCTGAAGAGACGAAGTTCCGCAGAGACGAAGGGACGGAGTTCGAGAACAAGCAGTTTGAGGGGCCGCGGCTTTCGCGGCCTCTTTTTTCGTTTTGGGGAGTGTTCGCGTGGGCGATCTCGGGATTCGCTTCGCTCATCCCGGGCGTGTGGGGGTCGGGTCTGTACGCGGCTGGTGTCGGGGGTGCGGGGCTGGGCAGACGCGCGAACTGCGGTGCGGAATGTGGAAGATTATCCTCTGGCGCGCCTTGCAATTTGGGAATCGTGGTGCATGTTGTGGGCGTGCGAACACACATTTCCAAATCGGCCTCCGTACTCATCCTCGCGGCGTTCTCGGGCGTCGTCGGGCTGTTCAATAGCTCGGCTTCGGCTCAGTCATTCGATCTCATCGTGGGGCCTGCAGGTACGCCTCTTACATCGGTACGGGGGCTTTCCGCTGACGGCATGCACGCCGGTGGATCATTCTCTGGACGCACGGGTTTTACGCGTGCGTATGTCTGGTCGCGATCGGCAGGCGTTCAGCCCCTGCCAGACCTCGGGAGTCCTCCCGATTATCTGGGCTTTGGAATCTCAGGCAACGGGAACACTGTCGTGGGGGCGGCCGCATCCAATGGCTTTCGGGCAAGCCTGTCCGGCGGGATGCAACTACTCCTCCCTCCATCTGGATTCACTGGAGCCTTCGCCGGATCAACCAACAACGACGGATCGCTCACCGCCGGTTACGTCTACTTTGATCCCGGAAACGGTCCCCCGCCATCCTACTACGCGGCCAGGTGGGACGCGTCGGGCACGCCCACACTCCTGGACCCAAATCGCACGCTGGGCGACAGTTTCATCAACGCTGTAAGCCGCGACGGGTCGACGCTGGTGGGGTATGGCGGCGGCGGGGGACAGCAGGCGTTCAAGTGGACGCAAGCGAGTGGGATTCAGGTTCTTCCCAATATCCTGGGAACGAGCGATCACCAGAACGAAGCGTTCGCCGTCAGCGGCAACGGGCATTTCATCGTCGGGCAGTCCAATGACCTTCCGGTGGTGTGGCACGACAACACCGTGACACAGCTCTTGCTGCCCAGCGGCGCAAGGGCGTACGCGAGCTCCGCGGCCGTGAATGACGATGCGAGTGTCATCGCGGGCGACATCCAAGCGGCGGACTTCTCGTATGTCGCCGGCGTCTGGACCCCCTCCACGCAGTTCATTCCGCTGACCGACTATTTGGCTTCGTACGGCGTGCAGGTGCCCGACGGTGTCACGCTGAACAATGTGACGGCTATCTCGGCCGACGGCCGCACGTTCGCGGGAACGACCAACCTCAGCTACGGCTTCATCGCCACGGTGCCCGGCCCGGGCGCGGCGATGCTCGGGGTGGCCGCGGTGTTGTGCATGCCGCGGCGGCGGCGGGGGCGAGACGGACCAAATGGCGCGGCTGTGTCGATGTGGTCCGCCCTTGGCCGGGCGGGAAAAAATAAGAATGAGGAGTGAAAAGATCGTGCACCGGTGGCTTGCTCGCCCCAAGCGGCTCGCCGCGCCACCGGCAACGGGCGTGCGCCCTTGCGGGCGGGCTGCAAGAAGTGCCACTGACCTCGCTTCGAGGTCAGTGCGGCGTGGCCAGAGATGTGGGTGTTCGGCACTGACCTGTTCAACAGGGCTTGAACAGGTCAGTGGCGCGGGATCAGTGGCACGTGAGCTGTAGCACGTGATCTACTTTTCCCTGACCAGCTTTTCCAGCAGGAGTTTTTCGCTCTTGCGATAGCGGTCCAGGGCCTCGGTGACTTTGGCGGAGAGGTCGCCCAGGCCTTCGGCGCCGGCTTGCTTGGCGTTTTCGGGGGCGGCGGCCGCAGCGAGGGCGTCGCTGGCGGCCCGCAGGTCGCTGGCGGCTTCGGCGTATTCGCGGGTGGCGTCGTAGAGCACCTGCGAGGAGAGCTCTTTGGTGGTGGGTTCGTGGAGGAGCCGCCAGGGCTGGCTGCGGACTTCGATGGCGGTGAGCTTGAGCTGGTCGCTGGTGAGGCGGAGATTGGCGAGGGTGCGTGCGATGTTGGGCTTCTGCTCCGTGAGCAGGGCGCTGACGCGGGTGACGGCGGTGTCGAAGGAGGTGAGCGCGGCGCGGGCGTCCTTGAGCGAGTCGTTGAGCAGGGAGATGGTCTCGCGGTCGAGCTTGGCGCTGGCCGACTCGATGTTCTTGACGGCGGCGTCCACACCCGGGCGATTGTCCTTGATCACGGCGCGGGCGTCGTCCACCAGGCCGTCGGCGTTCGCGACGACTTTGTCGGCGTGGTCGAGCATCGGCGTCAGGCGTTCAGAGGCGGCCTGGGCGTTGGCGCTGATGGTGTCGAGGCGTTCGCTCCAGTGCTTGATGTTCTCGCGAACGTCGGCGATGACGGCCTGGGCGTCGGCGATGCCTTTTTCGACGCCGGGCCCGGCGCGGCCGATGAGGTCGTTCACGCGCTGGGTGGCTTCTTTGGCGCTGTGAATGGCGGCCCGGATGTCTTCGATCTGTTCAGGGCCCAGGCCGGCATCGGCGAGGAAGCCGGGAGGGGCGACCGAGCCACTGATGACTTCGTTGTCCTGGAGTTCGGGGTTGCCGCCCTGGGCGTTGGCGACGGTTGCGGGGTCGCCGACTTCGGAGATGTTGATGGTGGAGAGGTTGCCGAGCAGGGGCTTTTCGATGTTGATGCGGGCGTTTTCGTAGAACGCAAAGCGGCGTTCGACCTCGACACGCACCAGCACGGAGCGGGGGGACATGGGTTTGGCGGCGTCACCGGGGGAACCCTCGAAGGTGACATCGACGACGCGGCCGATTTGCTGGCCGGCGAGGGTGACCGGGCTGCCGCCCTTGATGCCGGGGGCACCACCGGCGATGGTGAAGCGGACAGAGAAGCGGCGCAGGCCGCCGAGGGGGGCGCGGTCGGCGAGCACGAAGCTGGCCCAGACGGCCAAGGCGAGGCCGGCAAGAACGAAGATGCCGGCGAGAATGTTGTTGCGTTGGGGAGCCATGCGAGTTGGAGCGTACGGTGGCGCGGGGCGAACCACAAGACAGATGCCAGCGGGGGGCGGGAGTGTCTGGGCAACTCAGGCACGCCCGGGATGAGGCGCAGCCGAATCCCGAGATGGAGCGGGTGGCTGTTGAACTTCGGAATAGGCTGCGAGCTCGATCTCGGGATTCGCTTCGCTCATCCCGGGCGTGCCGAAGCGGGGCTTGCCCTGTGGCGGCGACGCGCTACACTCTCTGTCCGCCCCGGTTCGGGACGGTGGCCTGCGGCGTCGGGTGGCGCGGCGGTCCAAAGCGACGAAAAGTTCGGTTTAGGTTTGGTTGATGGTGGAGCTCGTCATGTACGCGATCATCGAAGATTCCGGCAGCCAGCGCAAGGTCGTTCAGGGCGATGAGATTCTGGTTGATCTCATGAGCGAGGGGCAGGCGCAGGTGGGCCAGGCGGTCACCTTTGACAGGGTGCTGGTGGTCGGGTCCATCGGGGGCGAAGCCAAGCTGGGCATGCCGTACGTCGCCGGGGCGAGCGTGAAGGGTGAGATCGTCGAGCCGGTGGTGCTGGGCGAGAAGCTCTTTGTGCAGAAGTTCCGCGAGAAGAAGACCTGGAAGAAGCGAGTTGGCCATCGCCAGCGCTTCACCAAGGTGAAGGTTACGGCGATCGCCGGCTGAGCAGGCTTTGTATTCTGATGGCGTATGGTGGCACCGGTCTCCAGACCGGTGCGGTTTTGTTGGTAGGGTGAACTGGGGACACTGCTCTGGAGAGCAGTGCCACCATCGATCAGGCCGCCAAAGAGCATTTCCATGCCCATACCTCGTGTCGCCATTGTGGGCCGCCCAAACGTCGGCAAGTCTTCGCTCATGAACATGATCGCGGGGGCGAAGGTGTCGATCGTCGACCCGTCATCGGGGACGACGCGCGATCGCGTGACGGCGATCGTCGAGGTTGATGGGCCGTACCGGAATACCGAGCGCAAGACGGTGGAGTTTGTCGATACCGGCGGCTTTGGGGTGTATGTCGCTGAGGGTGGGCGCTTTGACGAGGTCGGCAACGACCTGGCGCGGCTCACTGAGTCCATCGAGTTTCAGATCTCGCAGGCGGTGGAGGGGGCGGACCTGGTGCTGTTCGCGGTGGATGCGCAGGCGGGGGTGACGCCGCAGGACCAGGAAATCGCGCGGCTGCTTCGCGAACACAAGCTGGGAGACGGCGACAAGGCCGAGAAGGCCGCGGGCGGCGGGAAGACGAAGAAGAGCGCGAGCCCAGTGCCGCCGGTGGCCGAGGTGAAGAAGAAGGGCGCGAAGGCGGAAGCCGCGGGGAAGTATAAGGCGGGAAAGAAGGCTCAAGTGAAACTGAAGGACACAGGCCGGAGGCCTGTGCCACTAGATGAGGTAGAAAGAGAAGCGGAAGCAGCCGCAGTCAAGAAGCTGCACGTCGGCCCGCCGATTCGCGTGGTGGCCACCAAGGTGGACGGCCCGAAGTGGGAGGCGCACGCGTTGGAGCTGGCGTCGCTGGGCTTTGGCGAGCCGCTGAGCGTGTCGGCCAAGAACAACTACTTCCGGCGCGAGTTCATGGACGCGATCTATGAGATGCTCCCCGCGCCAGTGGCCGAGGACACCAAGCGGGCCCCGGCGGACCTGTATGTCGCCATCATCGGCAAACGCAACAGCGGCAAGAGCACGCTGGTGAACACGCTGGCGGGCGAGTCGCGCATGATCGTGTCGGAGATCGCCGGGACCACGCGCGACGCCGTGGACGTGCGCTTCGAGATGGACGGGCGCACGCTGGTGGCGATCGACACCGCGGGGTTACGCCGCAAGCGCAGCTTCCAGAACATGATCGAGGTGTACGCCCTGGACCGGCTGCAGCGCGCGGTGGACCGGGCGGACATGGTGCTCTTGCTGATCGACGCTACGGAGAAGATCTCGCAGGTGGATGAGCAGGTGGCGATGATGGCGCAGAAGGCGTTCAAGCCGGCGATCATCGTGGTGAACAAGTGGGACCTGGCGGCCGGCAAAAAAGGCCGCGATGGCAAGCCGGTGACCAGCACCCACTATGAGGAATACATCCGGGCCGAGCTGAAGGGTTTGCCCTTTGCCCCGATCGCGTTTGTGTCGGGCAAGAACGGCAAGAATCTGAAGGCGACGATCGACCTGGCGTTTGAGCTGCGGGAGCAGAGCCGCGAGCGGGTGACGACCGGCAAGCTGAATCGGTTGGTTCGCTCGATCATCGACAAGCGTGGCCCGGCGGATATTCGGGGGCGCTTCGCGAAGGTGTATTACGTGGCGCAGACGGGCGTGGAGCCGCCGACGATCACGCTGGTGGTGAATCACCCGGACTTGTTCACGGCCGGATATTTGCGCTTCCTATCGAATCGCTTCCGCGAGGAGCTGCCCTTTCCGGAGGTGCCGATCCGCATCATCGTGCGGGCACGCCGCCAGCGCGAGGACGACCTCACGGAGGAAACGGGCGAAGTGAGGGTGAGCCGCGGCCGCAAGGGCGTCAGCGAGCGCGTGGACGGGCGGCGCGTGGGCGGCAAGAAGGCGGGCTCCAAGCTGGAGGGGCTGGTCGAAGGGATCGACCCGGCGGACCTCGAGGGCCTTGGCGAGAAGTGGCTGAGCGATGAGTTCAGCCAGCCGGTGAACATCGAGCAGATGCCGACGGACGCGGATGAGTACTTTGATGATGAGGGATGAGCGCTAGCGATTGGCGGGCGGCCATCCGAGCGGCGTGGGCCAATCTTCGGGAGGGCTTGTTTCGCTCTGGGCGGGGTTGCGAGCCGGGCTGCCGGAAATCAGGTTGCCAGGTTGGCCAGAATCTTGCCCAGCAGGGTGCCGCGCTGGGCCTGCTCCCGCACTTTCCGAGCCTTCGCCTTCTCTTCGACCCGCTGCTGAGACTGGAGGGTTGAGGCACGGACCCGCTGGGCCGCCTCTTCCAGAGAGAGGTGGCTGCGATCGGTCTTGCGAGGAGTTTCCAGTTGTTGACTCATGGCTTCGAACCTCCTTCACCGCTGCAGTACTGTATACGCACACCGCGACGAACAGGATCGCATAGCTGGTGACCAGGAGCGCGACGCTGGTCTTGATTCGAGCGTTGACCCGGTTATTGGCCGTGAGCAGGTCTTCGTAGGCGTCTCGTAGTTTCCAAGCTCGGTCGGTCCAGACTTCGTCTTGAGGCGCATCGATCCAGCGTTCGGATTCAGCAACCCCCATATCGATGGCGCTGATGGCGCGGCCGCGATCGTCATGATCGGCCATCGACCCCCAGGTGGATTGAAACTGCCGAAATGGCCAGCGTTCGTGGAGGCGCAGGGCCGGAAAGCGGCGGGCCGCCCACAGCCGGATCATCGATCCTTCGGTGTACAGGAAATACGCGGCGGCCAACGCGATCGCCATGACCAGAACGAGTAGAAACTGAAGCAGCCCGAAGACGAGCCAGTCCCGCACGATCGGAACCTCGTTGAGGTTTCGGTACCAGGCCAGGCGAAAGGTGCCAAAGCCGAAGAGCACCGCGATGCCGGCGGAGTAGAGTTTTCGCTTGTCGCGCAGGGTGTCGGCGTAGGCGACCTGATCGTCCCAGAGCATGCGAAAGACTTCGTACAGGCGCTGGGCGTTTTCGATTCGCGTGAGTTCGGGCGCGATGACGGGCGGATCCGGGGGCGTGGGAGCGGCGGCAGGAATCAGCGGGATTTTGGCGGATTCAGGCACGAGATGAGTGTACCGCACGGAATCCGAATGGGCGAGTGAAGTAGAATCCATCGCGCGACTGGGGCTAGCGAGGCCTTGCCACGGGGCGGGGTATTGCCTAGTGTTCAGGCCCGGCGGAGTGGTGAATTTGTTTGGACGCCGGTAGGGTGGTGTTTCGACTGAGTTTCTTGAGCATGTGAGGTGATTGATGCCCGCTGTGTGCGCATTTACTGGGAAGAAGACGGGTCGCGGCAAGAAGCGTGCGTGGCGTGGCCAGGCTGTGTCCAAGGGCGGCTTCGGTCTTAAGCCCACGGGCATTACGGGCCGCACGTTCAAGCCGAACCTGCAGGAAGTCACGGCGATCATCGACGGGGTGCCGCAGCGCGTGAAGGCGTCGGCCAAGGCCATCAAGCAGGGCCTGGTGGTGAAGCCCCTGAAGCGGAAGTATGGCTACACCCGCCAGCAGAAGGGTTTGGCGACGCACTGAGGTGCGGGCAAATACGAACTTTCGCCGCCCCGGAGTTGATCCGGGGCGGCTTTGTTTTTGGCGGAGTTCTGAAGTGCGGCATTCGGCATTCGTGATTCGGCATTCGTTGTTCGCGGCCCACGCGCGAAGACGGTCTTCAACCAATGCCGAATGTCGAATGTCGCCTCCGGCTCTTTGCTCCAACCTCCCGCCTCGCTCCGAACGCCTCTCACTCGAACCGCTTACGAACAGCGCGCCGTCAGGGCGCGGGCGTAGAATGACCCCGGAATGAAGTGCGACAGGTGCGACAAGATTGCGACGGTGCACGAGTTGACGCAGGTCAATGGCGTGAAGATCGAGCGCCACTTGTGCGAACAGTGCGCCAAGGACACTGGCATTGCCTCGACCGGAGTGCCGGCGGCGGCGTCGCTGCTTGGGATGTCGGTGAACATCACCACGACGCGCGTGGCCGCGTGCCCGAGTTGTAAGACCACCTTTGGCGAGTTCAAGCAGCATGGCCTGCTTGGGTGCGCCGACTGCTACCGCGTCTTTGAGAATCAACTGGCGCCGCTGCTGGCCCGGGCCCACCAGGGGGGTGACCGGCATCGCGGCAAAGCCCCGCGGCGGATGCTGGGTGAAGCTACGTCGCCCGAGACCGAGCCGAGCCTGGTTGCCGAACTGGCCGAGCGGGCCAAGCGACTGGCGGCGCTGCGAAACGAACTTGACGGCGCGGTGAAGTCTGAGCAGTATGAGCGGGCGGCCCGCCTGCGCGATGAGCTCAAGCGGCTTTCGAGTCAGGCGCAGCGCCAGGGGCACGAGCCCCGAATGGATGATGAGGGGCGGGGCGAATGACCCGAGGCGGGTACTACGAACCCCCGAAGCAGCCCCCCAGCGAGCCCCCTCCGGAGTGGCTGAAGGGCGAGGGCGAGGCGAGCGACGTGGTGTTGTCGTCGCGGGCGCGGCTGGCGCGAAATCTGGCGGCGGTGCCCTTCGGGTCCAAGAGCGGGCCCAAGGAGCGAGCGCGGTCGCTGGAAATGTGCCGCGATCAGATTTTGATGGCGTCGCTTTCGGAGCGGATCGTGTGGGAGGACCTGCACGAAGCGACGCCGATGAAACGAGCGTTGCTGGTAGAGCGGCACCTCATCTCCAAGCAGTTGAGCAAGGGGCGGGCGGGGAACGACGACCCGCGGGGCGTGGCGTATTCCGTGCCGGATGAACGCCTCTCCATCATGGTCAACGAAGAGGATCACCTGCGGATCCAGGCGATTCGCAGCGGGCTGGCGCTGGCCGCGGCGTATCGCGAGGTGGACAGGGCGGACGACCTGATCGAAGCGGGCATTGACTACGCGTTCAATCGGCGGTTTGGCTATCTCACCGCGTGCCCGACCAACGTTGGCACCGGCGTGCGTATGAGCGTGATGCTGCACCTGCCCGCGCTGCGCCTGACGGGCGACATCGAGAAAGTGAAGCGGGCGGCGGACGGGTTGTGTCTTGCGGTGCGCGGGTTTTATGGCGAAGGGTCGGAGGCGGTGGGGGACTTGTACCAGCTTTCGAATCAGACGACGCTGGGGAAGAAGGAAGGCGAGATCCTGGCGCAGCTCGACGGGGACATCTTGCCGCGGATCGTGGAGTATGAGCGGGTGGCGCGGCGCGAGCTGCTGACCAAGCGGCGGGCGCTGCTGGAAGATCAGGCGTGCCGCGCGTGGGGGCTGCTGACCAACGCGCGGCTGCTCACGACGGAAGAGGCGATGCAGATGCTGAGCATGGCACGGCTGGGGGCGCTGAGTGACATCCTGCCCATGGATGTAAAGACCATCAACGGGCTCTTTCTTCTGGTGCAGCCGGCGCACCTGCAGCGGGCCATGAACAAAGACATGGACCAGGAGCAGCGGCGGCAGGCCCGGGCGACGTACGTGCGGGCGAAGCTGGCTCGGGCGTAACGGGGCGGCGGGGCACTTAACATCGCAGCGCGCATGCCGACCTGATTGGCCGGAAGCCACACGACTATTTCCCCGGGCGGAAATAGTCGTGGCACAGTGCTGGCGCACGATTAGACTATGGCAGTGTTTCGCGAGCCCCTTCACAAGCCGACGCCGGTTGCCTGGCCTCCCCGGCCCTTGCCGGGTGACGGGGTCGATCGGCGCGGCGTGGACTGGACGGCGCCCAAGCGCCTGGGTGGTGCAGCGGCGCGGGGTGCCTCGCTGGATGTGTCGCCCGTTCAGCCAAGCTGGTGGGGGCAGGTGGAGCGGGCGTGGCTGGGCCTGACCAAGCCCCCGTTGGCGGAGCGGGCCGCGTTGTGCGGGTGGCGGGCGGATGCGCCCGGCGAAGCGTGCGTGCGCTGCGCCTCGAGCGTGGGGGTGTTTGAGGCGGATGAGGGGGGGTGTCCGGCGTGCCGCGAGCGGCGACTGCCTTGGGCGCGGTTTGTGAGGCTGGGGGAGTACGACGGCCTGCTGCAGCGGGTGGTGTGCGAGACGAAGTTCACGGCGTGGCGAAGGCTCGGGCGCGACATCGGGCGCTTGCTGGGGGCCCAGCTTGCGGATGCTCTGGAGCGGGCGGGGGTGGAAGCGTCGCGGGCGATGATCGTGCCGGTGCCGACGACCTTCTGGCGGCGGATGCAACGCGGGATCGATCACACGTGGTGCATCGCGCGGGGCGTGCGTGACGTGACGGGTGTGGAGATTGTGCGAGGGCTGACCCGGGCGAACGTGGCGAGTCAGGCGAGCCTGCCCAAGACCCGGCGAATGGCGAACGTACGCGGGACGATGCGGGCGCGGGGCGTAGATTTCTCGGGACGGACGGTGATCGTGCTGGATGATGTGCGCACGACGGGCGCGACGATGCTCGAGGCGTGCCGGGCGCTGCAGCGTGGGGAGAAGACGAGGCGCCCGCGCGAGGTGTGGGGGGCGGTGGCGGCGGTGACGCCGGACGACCGGCGCCGACGGGAGCTGAGATGGCGGGATGAGACCGACGCCAGCGATGACGGCGCGAGTGATGCAGACGTGGGTTGACACGGGCGACTGCGGACCCAGCTTACGCGTTGCCAGTGTTGCTGTAGGCGGCGGCGACGTCTTCGTAGCCGGGCAGCGCACCACCGGCGTAATAGGCCTCGTGCTCCGCAAGCTGAGCCTGGTAGGACTGCTCGGCGTAACGCTCGCTGCAGTTGATCTTCACGATGAGCAGCCAGAAGCAGTACGGCTCGGGGCTGCCGAGGAAGGCGCCCTGCTTGAGTGACAGCAGGAAGGAATAGAGGCCGAAGGCGATCAGCACGGCCACTGCGGAGCGAAGCTCGGGGTCTTCAGAATGGCGGCGGAAGAGTTCGCGCGAGTGGCGGAACGTCATGAAGGCGAGCGCGCAGAAGGTGCCCAGGCCGAAGAAGCCGTATTCGCACAGCAGTTCCACCACCGCGTTGTGCACGTATCCCTGGCCGACGCCCGGGATGGACGTGAAGGCGTTGGCGCCCAAACCGAAGACCCAGTTTTGCGGGCGCTCCCACCACCAGTTCATCAGCAGCAGAATCTCGCGGGTGCGCTCGGAGGTGTGCTCGGAGGCGAGGGTCAGGTCCCAGCGGCTGGATTCGCCGTGGTCGCCGGACAGGATGACCACGATCGTCAGGTAGGCGATGCTCACCATGAGACCAAAGCCCGCGGCGGTGAGAAAGAACTGCTTGATATCCCTGACCTTGCGGGCCACGGGGTACATGGTGACGATGAGGAAGACGGAGGCGAGCAGCTGGCCCCGCGAGCCGGCCTCCACCGCCAGGGCCAGGCCCAGCACCAGGGCCGCGATGCGGGCGAGGAGCCAGGGGAGGCTGGTTTTACGAGCGATGGTGAGGGCGGCGATGAAGGCCATCTGGCCACCCATCTGCGCACTGGCGAGGGGGTTGCCGAAGTCGTTGTCGTAGCCGCTGCCGAGTTTGAGGACGTACCGGGCGTTGACGAAGACGCCCAGGGGGTTGGTAAGGAACAGAACGGCGACGATGGAGGCGATCAGCAGTGTGGGGCCCAGGGTCGAGCGATAGTCTCGCGCGGTCGCAAAAATGATCGGGATGAGCAGCACCTGCATGAGCCAATACGGGAGCCCTGCGCTGAGAATGCCGATCGCCTCCTTCTGGGAGGGAGACCACACCAGCGACGCGACCGCGAAGAGGAACAGCAGGACCAGGGTCGCGGTGAAGGGGCCCCACATGTCGGCGATCGCCCGCCTGTTGCGCGAGATGGAGCCGAGGGCCGCGGCGAGAACGCAGAAGCCCACGATGATGTTGAAGAGCGCGGAGTTGGTGACGAAGAACGGCAGGTAGGTCTGCTCCACCTGCTTGAGTGGGTAGAGCACGATCATCAGCACGAACGCCAGCGGCGGGCGGAAGTAGCTCACGAGGAGCCAGATCGCCAGGAAGCCCAGCACCACGATTCCGAGAACGGTCATCATCTGCGGCGAGGTCCTTGCGGGCGAGAGCGTGATACCGATAAAACCATCCGAATGACCGAGGAGTTCTCGGGCCGATGACCGAACTCAACGGCCTTGAGATACGCATGGTATCGGCCGGTTTGACCCGAAGGACCAATCGCGGCGCCCTCCCTAACGGCGATAGACCGTACGAAAATGCAACCCGCCGGTTCAGATTTTTGATGAAAAGTCGCGGCGAATGGGGGCCCAGACGGCGTGGTTCGCAGACTCATTGAAGTCCGGACAGACATGAAACTCGCGGGGAGAGTTGGTGTTTTGGTGGGCCAAGGCTGAGGATGGGAAGGATGGCGTTCGATGGTGGGGGCAGCGCCTTGATGTGGGATCGTGAGGCGGAGGAGAAGCCCATGCGACATTTCTTGACTTCTACGCGACAGGCCGCCTTGGTTCTTGTTTCCGGCGCTGCGGCGTGCTTTGGACAGACGAACTCCACGCCGGGACCGTTCACGATGCACTGGGCGGTGTCGAGCCCAGTGGGGAACATCGATTTTCGTGGGGCCGCGGTTTCAACCGGAGACGTCCACGTCTTCAATGCGGACTTCGGTTATTACCCCCGGCAAGGGCCCCACATGATCGAGTTGTGGTCCGGGGGACGGGAGGCGTTTTACACGGCGCACTTCACGCGGATGCGTCAGATGATCGAGTACTACATCCCGGACGCAAACTGGGATGGGCACGCCGTGATCGACTATGAAGATTGGACGCCCAAGTGGTCGGCACAGTACAACCAAGCCTCGTCCGACGCGTACGACGCCTCGGACCACGACTTCAAAGACGACTGGCGTGACTACATCCGCCAGAACCGCGCCTCGCTGCTGGCCGGCAAGACGCTGGAGGAACAGGAAGACGTCTTCCGCACGACATGGATCGACGCCTCGCGCGAGTTCTTTTCTCGCACGGTGCGGGAGGCCAAGCGCCTGCGTCCGAACACCAAGTGGGGGTTCTATTCCATCCCCAATCGCGTGTACTTCCCGTTCGCTTCGCCCGAGCCCGGCCCCGCGGCGGAGCTGGCGGTGTTGCCCGGTAACAACGACACCGAGCTTGGCTGGCTCGCGGACGAAGTCGATACGTTCTACCCCTCGATCTATAACCCGTACCGCACGGTTTCGCCGCCGCGCTGGGGATACCCGGAAGACAGCCCGGCCCAAAACTCCGCGTACATTCGCGGGAGCATTCAAGAAAACCAGCGGCTGGCCCGAGGCAAGGAAGTCCTTCCGTTCATCTGGTATCAGTACCATGACGGGACGCCGGGCCTGGCCGGGGTGTTTCTGAACGAGCTCAATCTTCGCAACTCGATCGTTCTTCCCCAGGAGTGTGGCACTTCGGGCGTGGTGGTCTGGGGTCACACCCCGGACCAGCAATCGAAGGCGGCGTTGCAGAGCTATTTCGATTCGCAGCTCAACCCGATGTGGACGGCGTTCCACGATCAGCTCGAGGCGTTGCGCAACCCCCCGCCCCCGCCTCCGCCGCCGGCGGATCCGGGCACGGGTGGTGGGTCGCCCCCGCCGCCGCCGCCGCCGCCCCCTCCGCCGTCGGACCCGGGCACGGGTGGTGGTTCTCCTCCCCCTCCCCCGCCTCCGCCGCCGCCGCCCCCTCCGCCGTCGGACCCGGGCACGGGTGGTGGTTCTCCTCCCCCTCCGCCGCCTCCGCCGCCCCCGCCTCCGCCGCCTCCGGGGGATTCGGGTTCGGGTGGTGGTTCGGGCAGTCCGCCTCCTCCGCCGCCTCCGGTGGATCCGGGCGCAGGTGGCGACTCGGGGAGTGGCAATAACCTGACGGGTGGTGGTTCGGGTGGCGGCACCACGCCGCCAGCAGGTCCGTCTCCTCAAGGGGGCTCGGGGAGCCAGCCTGGTTCGACGCCGCCTCCGTCGGATGAGTCCGGTGGGCAGCCGCCGGCGCCCTCGGGTGGCGGGTCGTCCGGCGGGTCGAATGGTGGGGGCTCGGGTGGTGGTACCTCCGGCTCGGGTGAAGTCTCGGCACCCCCGCCGCCTCCGATCGTGCCACTGATCCCTGGGCGCGGCGCAAACGGGCGGGGTCAGAACCCGGCTTCGCGCAACCCCTTCCTGCGAGCGGTGGTTTTGACCAACAACAGCAACAACTCTGGTGGCGGCAACTCGTCGGGCGGCTCGCAGTCCCCCAGTTCGTCACCGAATGTGCCGGCTGGCAACGGTTCGAGTGGTTCATCGGGCGCGCCCTCATCTGGCGGGCAGTCGTCCGGGTCATCTGGTTCGAGTGGCGGCTCTTCAGGAGGCTCGTCGGGTTCGAGTTCGGGCGGTTCTTCAGGCGGTTCCTCGGGCAGTTCGTCGGGCGCGGGCGGTTCAGCGCCGGCCCCATCGGTGGTCATCTACCTGAACAACCCCCGCCAGGTTCGCAGCAGCTCGTACGCGGGTTTCAATCGCTCGGCGCTGTTGCGGGCGATTCATTTGGCGGCCACGCGTGGGCAGACCCCGCCGCCCCCCCCGCCCAGCGGCGGGCAGTAAGCTGGATTCGGTCGAGCTTTTTCCGGGCCCGGCGCGAGTGCGCCGGGCCTTTTTCGTTGGTGCCGCGCCTGGAGGCGTGTTCGCCATAGCCGTAGGCTGGGCGTATGCTCGCGGTTCAGTCCGAACAAGGTTCTTGAGAGGCTTCCGACTCGATGCCGACCCACGCGTCACCAGCCGCGACCGCTCCCCCGACGCCCGCGAAGACGCTGCGTGTTGTGATTCAGCAGCCCGCGATGGCGAAGTATCGCGTGCCGGTGTTTCGAGAGCTGGCGCGTCGTCCGGGGATCGACCTGCTCGTCGCGTACGGAAACGAACGGGGCATCACCAGCGTGGAGCCCGACGGCTTCCGAGGTGTGCAGATTCCGATTCACGACTTTAAGGTCCTGGGGTCGGAGCTGCGCTGGCACAAGGCGCACTACCAGTTTGTGACTCCCAAGCAGGCGGACGTGGTGGTGCTGTCGTGGAGCACCAGGTATCTCACGCTCGTGCCCTCGCTGATTCGGGCCCGCTGGAACAACGTGGGCACTGTGCTGTGGGGGCACGGCTACTCCAAGGCCGAGACGCGCTTGCGCGAGAACTCACGGGGCGCGGTGGCCGACTTTGCCGACGCGGTGCTCTTCTACAACCACACCTCGGCCCAGCGATTCATCGATCGCGGGTACTCGGCGCCGGATCGGGTGTTTGTGGCGCTCAACACGCTGGACATCACCGCCATCACCGCGGCGAAGAAGGAGTGGGAGGGTGATCCGGCCCGGCTCGCGGCGTTCCGGGCGGCCAAGGGGCTTGCGGGCCCCACCGTGCTCTTTGTCTCACGCCTTAACGCGGACAACCGGGTGGATTTGCTTTTGAAAGCCGCGGCGGTACTGCACAAGGACATGCCGGCCCTCAAGGTGGTGATCGTGGGTTCGGGCCCGGAGAGCGACTCGCTCAAGGCGCTCGCCAGATCGCTCCAGGTGGAGGATGCGATCATCTTCACGGGGGCGATCTATGACGAGAAAGACCTCGCGCCGTATTTCCTGAGCGCTGGGGTCTTCTGCTACCCGGTCAATATTGGCCTCAGCCTGATTCACGCCATGGCGTACGGCGTGCCGGTGGTGACGTCGAACCGAATGGCCGCGCAGAACCCGGAGATCGAGGCCTTTCACGACGGCGTGAACGGGTGCTGTTATCAGGATGGCGATGTGGACGCCCTCGCGGGCGTGCTGGGGCTGGTGCTTTCCGATGCCGCCCTGCAGCGCCGGCTGCACGAGGGAGCGATCGCCACCGTCACCGAGGACTTCAACATCTCCAAGATGGTGGACGGCATGGAGGCGGCGATCCGGTACGCCGCATCGAGACACCAGACGTATTAGGGACGGCCGCGGCCGGGTCAGAACTTGAACTCGACCCCGCCCCCGACGACAAAGCCCGGGCTGAGTTCTTCCTGAGAGAGGCGATCGCCGTTGGAGTTTTCCGCGCGAATCTGCCCCCACACGTTGGTACCAACGCCGAGATTCACGATCACCTGAGGGTCGACCTGCCAGCGCGCGGAAAGCAGAATCGGCAGGCGATAGTCACGCCCGACACCATTGGGGATCGGCCCGTTGCGGTCGAGCCGGAACTCGCGGCTCTCAAAGCCGGCGGAGAGGCTGAGCGTCAGCGTGTCCGTCACGTCGTAGCCAAGCCCCAAGCCGATGGAGCGGTTGCCAAAGCCGGTGTTAGTGCTCAGGCGCAGCTTGTCGGTGATCTTCCAGTTGGCGGTGACGATGGGCACGGCGTAGGCGTCGTCTTCGAGGCGGGTGCCGCCGGCGAGACCGAAGCCGAGTTGCAGGTCGTCGGAAACGGCGTATGTGACGCCCCCGACGCCGGAGATGGTGAGGGAGTGATCAAAGTCCGCGCCGCGTTCCCAGGATGCGTCACCGGAGACGCCCAGGAAGTAGCCCCATTGCTTGTTGATCTCTGCGGCGTAGTTGATGCCGACGGAAAGAATGGTGATGTCTTTCCAAGGGCCGTCGGCGGCGGAGCCGGCAAAGCCGGTCGCGTTGCTGAAGTCGTAGTTGGAGTACTCGCCTGAGAAGGAGAGGCCGATGGAGCGCCCCTCAGCGAGGGGAATCTTCACGCCCAGGCCGGCCCCGCCCCGGGCGGTGCTGAGGCTGCCCCGGTTGCTATGGAAATCGGTCGAGGCGCTGTACGCGCCGAAGAGATCCAGCGACGCGCGGACGGGCGGAGCATCGTCGGCCTTGGGAACCTGATCGCTGGGCGCCTCGGTGGGCGCCGCGGGGGCGGCGACTGATGTGTTCGCGGGCGAGGTGGGCTGGGCGAACGCGTTGGTCGCCACGCCCGAAACAAACAGCATGGCGGCGGCGAGCGAAACGGGGCGTTGAAGGCGCGGCATCATGAGTAGGTCTCCAGTTGTGTGGCACACATCAGGGCAGGTCGGCGGCACTCCGGCACAACGCGGTGGCCCTGGTTTCGAGCCCCGCGCCCGCCCGGATGTTTCGGATCCCATCGAACCGAGCGGACTGTAAACCCCCGGCCAGCCCACGACCGACAGGCCCCGAACGGGCAGCCAGCCTTGGGCGGCACGGCCACGCCGTCCTACCATCGCTCCGCGGCGTCGGCAACGACGCTGCCAAAGGGCCTTGATCGGGGCGGTAGCTCAATTGGTAGAGCACTAGCTTTGCAAGCTAGGGGTTGAGAGTTCGAGTCTCTTCCGCTCCACTTCATTTTTCAGGCT
>JBAZUW010000005.1:0-10377 GCA_041661205.1 Phycisphaerales bacterium
CGTGTGCTCTTCCGATCTCATTTCGTCATAGGCTCGCGCGGCCTCCTCAGCGGTCGTGAGGTGGTAGGTGTAGTATCTCCGCCCTGCCACCTGAATGTGCGCCGCATAGAGCCCGCACTTCTCTCGCCTTACGCCCTTGAAGCCGAAGCGCCCCCAACCACCTGGGGTGTTGCGGGCGTTCTCGGCTGGCGTGCAAAGACGAAGGTTTGCCCGCCGGTTATCCAGTTTGTCGCCGCTGATGTGGTCGACAAGCCTTCCCGGCGGCGCGTCCAACACGACGCGATGCATCCAGAGGCGAATCCACACGCCGTTGACCGGGTGACTGCGGACTGCGTACGGGTCGCTAGTGGCGCACCACTTCAGCGCGTTGATACGCTCGAAGTCCTCGTCATCCACGATGGCGACGAAGCCTTTGGTCAGCGGGATTTCGCGGGCCATCTAGAGACCCGCCGATTTCAGGATCACAGCCCACAACGCCAGCGACAAAATACCCCAAATGGAGAAGGCAAAGCCCTTGGGAATCCTGTTGACGCTACGGCAAAGGTTGGGTTCACTCTGCGACTTGACCGTGCGGCGGCTGCGTATTGGCCTATTTGCGGTTGTCAGCCGGGGGGCGGCGCAAGTGAGCCTGATGCGAGACGATCCGCGCGAGGCGGACGAGGAGTTTCCCGACCCGCATTGGCTGGAACCAGCCTTGGCAGCATTGCTGATCGAGCTATCGGAGAACGATCCGACGCTGGTCGAGCGGGTGCGGGCGAGGGTCGCGGACGCCGCTGCAAAAGCCGAGGTGTCCCGGATCAGGGGACCGTCAGCAACACCGGCAATCAAGCGGACACTGGCGCAAGGGCTCAGATGGCTTGGCGGGGTGTCGCTGTTCAACGAAGCGGCTTGGGGGCCACTCGCTGGACGGCTGAAGAAGAAGCGGCGGAAGTGATCCACCTACGCGGCCCTTCCGTTCATCTTCTCGGCGAGGGCTTGCGGCAGGAACCGCGCCTCACCGATCAGGCCATCCAGACGCGAGGCAATCGGCAGGGAGGGCTTGCGCCGTCCGCTGCGGAGGTCTGCGCCGTGGCCCGACGACACGCGAAGCGCCCGCGCAAATTCTTCCGGCTTCAGGCCTAGCTTCAGGCGGATGGCCTCAACGGGGTTGGCTTCACTCATGCAAACATATTCGCATATCGCGAAGATACCTGCAAGCCTACAACCTCGCACCTACGTCAAAGACGTGACGGACCTTGTGTCGCAAATTGCTAGGATGCCCCGCAAGGCCGCCAGCAAGTCCGTGAACCACCTCCGCGCATGGCGGGAGTATCGCCAGATGACGCAGGACGAGCTTGCCGAGAAGATCGGCACGGCGGGCAATGTCATCAGCTTGCTGGAGAGCGGTGGGCGTCGCCTGTCGGACAAGTGGCTTTACAAGCTCGCGCCTGCGCTGCGGACGCGCCCCGGCTTTCTGCTAGAGTTTGATCCGTACTCAGCCGACCTGACCGTGCTGGAAACCATCACCGACATTCCGAAGAACCGCCAGGCCGAGGCGCTGCGCCTGCTGCAAGTGTTCAAGACCGGAACGAACGACTAATCATTCCAATCGGATAGCCCGCCCTCACCCGGTGGGCTTTTTGACGCTCGCTCGTCAACTTCGCATTTTGTGATTTTATGTCTAGCCAACGGGTTCGCGTTCTGCGAAGATACTTCCAGACAAGGAGCCCGCCACATGTCCAATTCACCCCTGACGATCCACTACCCGGAACACCTTCACTTGCGCGTTCCTCGCGGGCTTGGTCAGGCCGCCGCCGAGGCCGCCGCCGCTCAAGATTGCCGCCCGAGCGAATATCTTCGCCGCGTCATCCTTGCCGCCCTTCGTGAAGACGGGTTCGGCATCAGCCGGGCGAAGGGCTAAGCACATGGCCTTCGCCAACCTAGACCGCCGCTACAGCGCCCACACCGCAGAGTGCGCTTACGGCTCGCTCGAAAACATCAACGCGGAAATCACCCGCTTCCTCGGAATGATCCGCGAGGACGTGAAGGCCGCCCTCTCCGTTGGCGTCGATACCGACGTTGACGGGGCTCTGGCCTCGGTTCGCGAGGGCATCACGGAAGCCCTGTGGGACGTTCTCAGCGAGGCCCGCGAGGCTGTTGAGGAACGCTTTGACGCCGTTCCGCTGTGGGGGGCTTGAGCATGGCCTCGACCTACACATCCATTCACCTCGACGCCGGCGACGTTATTGCGGCGAAGTCCGGCGAAACCTCGCACTGGATCGACCTCAGCGGCAACTACGTGTTCGGAAGCGTCGAAAGCCTTACGCGCCTCCGCGACGCTGTTGACGCCTGCATCGCCGCCCAGACGGCCCGTCAGCAGGAGGCCGCGTGATGGCTCGCAAACCCTACGTCCTGCACAGCCTTTCGACGTGTGCCGAGTGCGGCGCCCAAGGCGACGACTTCGGGAGCCCGAACGTCGAGGCCTTCGAGGTCACTGGCGAACTGGTCTGTGAAGACTGCGCCGACGCGGTTCTGGCCCGAGAGGCTGAGTACGCCGCTGAAGACGCCGCCCAACCCGACGAAGCCCAAGAGTGGGCCGATTTTGACAGGGATTGCTAATGGACGCCCCCGCCCTCTCCAAGATCGCCTTCACGGCTCAGCGGCTGGCTGACTCCGCGAACATCGCGAACTGGCTTGATGGAAACCCCCACCGCCAGGACCACCACCTCACCGTAATCCGCACAGCCTCCGTCCGTCTGGCCGAACTGGTCGCGGAGCTTGATGCGGCTCTAGCTCAGGAAGCGGCGTGATGGCTGGTCATACGAAGGGGCCGTGGAAGGCGCTGCGTAGCTGTTACATCCGGGTCGGAGAGGTCGGAGATCACAGGTGGGTTGCGAACGCTGACAGCCCGTATGTCTCCTATGATACCGCCAAGGCCAACGCCCGCCTGATCTCCGCTGCCCCCGACATGCTGGAGGCGCTGGCGGAAGCGCGGATCACGCTGTCGATGCTGCGGACGCAAGTCAGCATCGAGATCGGGAGCGGCGTGGATCGGTGGGAAGGCGTCCCCCCGAAGATTGCGGAACAACTCGCCACCATCGACGTCGCCATCGCCAAAGCCCGAGGTGAAGCATGAGCGTCATCTACTGCCACGACTGCGACCAGCATTACGACGAGGACTTCGATCTGGAGCGCCCCGGATGCGGTCTGTCGGCTGAAGAACGCGACGACGCGGACACTGAAAACAGCATCAACCTTGGAGCAGGCGAATGAACAAGCCCGTTCGTGATCTAACCCCGGAAGTCGAGGTTTCCGACCCGCTGGCGCTCCTGCGGCGCCCGTTCCCCGCCAACCAGATCAGCAAGCTTCCCAAGGAAAGCCGCACCCAGGCCGACGAACGCAAGGCCAGCCGATCCAATGGCGTCAACTGCACGGTCTGCGGCGGGTGGCACCACAAGAACGCGGTGCATCTGGACTACGTCGGCCACGCGGCCCTGACGGATCGCCTGCTGGACGCCGACCCGCTGTGGACGTGGGAACCCGTCGCCTTCACCCCAGAGGGCCTGCCGTCCTTCGACCGCAACGGGGGCCTCTGGATCAAGCTTACCGTCTGCGGCGTGACGCGCCTTGGCTACGGAAACGCCGAGGGCAAGTCGGGCGGGGATGCGGTCAAGGAGATTATCGGCGACGCGCTCCGCAACGCCGCCATGCGCTTCGGGGCCGCGCTGGACCTTTGGCACAAGGGCGACCTGCACGTTGCCGGCGCTGAACCGGAAGCCGACGAGCCCGAGGTTCACACGATGGCGAGCGCCGAGGAATTGGCCGCGAACCTCCTGCGGGGCTGCGGCTCCAAGGAGATGCTGAAGGACACATGGACCCGCAACGAGGCCGGATGGCGCGGCGTCATGGACGAACCGACCTACCTGCGCCTCAAGGGCCTGACGATGCGTCTCGTCAAGCAATTTGACGAGCAATCCAAGCCCCCGCCCGCCGAAGACCTCGGCATCTCCGAAGACGAAATTCCCTACTAGGAGGCCGCAATGGCTGACGGAACGAACCCCCGCGCCATCATCGGCGCGAACAACCCGCCCGACCCCTTCACCGCCATTGAGGCGCACGTCTCTGACCTCATGGTCGAGGCCAAGAACTTCTGCGACGGCGAGGCCATCGAGAACCAGCAGCAGGCCGATATGGTCGCCAAGCTGATTGACGACTTCCGCCAGGCGCAGAAAGCCGCCGACGACGCCCGCAAGGAAGAGGCCCGCCCGTTCGATGAAGGCAAGGCCGCCGTGCAGGAAAAGTACGCGGTCCTGATTGCTGACACCAAGGCGCAGAAGGGCCAGATCGTCCGCGCGCTGGAGGCCCTGAAAGCGACGCTGACGCCTTGGCTGCAACGGCTGGAGCGAGAGCGCCAAGCCGCCGCAAGGGCCGCGCAGGAAGAGGCTGACCGGAAAGCGCGCGAAGCCGCCGAAGCCCTCCGCGCCACGTCGGTTGCGGACCTTGAAGGCCGGGAGGCTGCGGAGGCTTTGCTGTCCGCCGCTGACGACGCCCAAGCCGCCGCCGCCAAGATTGCCGCCAGCAAGTCCCACGCGAAGGGCGAAGGGCGCGCCATTGGCCTTCGGAAGACCTTCCGGCCTGTCCTGACCGACCCCCGCGCCGCCGTGCTGCACTACATGACCGCCCAGCGCGAGGCGTTCCTTGATCTGGTGCAGAAGCTTGCTGAGGCGGACGTGCGCGAGGGCAAGCGCCAGATTCCAGGCTTCGACGTTCTGGAAGAGGCCCGCGTCTAGTGACCCGCCGACTGTTCGTCCTGACCAGCAGAGAGAAGCGCAAGGGCGTGGCGCAGATCGTCGCCGCGCTCCCGGCTTACTCCCGCGTGGAGATCAAGGACCCCAAGCGGACGACGCCGCAGAATGACAAAATGTGGGCGATGCTCACCGAGTTTGCCGAACAGGCAGAGTGGGCCGGCAAGAAGCGCACCACGACGGAATGGAAAGACCTCCTCACCGGGGCCGTGAAGATTGCGGGCGGCGGTGTTGAAGCGGTCCCAGGCCTTGAAGGCGGGATCATGCTTCTGGGCCTGCACACGTCCGACATGACGGTTGGCGAGATGGCTGAACTCATCAGCTACATGGAGTTCAAGGGTGCAGAGCTTGGCGTGAGTTTCAGTGGCGAGGAGCCGGGGAGTGCCGAACAAGCCTCCCCGGTAGCCGCATGACCCGCGCCCTACCCGAATGGATCGGCGCTTCCGATGACGCCAAGGTTCCGCCCCGCGTCCGCGTCCGCATCTTCGAACGCTGCGGCGGCGTGTGCCACTTGTCAGGCCGAAAAATCATGGCGGGCGAGGCGTGGGAACTGGATCACGTCATCGCCCTGATTAACGGCGGCGAACATCGCGAGAGCAACCTTGCGCCCGCGCTTCGGGCCGCACACCGCGCCAAAACCGCCGAGGACGTTGCCCTGAAAAGCAAGGTCGCGCGGATCAAGGCCAAGCATCTCGGGGTCTATCCGAAAGGCCCCAAAATCCCTTCCCGCCCATTCCAGAAACGGAGAGCGATGTGAGCGAGACGCTTAAGTCCGACAAAGGGAAGCTGCGCGGTTCGTGCAACCGGACGGCGTGTCAGCGCCCCGGCGCGACGTGGTTCAACACCTCGACGCGCGCCTATTACTGCCAGCCGTGCGCGCTGGACATCACCGACTTCACCAAGCGCGTGGACGGCTTCCACATCTGCTTTCCAACGTCAGGCGACGCGAAGATCGACGCCGGGTGGAAGTTCAAGGACGAACCGGAGGCCCCCCAATGACCCATCGACCGATACTCTGGTACGCCATCGAACTTGCCCGCCTGGCCCTTGCTGTCGCCTTCGTTGCGGCAGTCATCACGATTGCGGGGGTGTGGTGATGACGCGCGGAGAACTCGCCTCACTACTAGGCAAGGCTGAAGCCGGCCAGAGCAACGTCCTTAGCTGCCTCATGTGGGGCTTTGAGAATTACGGACGCTTGGCGCCCCCGAAGCCGGGATACGCAGCTTACGACGATCCGATTGAGGAGGTCGCGCAGGCGTTGCTTCACCTTGCGGATGCCGCAGCGGAGGCTTTTGGATTTTCGGTTCCTAACCGTCCCGACACGGACACCTCCAGCGAGAGCGATCCTCTCCGGGAGGCCAAATGACCACCTTCAACGCCCTCAACCGCTACGGCAATCTCGTCCGCTCCTTTGGGACCAGAGAGCTTGCTGAAGCCTATCAGGCCGAAATGGACGCTATCGGCTGCATCATCACCATCGAGGAGGTTTGGCTGTGGAAAGCGGCTTGAGCGAAGACCAGGGCGTCAACGACGCGGCGTGCTGCGAGGGCTGCGGATCGACGCGCACCGTGGCGTCCCTCAAGGCGGACGGCTACGTTTCCTGCTGTCCTGAGCGGAAGATGGTCTCGGCCCGAGAGTGGCGCCGCCGCGCGCTGCACGCCGAAGCCACCCGCGCACCATCAGACGCCGCGCTGGTTGAGGCTCTGGAGGAAGAGAACAAGCGGTGCCGCGAGCTTCTGGCAAGCGCGTTGAACTACATCGGTTTGGTTCGGTCTGACGACATCGCGGGTGACGATCCGATCTTCGGTGTCATGAGCGACATCGAAACCACCCTAGCGACAAGGGCCATCGGCATTGTTGCTCCAGACGCGGCGGGGACGTGGTGCGGGGCTTGCGGGATTCACGCACCAGCGCAATTCGCGGCAAGCAAATGCGCCCGACCTGACTGCTTTTACACCGCCCTCGCTGGTCAGCAGCCATGAGCCTGTCAGCACTACTGGAACGGGTTGAGGCAGCGACGGGCGGAGATCGGGAGCTTGATCGGGACATCGCCATTGCCACCGGCTGGGTACACCGCTCAGGCGCGCCGTGGGAGCGCGTTCTGGAATGGGAGCGCCCGAATCCCACCGCCAGCGTCGATGCCGCTCTGGCGCTCATCGGGAGAGTGAAGCCGGGGGCGCGTGCCCTCATGGAGCACGATCACGACGGCAACGGGTGGGCGATGCTCATGCCCTCCAAACATTCCGAACGCTTCATGGCCGAAGCCCCCACTCCCGCCCTCGCCCTGATCCTCGCCCTCCTCCGAGCCCTCCTGTCGAAGGACACCACCCATGAGTGACGCGACGACAGTGCCCCGCGCCCCCGGCGACTGGGGCTCTTACGCTCAGGCCGTAGACTGGGCTCTTGACCACAACCCGGACGGCGAACTGGAGGCGGGAACCTTCCTGCGCTGCTGGCGCGAGGGCTCGCTGAAGCACTGGCCGGAATATCTGCAATGGCTCGCTGAGCAGGACACCACCCATGAGAACTGAACAGATCGCGCGGATCATTGCGGATGCAATCAACGAGGCGTTACGGACTGGTGCCTACAAATATGAAGCAGGCCATTTCCTTCCGTTCGTCACCGCAAAAGCCATAGAGGCCGCCCTGGTAGGTGAGGGGTGGAGCGATGAGACGCTGGAGGCGATGTGCCGAGCGCACGACGACGAAGACGCCGCGATGATGGGCGAGCCGAGCCTGTGGGCCATCCGCGACCGTGGCGACTTCGACGGCTCAGACGCGGAATGGGAAACCTACCGCTCCGACCGCCTAGCCGCCATGCGAGCCGCAGTCTCCGTTCTCTCAGCCTCTCCTATAGGGGGAGGGGGAGATAGTTCATCCGTTGCCAAGAGTGCGGCAGGGGATGCTTCGCATCTCACTGCAAGTGAGACGCCCTGCAAGTCGGACGACAGCCTCGATGCGCAACGGTGGCGGGCGCTCATGCGGTGCGGTCGGATCAAGATGCAGGGCAGCGCAGGCGTTGACCCGCACACTGGCGAACGGCGCAACGGCTCCAAC
The DNA here is from genome assembly GCA_041661205.1 of Phycisphaerales bacterium. Classification (GTDB taxonomy): domain Bacteria; phylum Planctomycetota; class Phycisphaerae; order Phycisphaerales; family UBA1924; genus RI-211. The sequence goes on from JBAZUW010000005.1 coordinate 7,842, forward strand.
GTCCACTTCGGCGCTGAGTTCTGGCCGGAACCTCTGGAGCCGCGATACCGCGCTGCGTACCCCGAGAGCGCGGCCAAGTACGACGAGGGCACCAAATGGGGCCTCGCCTGCCTTACCGCGCTGGCGGACGAACTGATCGAGCTGGAGGCCCGCTCTCAGGATGGAACCACAGAACGCCAGCCAAGTCCCCGGGAGGAACAAAACCCCCTCCCCACAGGAGACGAGTGAGCCGTGAGCTACGCTTACACCCCTGAGACTTTGGCCGAACGCTGGGAAGTGTCAGCCGCGACCGTGCGAAATCTGGTCCGCGAGGGTAGGCTTCGCGCCTTCCGGGTCGGTCGGCAAATCCGCATCCGCCCCGACGACGTTACAGCCTACGAGGAAAAGCCGTGTCTGACGGATGGCGAGTTAAACTCTACAGGGGAACATATGCAGCGGTCAGGTCACGCGCCGGCAAGACTGAACGGTTCTCGCTCCGCACCGCCAATCTTCAAGAGGCTCAGCGACGCCTAAAGGACCACCTGGCGAAGCCCGTTGGCACAACCGTGGGCGAATTGGTGGCGAGCTACCTTGACGACAAGGACAAGACCGCGATCCGCGCCAAGGATCTACGCGGCGGGTGGAAGCAGGCAGAGGCCACGTTTGGCCACTTGCGCCCCGACCAGATCACGCGCGACCTGTGCCGCACATACCGGGATCAGCGATACGCCGCAGGGCGAAAGCCCAACACGGTGAGGAAGGAATTGGAGGTGGTGCGCGCGGCGCTCAACTTCCACAAGAAGGGCGAAGCCGCAGTGTTTGAACTGCCCTCGCCTCCCCCTGCCAAGGAGCGGTATCTGAGCCGGGCCGAAGCCCGCGCGCTGCTCAAGGCGTGCCGTAGGTTCCCCCACGTCCGCGCTTTCATTGCCCTGTCACTGGCGACAGCGGCCCGCCAGTCGGCGCTTCTAGAACTCACCTGGGACCGGGTGGACATGGACCGACGCCGGATCAAGCTGGCGATGGGCGAGGCGACCGACGATCAACAGAAGCGCCGCGCAACGGTTCCCATGAACAAACGCGCCTACCGATACCTTCGGGTCATGCGCGAGGCCGCGACCTGCAACCACGTCATCGAGTGGGGAGGCCATCGGGTTCTGTCGATCAAGAAGGGCTTTGCGGGGGCGTGTGAGCGGGCGGGAATCGAAGGGGTAACACCCCACATCCTGCGCCACACCGCCGCCTCATGGATGGCAGAGGCCCGCGTGGACATGTTCAGGATCAGCAAGTTCCTAGGTCACACCGACACGAAGATAACGGAACGGCGCTACGCCCACATTCACCCCGACTACATGAAGGACGCGGTTGATGTGTTGGACTTCTGAAAACCCTAGTTGCTCTTTGGGGCGCACTGAACCATGATGCTCGCACGTTCACGACGTGGACAGCGTTTGTTCGCAGGCGCTTCGACGCAGACCTACGGGAATGACATGGCTTTTCGACCCGCCAACCTCGTTCACACGGATGAGGTCCCCTCCATAGAGTCAACGGCTTCCGATGCTGGAAACGGTTCCGTTGAACCGGGCGAGAGTAGCTCAGTGGAAGAGCACCACGTTCACACCGTGGGGGTCGTGGGTTCGAACCCCTCCTCTCGCACCATTCGCCGCCACTCCAACTGCGTGTATTTTGTCCTCGCGCTAGAGAGCGGGCGGGTGAAAATCGGTGTGTCCAGCAACCCACCCATCCGCTTTCAGTCTCTGCAAACCGGCAATTCCGAACCGACGCAACTGCTGGGCTGGATTGAGTGCGAGGGTAGCGCGCGAGGATTTGAGCGTGAACTTCACGATTGCTTTGCAGCATGGCGTCTGCATGGCGAATGGTTCTGCGGATCGTCAGGACTGGCGGCGTTCGCAGAGGAAGTCCGCGACCCCGGAACGGAGCCGAGCGCGTGGATGCTGGAACCCGTCGAGGAGCCGCCAGTGCCGCGCCGGCCACAGATCCCCGATGGCGTAGAAGCTCCGAAAGGCAACAGCCGCAAGGCGATCCTGGCACGCTATAAGCTCGCGCGGGGCCTTGACTGACCTGTATAGAAATCCGCCGAAAACGAACACGTCGCAGTTGATGTGTTAAGCGAAGGAAGGTGAAGGATGGACGACGAATTTGAGTTTGAGGTCTGGCAGGATGGGGTGCCGGTCGCGACCGCCACCGCCAGCACCCGAGAAGCCGCTCTCCGCGAGGCCATGCACTACATGGCGATGTACGGTCAGGACGGGCCGGTGAAGCTATACGAGGTCACGCGCCGGGAGGTGGTCTTTGCGTCCTGAACTCCTCTCCGCCCTCCGAACAGAACTAGGCTCTCACTTCTCTGCTGAAAGAGCAGAGAGGGTTAGGAGGTTGGTTCTGGAAGATGCTGCGGCGACGTTGGCTGAATCCGACAAAGCCGGAACGCAAAAGGTCGAGCCTTACGTGTTCACGTTCATTGACGCCCTGCTGTCGGAATAGGGCTTGGCGGGGTGGTGAACGCAAAAGGCCCCCAGCGTTAACCGGGGGCCTCGGTGCT
>JBAZUW010000005.1:10417-37448 GCA_041661205.1 Phycisphaerales bacterium
GCAGCGCGAAGTCACATCGAGAGCCCAATCACCCTACCCCAAACCCCCGGTCAGAACAAGCCGAACCGATGGGTTAGTTGCAGGCCGCGTCCTTCGCCATCGTGGCCCGCGCCCACCCGAGACGGCCCCACTCCAGAGCGGCGGCGACGGTGTTGAGGAACAGGTCTGCGGCTTCCCGTTCGGCGTCGGTCGCGGGCTGGACCATGCCACCTTCGATCTTCGGTTCCGCCTCGGCTGGAGCGCAGATGCGGGGATCTACTGCGAGCGGCTTGGGTTCAGCGACCGGGCCGGGGTTGGAGGGCGTCGCGCAACCTGTCAGCGCCAACGATAGCGCGCATAGGGCAACCGGAAGCGTCGGTCTTGACCGGAGCATGGGTGATTTCCTTGATGAGCTTGGCGGACGTTCTCGCGGCCTTTACGCGGGCGGCGCACTGGTCCTGCATGTCAGCAACGGCTTTGCGGGCGTTGCCGGTTTCCGTGGCACGCAGGCCTTCGGACTTGTCGAAAGACAGCTTCCAGCCGCCAGCGGTCTTCTGCCAGGCCTCGGATGCACGTTGCCACTCGGCACGGCTTGCCTCGGCCCTCACAAGGCGCGCGTGCGGCCCAATGATCGGCGTGAAGTGATAGGCCGCCAGAAGGGCAGCTATGGAGGCTCCTGCTAGGTATAGGCGGGGGATGGGGAACATGGGGGCTCCGGGGTGGAGTTGCTGCGGCGCGCGAGCGGCCTTGCGGATGGCTCCGACCCACTGGCGAACCAATGGGCCGCATTTCCCCGCCGCAGCAGGAAAACACTAGCGGATTCAGAGACTTTCGTCTACCTTAACCGCATGGAAAAGGCCGTTTATGTCGTCATCCGGCGCGACCTGAAAATGCGGCGCGGCAAGGAAATCGCCCAAGGCGTCCACGCCGTGTCGAAGCTCGGATACGTCGAGGGTGCGCCGCTGGTCGTGTTGCAGGTTGCGGACGGGATCGCGCTGTCGGGGCTGCTAACAGAGGCCAGCCAAGCGGGCGTTCCGCACGCCGCGACCCGCGACGCTGGGCGAACGGAAGTCGCCCCCGGAACCATGACTGCCGCAGCCATCGGCCCGGTAGAGAAAGGACGGCTCGCCAAGCTGTCAGCGGCGGAACTCTACTAAACCGCCCTCTCCACCCACCTGACCACAGCTTACAGAACCCTATCACCGCCCAGACACACAGCTTCACAGCGACTAGAGCGCCAATGGCGAAGGCCAGGAGGATCGAGGCGAGGGTGGTCATGGGGCCTCGCTTGGGGTAGAATCCGGGGATGGAAAGCGCCCGCGAAGAACTGATCCGCAAGACGTGGAAGGCTCAGAGGAACGACATCATTCGGGAGTGGCCGCCGAGATATCCGCGCTGGACCGTGATGCCAGCCCGCGACCCGATTGCGTCATTGGCGGGCTACATGTCGGCCCCCGATACGTCATCTCCGATAAGCGACACGCTGACCTTTGAGGCGCGACGGGTTGAGCGGTCCATAGGTCGGGAGCCGTTCAGCCGTACCGGCGAGTTGTTTGAGCAGATCGAGTGTGAAGGCGTCGTCGTGGAGCGGTATCCGCTTCCCACTAAGCGCCATACCGCCCCCTAGCAAACCACCCGAACACAACCCCAAACGCTACTGATAGAACCCACGGGGGCAGCAGCAGGAAGTCAGTGTTCAGGCCGGCTGCTATCCAGATCATGCGGCCCAGCCGCTCATCGTTCGGTTGGCATCCTCACCCTGCCGCCCATACCGGCGCTTCAGCAGGATCATTTCCTCAAAGCTCCAGCGGCGAACGGCGCCCCAAAGCGTGGCCTCACAGATGCCCGTCCGCCACGTTGAGCCGCCCTTGTTCGCGAAGCCCTCGATAAAGCCCGGTGGAAGGGCTGTGGCGGCGGAATAGATCGTTGGGCTACGGAAGGGACCGGATTTAAAATCGGTCATCTGCGTGGCCCTGTGGTCGTCTCCGTGGACCGTGTCGCACATGGCCTTGTTGGGCTGCTGGTTCTGCGTCATCGGCTTGCCGCGACCGTTCAGCGGGACGTGAACAAATCCGACGCCCGACAGGAACAGGTACTCGCCATAGAGCCGGGTTCTCCAGCCCCATTGCGCGAAGGCTTCCTCGACCTTCATCCAGTGGGAAATGCCGTCCGGGTGGTAGTCGTCATAGGTGCGGGCGCGGTTTTCGTGGTTGCCGAAGGTGATGAACTTCTTCGGCTTGTGACCGCCTAGCCCGTCCTGAAAAGCCCGCTGGCTTTCGTGGAAGCTGTCAATCTCCTGATCGAAGGTCGGCTTGGCGAAGCCTGAGAAAGTGGCGCGGTCGGAGTGCGATGAAAAGCAATCCATCGTCATCCAGTCGCCCACCGAGACGACGCGCTCTAGGCCACGCTCCTCGATGTAGGCGCCCAGCCATCGGAACCGCGACTTGTCCCGAAGGTGGGGGCTGTCGTGAGCGTCACCGATGACGGCAACGTGCATCGGATCGCCTTCCGGGTCATCCTCTACGACGTGGTCCTGCGAGGGGATGAGCGGGAGGCCGGGCGGGGCGTGCTGATACTGACGGGGCCGGAACAGGCTCCAGTCAGGCTCCCACTCCCCGACAAGCTCATAGGCGGCTGTCGTGAAGCCCTTGACGGTGTCATACTCGCCCTCTGCCACCGCCTCAGCGGCTGCGGCAGATATGGCCCCCATCCCCGATCCGGGGTGGCCCTTTCCTCGGAAGCCTGCCCGTAGTTTCGCCTCGATGCGGTCTTTGACGGAGCGGCGCGAACGCGGCCCCTCGTCAGCCCTCGGGGGTGTCGCCACTAGCCTTCACCATCGTCAGCGGGCCAAAGCCCCGGAACTGGTCTGCGCTTGTTGGTTCTCCGTTTTGGCCATGGGATCAGGCCCGGATAGTGCCCCGCGACTGACGCCACATAGGCCCGCTGCTTTTCGTGGTATTGCCGCTGGAGGACGGGGGCCACGGCGGGCCATGCGTTCGCCATCACTGGACCGGCCCCGCGCTGGCTGGCTCTCGCTCAACAAACGCCGTGCCAAGCACGCGAAGCGACGAGCGCGGATAGTATCCGGCGCTAGGTTTCCCGCCGATCCAATCGACGTGGACGTACTGCGAGAGGGTTGGGTGCGTCTCCCCGAGGTAGCCGTAGGGCGCGCCAATCGGATGTCCGAAGCCGTCGAACCGCACAATCCTGCTCATAGGCCGCGCTCACACAGGCGACGTTCAGCCGCTCGGCGGTTCACAAGGCCCCGATAGACCTTGCCCCCTGCCCGGTTGAACTTGGATATGGAGGCGCACGCCGAGGCCAGATCGCCCGCGTTGGCGTAGCGCACGACGGAGGACCGACAGACGCCAGCCGGCCCGATGTTGTAGGAGAGGGAGATAAACGCCGCGAAGACCTCAGGAGGCAGTTCGCGCGTGATGCACCTCTGAAGGGGCTTGGCGTGATCGATTGCGTCTTGGGCGAGCTGCGTGCGACACTCGGAAGCGGTGTAGTGCTTGCCGACAACGGCTTCAGGCCCCGTACCGCCGAAGCAGTAGGTGGGGACGCCGATAATGTCCAAGTAGCCCACCCGGCGCTCACCCTCCCATTGAGCGACGACGGGAATTGCAAGGGCGAGGGCCGCAGCGAGGCCGCCAGCCGCCTTGCCGACGTTGGCCTTGACCAGAACCCGAGGGCGGGGGTCAGGCCGATAGGTGGCGCTCACTTGGGATTCCCGACCGTGGCAACCTCGTCGTCAACAAGGCTCGCCAGATAGCGCAGGGCGCCCCAGGAACGCAGGCGGTGCCACAGGCCCCAGACAAGCGTCAGGATGGCGCCAGAGGCCGCCATAACGGCAATGATAGCAGTCTCGGAGTGCATGAAGCGGTCAGCGACAACAGCGAACCCGGCGACGGCGATCAGCTTGCCGCCCTCGCTCATCACCACGGGGGTTGCGGTGGCCTTAACGGTGATGGGTTTGGTTTCGTCGGTCATGGTCAGTCCCCGATCAGCTTGGCGGCGTTGAGAAGGATCGTGACCAGCGTCACGGCCATGAACCCGGCGAACGACAGCAGGATTGACCAGAGCAATTTGTGATGCTCGCGCGCGTCACCTTTCAGCTCGCCGAGTGTTGACGCTATGACCGCGTACCGCTCTGCACAGAGTTCCTCGTGACCCTCAATCTTGGCATATGCCCCGGCCACGGTTTGTCGTGTGTCACTCACTCTATCGGCTCCATGCCCGGTGTTGAGTTGTTAAGCTTCCCGTGGACACATGACCCACCGTCGCGACGGGCGGCCCTCTCCATGGGGTCGGGTCCGCCCGGTGTCTGAACCACACCGGGCGGGCCGCTTTCGTCAGACGGCTATCGCTGCGATCTGTGCGAGGCGGTCGAGGGCCGAGGCCAGGTCGGCTTCAAGCGCCGCAATCCGCACGTCCCTTGGATCGGGTGGCGGGGGAGGTGCTACGTAGCCAGACGGCGCAATCTGGTTGTCGCCGGTCCCTTTGGAGTAGTCGGCATATCCGGCGTACAGGTTGTTCGCCCCACGCGCGCCAACGGTCCCGAGACGCAGGAGGATTTGCGCCCGTCCGGTAAAGCGGTTGTCGTACAGCTTCAGGCCCGTAACAGCGGTTGCGACAAAGCCTTGATGGTCGGAGCCGGAAATGACGTTTCCGCGCACGTCCAGCCCGTTGATGCTCGCCATCGTAAAGCCGAGGATGGCGGCTCCGTCAGGGCGTTGCTCGCAGACGTTGTCCGCAATCACGACGTTGGACATGGGCCCGAGGTTGGAGGGGTAGAGCGCGATAAAGTCCCCGTGGTCCCCTATCGGCGTCTGACCCCAGCGCCACGGCTTTGAGCCCCACAGCCGGTTTCCCCGGATGGTCAGGTCGCAGGCGTCTCCGAGGATGAAGGTCCGCCGAACGTCGTGGACGTAGGTTCCTTCAATGGTCAGGCCGACCGCCTTGTAGAAGGCAATCCCCCGCTGCACATTCCAGACCTCGCAGCCGGCAATCGTCACGCCCGACGACAGTTGGACATAGACCCCACGCCCGAGCGGCCAGCCGGTCACCGTGCCGAACGCGTCCCCTACCGTCGCCGTCTCGGGAACGCCGTTGATCGCCATGCCCGCCGAGACTTTGCAGCCGGTTAGCGTGATGTTCTTCGACGCCTCGATGGCGACCACGTTCTGATTTTCCGGCGTCGTCATCGTCGGCTGGAAGGCGAAGGACAGGCCCTCCAGGCTCACGCCGTCCACACTCCGCAGAAGGCCCGAGTTGAACACCGGAGGGCTTGCCGGATCAGCCGCCTTGATCGTCAGCCGGTCGGGGAACGTCCGGTTGTAGATGACGAGGTTGCCGTAAGCCCCCGGTCCCAATTCGAGGACAGAACCCGCCGTGGCAGCGGTCAGGGCTGCGGGGAAGGTGGCGGAGGTCAGCACTAGCTGGCGCTCAGATAGTTGACGCCGCTGGTCTGATAGTAGGGCTGAACGGCCACCGCGTTATCCCCGGTGTAGAGGCCTTCCAGAATGACCGCGTTGGCCGCCAGGGCGTTGTTGATGGTGGTGTTGTTCTCCGGGTTGAACGGGTTCGCGCCGTAGGGGCCGGAGACGTAGGCCGTGGTCGGGAAACTGTTGGCGGCGAAATTGAAGGTGAAGCTCCAGGTGCTCCCGGAGATCCCGTTGTCGACGATCGAGGTGGGATTGAGCGGCGTGGCGAAGGTCGAGGCCGCCGCGAACCGCAGGCCGCCCCGGTAGTCCGCCGTCCCGCCCAGGCCGAGCGTCGCGCCGGCGTTGCGCATCTGCATCGACGCCGCGCCATTCAGGTTGAACGTCACCGTCACCTGGGTCGAACTGTTGCGCACGATGCTGGCGATCGACGGCCCGAACCGCCCAAAGGATTGCTCGCCGAGATGATAGGCCCACGCGTCAATGTCGCGGACGCCCTGTTCTTCGTCACCCGCCACGCTGTGGTGGTAGGCGTCTCCCGAAGCGTGCTGGATGTCGTGGGTCCAAGAGCCCTGCTTGTAGCGGGTGGGGCTGTTCTGGATCAGCAGCCACTGTTGGAAGCGCATAGCCTCCCAATCGGTGATCGTGCCGGCGACCGCTGACTGATAAGACCCGACCGGAGACAGCATCACGGTCAGCGTGTGGCCGATGCGGGCTTCCAGCGCGTCGATGATGGTGTTCAGATAGCCGTTGTAGGTCGCGCGGTCGGCGCTCGCCACGTCGTACTCGCCGGACTTCTCCAGATACCAAAGCGCGTTGTCGCCCGCTCGCTTCAGGCCTTCCACAAGGCGCTCGTAGTAGCCGCCCGCTGCGAGCGGCTGGCGCTCGGCGATCTTGGTCGCGCCCTGCCCTCCCCGGATCATGGTCAGAGGAACGGAACCCGCTACCTTCGTCCGCCACCGCTGGCCCATCTGCGCCATTGAGGTGTTGACCGGCGCGCGGTTGAACCTCGACAGCAGCGAGGTCGAGACAATCTCGATGGAGCCATCCGAAATCCACACGTCGGTCGGTTGGGCAGCGGTCGCGGTGGCCGTGGTCTTGAAGCGGCGCACGTTAACGGACTGGCCGTTGGTGATGAGGACGTGGCCCGCCTTGATGATGGGGGACCACGAACCGCCGAGCGTCGATCCGCTCGCCATGTCGCCGCGATAGACGTAGACTTCAAAGGTCGCCGGAACGTCAGCGGAGGCGATGGTCTGACTCTGCCCGGTGAACAGGCCGCTACCCGTCACAAGGCTCGCCACCGTCTGGTCGGTGTGGCCGGTGACCGCCGCCTTGGTCGCCGAGTTGTAGAGCGTGTATTTCAGCGAGGCCGGGGCGGTCAGGGTGTACTCGCCCGCGAACCGCAGAACGACATCGCCGTTGGCGTTCTTCTGGGCGATGCGGTTGGGGTGGTTCAGGCAGAGCATCCCGTGGGTCAGCGGGTCGCCAACCTGCATGTCGTCAATGCTGGAGGCCGGGAACGTGCCGACGCCGCCGAGGGCGTGCTTGTGGGTGAAGGCCGGGAAGCTGTAGCCGGTCAGGTTCAGGCCTGTTTGGCACAGATAGCCGTTGTGATAAGTGTCCACGACGATGTTGCCGCCCGAGAGGCGGTAGCGCGTCTGAACCACATCGCCGGCCAGCATCAGAACGTCATCGGCGATGTTCGCCGCCGTGGTGCTCTGCGCGACACCGGAAATCACCGGCGTGAGGGTGATGGCGCCATCGTTGCCGCCGCCCGACCAGAGAATCTGAATCCGGTGGGTGTCGGTCGACAGGGCGCCCGTGGTCAGGTGGTCATGCACGCCGGCGAAGTTGAGCGTGGCCCCCGCATAGCGGCGGCTGACCCACTCGTCGTTCCCGGCCGGGGCCTGGGTGTAGTGGACGAAGGACGCGGTCTTCTGGCCCGACGTGCCCGATCCGGTGACGTAGCCAGAGCCATCAGTCTTGTAGATCGTGAGCGCGCCGCCCGTGTAGTTGCTCGCGCCCCACGTCTTGCCGTCAACGGTCCTGCCGTTGATGTCGGCGGCAGCGCCTACGAAGTTGTCCTGAAACGGCGCAGAGTAGGTGGGAGCCGCACTCCCCCCACGCGGGGTCGAAAGGCTCAGGGACAGTCCAAGCGCCATAGTGGCCTCATCGGTGATGTGTGGTAGGGTGGGCTCATGGAATTTGAGCCTGGGTCGCCGCTGTGGATCGCGGCTGTCGCTGCAACGGTGGCGTTGATACGCTCGTTGATCCCCGCGCTATGGCGCTGGGCTATTTCTTCGGCTTGGTTCTGGGGTCGCTGCGTGCGGCGGCTAGGGCTGGCACTGCACCTGCTACCAGAGCGGGGCGGGCGTACCTGGCGATAGCCGTCTCGACGGATTGAGATGCCCTCGTCGGGACGCGCTTCAGGCCTTCTTTCGACCCACCCGCCGCGATGAGGCGGATAAGGTCGCTCACGTTCTTTCGGGCAATTGCGGAGGACGTAGCAGTCAGGCCAGCGCCGCCGCCAGCAACAGCGCCTTGGATCGCAAGCGACGGCAACAGGGTAGCGCCCGCAGTACCAGCCGCCCCCATGCCAGTCATAGCGCCAAGCGAGCCTTGCAGGATTTTCCCACCCATCCGGCGAACGTCGGTCATCCCGCCAAGCGTGCTGGCGAGGTTCTGCGTCTTGGAGCCGCGAACCACCTTTTCAATCCCGGCGATAACGTCAGGCGTGGCGCCGCGAATGTTGCGGGTGGGCTTCATCTCATCCACCAGCGGAGCGAGACGGTCCTTGACCTTGCGGCCATAGTCTCCGCCGTAGGTCTGTTCTGCGGCCCGGTCGGCGCTCTTTGACGCGCGGTTCACAAAGTCCGCCGTCGTCCAGCGCTTGTAGAGTTCGCGGCCACGCTTGAGGTCGGGGTTCGGGACGCTGTCCATCAGCTCGTCGATCTTACCCCGGAAGGCTCCACCGAGCGCGCCAGTGTCCCCGCCCTTCTTGACAAGGGCGTCGTAGATATCGCGGCGAAAGGCTTCCATCTGCGAGACGGAAACGTCGCCGTTGTCGCGGACAAACTTGCGGATATCGTTGATGACGCTGCCAGCCTCGCCCCGCGCCGTCTTGCTCAGGGCGCGGCCCTTCATGGTGGATTCAAGGCCGTTCACTAGACCTTCAACCTGCGCCTTGGGGAACGCAAAGCCGGAGGCATCTACCGCCTTGTAGGCGTCCTGATACCCCTTCTTGAGGCCCGCAATATTCATGATCTGCGGAGCCTTCGACAGCACCTTGCGCGCGCCGAGTTGCAGGGCATCGCTCGCGCCAGCCGTCAGACGGCCCACAGCGCCCCCGATAGCCGCTTCCCCTGCCAGACCCTTGGCGTCGGTTGCTTGGCCCGTCAGGACGCCTCCCAAGGCTCCCTGAGCCAATGGCCCGCCCGGAATCCACGCTGTGCCGAGAACCGACCCGCCGAACTCACCGATCTTGCCGGGGGTGATGCCCTTAGCCTTCTGCGACGCCAGGAACGCTTCGCGGCTGGCCGCCGCCTGATCGTTGGACGGCAGGCCCAGAGCGGCGTTCATGGCGTTGATCGGCTGAGCGAGCCCGACCTTGTCCGCCGCGAACTCCAAACCCTGCGCCATGCGGTCGCCAACGTGTGCGAGGCCCTTGGCGAAGCCGAGGCCCTGCGAGACTTGCGGAGGCGCGACGGTAGCGGGAACCGGACGGAACCCCGGCAAGGCAGGCGCGGGCCGTTGCGGCATGGGAGCCGCGCCGGGTTGGCCTGATGCGGGAGCGGGCTTGGCGGTCCCGAACACTTCCGCGTCGGACATTTCGCGAGCGTTCGGCATGGCGGCGGCTCCGTTCTCACGTTGGGCCTGCGCTTCAGCGAGAGCCGAAAGCACCTTGGGGTCGTTCATGTCGAGGGGAGCGCGCGGATCAACGCCCATCTTCTGCGAGACGAACTTGACGTAGGACGCCGTGTCGTTTTCGCTCGGAGGAGCCCAACGGTTCACGACGCCTTCCACGGTGTTGATCCCCTTGCCCCCGTAGGAGCGCAGGAGGGCCGCGTGGGCGGACTTTCCGTTGTCCATGCTGTCATAGACCGCGAACCGCCCATCCGAGCCCTGGTAGCCCGGTATTGAGCGCGCAAACGGGCCGTCTTCGATGTTGCCGGGGTTGTTGTTGCGCAGGCCGCGCGGAAGACGGGGAGCCGAAGGACCGCGCGAGGGCGTGCCGAAGACTTCGGCGTCGGTCATCTCTGCCATTAGGGCTGCACCCATCCGGTTCCGGTCCAGCGCAGGGGGCCGCGCGGGGTCTGGTAGATTTCATTGCGGGTTCGCGCTGCGGCAGTCGGCGGGGCGGGCTTGGCCGCAGGCATCTCAGCGCGTCCGCCGTTCTGGATCGTCTGGAGGTCGCGGTAGGCCTTCTGTTCGGCCAGCCGGATACCCTCAGCCAACGTTTCCGGGTTCAGTTCCGCATCGGCCCCGGCCATCTTTTCGGCGTATTTGCGCTCGCCTTCGGTCGGGTTCGCCCCGAACTGCTTGATGATGCCCGTAACGAGTTGGCGACCCTGGTTGATGAAGGTTTCCGTCGCCTTGACCTGAGCAATGGCCTTTGGGTCGCCCGTCGCCGCTTTGACCCGAGCCACTTGCAACATCGGCCCAGCGGCAAAACCGGAGATGACGTTGGGCAGCAGCTCCTTCATGGAGCCAAGCGTCTGAAGCTGGCTTGAGATGTTGGCAATCTTGGCCGGCATCTCCACGTCGCGGGTGGCGCCCGCTTCCGCCCTGATCTTCGCTGCCGCAGCGGCGTCGGGCGACTGTCCAGTAAATACGCCGCCGACGATGGCTGACTTTGCCGCAAGGCCCGGAGCACCGTTCTCGGTGGGAATTAGCTGAAACTCATAGGGGGACTGCGCTCTGGCAATGGCCCCGGCCTTAGCCCCCTCAATACCCGCCAGCGCTTCGGCATAGTTGGGGACCGCTGACGCGCTGGTCAGTTGCCCCGCTGCATTGCGCTGCGACACGATGCCGTCGCCCATTTTGGGGAAGACCATGCCCTCATATCGGGGGTTTTTGTTGTTGATCGCCGTCCCGTCTGGAGCGAACTGGATGCTGGGCTGTTGCGCCTTCATCACGTCCAGAAGGCCGCTCATATCGTAGCCAGCTTCCTTCGCCTGCATGGCGAGCATTGGGAGATCAGGGCTGTTGATGTCGAGGCCGTTAGACGTGCGCTGCGGTGCCTGCCATTGATAGTCGGGTGCGGCCTCGGCCTGCGGCATCCCCGGCATCGATGGCTGCTGAATGGCAGCGCCTGCGCCTTGGGTTTCGGCGTACTGAGGGCCAAGGCGACCGGACAGCATCTGCGCAAACTGTTGCTTGTTTGCCTGCTGCTGACGTTGGGCAAGAAGCGCCTGCATCTTCATGATGGCGTCACTGTCCTCACCCCGGAGAGCGTTTCCGGTGTCCTTCAGCGTCGCCCCAAGCATCATCATCCGGTCAGGGTTCAAGTTGCCGAAAATGCCCATCGTTATTTGCCCTTCGCTTTGGCGAAGCTGAGGCCGAGAGAGCCTAGACCCGACGCAAGAGAACCGCCCGCTGACAGAAGCCCGCCAAGTCCACTCATCGGGTCGGAGAGGGTCGTTTTGCTGGTGCTGGTCCCGCTCATCGTGCCGTCCTGCGTCTGGCCGTTCAGCAGGTTGAGGGGCAGGCCGCTCATGAGCGAAGCCTGCGTCCCGAGAAGCGACAGCGGGGCCGTGGCCCGCGTCTGCGCAAGCTGCTGGAGCATGTCGCCAATGCTGGATTGCGTGGAGATGTTGGACCGCTGATCGGCCCCCTGCGCCTGGCCGATGCCGGCCATGTCCACAGCCGCCCCGCCCTGACGCGAGAGGGCCTGTTCGTTGAACTGGCCGTTGGCAAGGCTGGCCTGCTGCTGCATCTGGGCTTGTTGAGCCGCCAGAGCCGCCGCACGGTCGTAGGCGCCCGAACGGAGGCCCGCCGAAAGCGTACCGCGCCCACGGTCAATGGCGTCATTCGAGAGCATGGTCTGAATTGCGCCACCGGAGCCGCCGAAGGTGGAATCCCCGGCGAGGGAAAGCTTGTTCTCCGCTCGGGTGTAGCCGGCCCCTTGGTTGTAGTCCGCCAGGGACGTATCGACCACGTCCTTGAGATACGGGTTCATGAACTGCGAGATGCCGCCGGCAATGTCACCCGCCTGCACCGTCGAGGGGCCAGCCGATGCGACGCCGCCGAGAATGTCCGTGGCCCTGCCGTAATTCGGAGAGGTGGTCAGGCCTGCCGCGCTCGCGCCAGCCTGCGTTTGCAGCGCATCGGGACCGGCAACGAACGAATAGGGGTCGGCCTTCGACAGGTCGTTGATCTGCCCCCCAATGCCTTGCAGGCCACTCGTAACCCACTCAGGGTTATTCGGCGTCTGCGTCATGTGGGTGGTCTGGTTGGTGGTGCTTTTGGTCTTGGACTTCTTCATGACAGCGCCTTCCGCAATTCTTCCCCGTCCGGCACGTAGCCGAAGGGCTTAAGCACCCGGTCCCATCCACGGCGCCCATTGATCGTCACGGCCTCGCACCCCTGAGAGCGAGCCCACGCTTCCATTCCGCCGCGCATGTCGAGGAGGCCGCCCATCTCACCGCCTGCGAGCCAGATATGCAGGATCGGAGGAGGACGCAGGAGTTGCAGGACCATCGCGGCCCCCTCCCCCATCCAGAGCTGAGCGCGGTTGGCCTGTAGGTCGGCCAGGACTTCAGCCTCGGTCGTGTCCACCATGATCGGCAGAAGCCAATCCCGACACTTGGCCCACACTACTTGCGGCCCGCCGGCTTGCCGTCGATCAGCATCCGACCAAGGCGGTAGTAGGAAGGCGCGCTATCGCCCCCGAAGCGGAAGCGGAACAGGCGGCCCTTCGTCTTGAAATCGACCGTGTCCTGACCCGCCGCGACCATGTAGGTGGCCGAGGAGGTCGCATCGCCCTGCGGAAAGAACCGCGTCGTCACGGTGAGCGATACCGGGCCCACCTGATCTGCAATGTCGGGCCAGACCGAGCGGGTCAGCCAGACAAGGTTCTCATCGAGGTAGATATCCGCCGTCTCGATGTAGGAGACGAGCGCACCACCATCAGCGGAGTTGCCCTTTTCCTGCCAATAGGGCTGGCCGGCATAGGTCACGCCGATGGGGTAGGAGGACGGGCCCGCGTCGCACAGGGCGGTTCGGGCCATTACGCCCTTGTACCAGCTCCCCGCGTCCGGCCCCTCAACCGCAATCGCGACATATCGGCTGTTCTCGTAGCCGTCACGGCTGTCGGGATAGTCCCACCGGATTTCGCCATATTCAGCGATGGAGGAGGCAACCACCTTGTCACCCTGAGAGGCAGCCAGGTTGTCCCCGAACTCCTCACGGATGGGGCAAGCAATGGGGGAGACAGCCCCGCCGAGGGTGTAGGCGTGGAACTGCCGGTCAGGGCTGACCCAATAGGCAGTTGAACCCAGCATGACGGCGGCGTTGGGCCCGATGAGGCCGCACTTGTCGCCGACCTTGTCGAAGGACCACACCTTGCCGATCTGGCCGTAGTAGGTGCCGAGCCATAGGCCGTGATTGGTCCAGACCAGCCAGAAGCGGCCCACCAGACGCGCGCCGACGATGCGCCCGCCACCGGGAAGCACGTACTCGCGCGCCGTGGAGGCTGACGAGCTGGTCGTGGTCCAGTCGGTCGCGTCAGCAATGCTGGAATGGCGGATGCAGAGGGGGTTGAAGGTGCCCGACACTTCCTCGCTGCACCCGAACGCGAAGATTTGCCGCGTGGGGGCAACACCGCAATAGGTGACGACAGCCGGGGCGTTCGTGACCGTGGCCGCTACAGATGCGGTGTTGTTCGACCACTGGAAGATCGGCTGGCCTCGGGGGCACGCGATCAGGGTTTGGCCGTAGGCTCCGAAGCTCCACGTCAGGGGGAAATAGTCCGTCGAGGACGGGGAGCCATAGCCGCCACCGCCCCATGCGCCGGTTCCGTAGCCCGTGGAGCCCGTGCCGTCGATCTGGCCTGCCGTGAAGCCTGACGAGGGGGTTATCGTGTAGAGCGCCCCGCCCTGGTACAGTTGCAGTGCCGAGTGCGTGCCGAACGCGATGGTCAGGGTGTTGCTGTTGTCGGTCCAGTTGAACACCGTCCGGCAAACGCCGGTCAGCGTGCTGGAGACGATGGACTCCCACCCGCCAATCACCTGCGGACGGCCAAGGCGGAACCGCACGTTGGAGCCGTCAGCCCATGCGGGAGAGGCTGCATATGCGGTGTCGTCGGTGTTTAATCCGGGTGGCACTTCGAGTGGGCGTTTGATTATCAGCCTCCCGTGGTAGGGTGGTTAGGTGTTGATCTCTGAGGACTACCGCGCCCTGCAAAGGGCGCTTCACGAGAGCCCCGATTACGGGGTGGCCTCGCTTGGCTTCGTCGGGTCCGTTCGCAAGCTCATCGAGGCGTTTGGAGTGCGGTCAGTGACCGACTACGGCGCCGGAAAGCAGAACCTGCGGAAGGGTCTGGAAGCCGCTGGGGTGGTGGTTGACTATCGCCCCTACGATCCGGCGTTTCCTGAGTATGGCGCGCCCCTGCCCGCCGATCTGGTGTGCTGCATCGACGTTCTGGAGCATATCGAGCCCGACCACCTTGGGGCGGTTCTCGATGATCTGCGCCGGGTGACGACGGTTCGCGGGTTCTTCACGATCCACACAGGACCGGCCCGAAAGGTGCTGGCCGATGGCCGTAACGCGCACCTGATACAGGAACCTCTGGAGTGGTGGTTGCCGAGGCTGGAGGCCCACTTTCGCGTCATCCAGACCCAAGCGACGGACGGCGGCTTTATCGCCGTGGTGGAGCCTAGGGCCGCAGCCTGATCTGGTGAATGAGCACGTCCCCGTCACCGCCCGCGACATAGGCCGTGGAGGTGTATCCCCCGCCGCCGCGCGCGGCCTTCAGAAGGCTGGTTCCGCCGTCCCCGCCCCGGTAGCCGTCATAGCCTGGAGCGCCCGCGCCCAAGCCCGCGCCCGAGGCCCCGCCATTGGTCCCACCGCCGGCCACTTCCTTGGCGCTGCCGTTGTAGAGGCGATCAAGGTTGTTCGTGCTGGCCGCAGTCCCGCCCGCGCCGCCAGTGGCGCCAGCGACACCGCCACCCGCCGTCACAACATCGGTCGGAAAGGTCATCGTTGAGGCTGCGCCGTCCACGTTGGAATCGCCGCCGTTGCCAACCACGATAGAGACAGCTTGGCCCTTGACCAGCGCGCGGTCGCCGACGACCAGCGCACCCGATCCAGCCGGAACGCCCGCGATCTGGCCGCCGCCGCCGCCGCCAAGGGCGTAAAAGCGATACCAGCCGTTCTTCGGAACCGTGAAGGTGTAGGAGCCCGGCGGATAGCTGTAGACGACAGGGCTGACGGACTTGCGCCCGCCGCTCATCTGCTGGCCGACAAAGCCCCGGAGCTTCTGCGCAATCATGGGCTAGTAGTCCGACCATTCGGCGTTGACGTGGTAGCCCTTGGTAATGCCCGTCGCGACGTAAATGCGCTCGTTGGCTTGCAGGATCATCGGCGCATCGTCGGAGAAGCCGCCACTCACCGTGGTCGCCGCATCCGTGCCGCTCACCGTGTCGGAGCCGCCCAGCGCCATGCCGGCCAGGTACTTGGTCGTGCCACTGTCCGTGGAGCGGTACCACTGGAGGGCGTTGGCCGTGACGTTCTCCAGCGGGACGAACTCCAGCTTGGTCAGGCGCGAGCCATTCGCCCCCGCCGTAACCAGAAGCACGGTGTTGGTCGGCGTGGTGGTGAACGTGGTGTTGGCGGTCGTCAGCGCGCAGGAGCCCGACTTGGGAGCCTGCGGCGTCATGATGCTATTGGCGGTGAGTGCCATTGGTCAGGGCTCCTAGTTCGGGTTCACAAGGCCACTGCGAGGGCGACTTGCTTGCCCAGCACGTTTGTCGAGTAGTCGGAGAGGTCCGTGGTCGCGAGGCGGTCCCACGTTGCGGCCAGAGAGCGCACGATCAGGGCCTTGCCCTCGTTGCCCGTGGTGGCCGGAAGCGTGCCCGTCGCCGTCAGCGCCGCAGCGGCGATGTACGCCTTCAGCGACAGTCCGCCATAGCCGATGGTCTTCACGTTCACCGCGTCACAGAACACGATGACGATATCCCCGGTGTCGATATCCACCGTGGTTCCAGCGCCCGCCGTGATGGTCAGGGTGCCGGAAGTGTTATTCCAGACGATATAGGCCTTCGACACGCTCGGAATGGTGACCGTGTAGGAACCCGTTCCCGAGAACTTCAGGATGGCCTTGCGCGCTTCGTCTTCGACGTAGTTGGTCGAGGTCAGCGAATAATTCGCGGTGAGCGTGACGCTCGCAACACCCGCAACGGCGTCATCCACCAGTTGCAGGGCCACGTTGAGAAGGGCGCCCCAGGTGTTGACATTGGTGCCCGTCTCCTGAACGCGGAGGCGAAGGCGGCTTGACGGAGTGTCGGTCATATCGTGGCCCCGGTGTCCTGGCGCCGCCAGTTGGTCCCGTCGCTGTGCGCAAGGATATTGATTGTCGTGTTCCTGATGACGCAGCCAATGTAGGTCGCCGCCGAGGGCATCCCTGCGGTCGTGAAGGCTGGCACGCGAACCGGAGAGGTCGGGTTCTCAAGGAGCGAAACCCGGCCCTCCAGTTCCTCAAGGTACGCCGCCACCTGGGCGGGGATGCCGCCGATGGGGAGGGTCACTAGATCACCCCACCCGGATACGGAGCCGACTGGATCGGACCGCTCATCATGTCCTTGGCGTCGCGGTTGTTGATGTCCTCAATCAGCGCGCCGAACTTCTGGCCGTAGCGGTCGGCCATGTTGTCGTCTTCCTTGAAGCTGAACAGGGCCTCAAGCGCGCCGTAGAGGTACAGGTAGGGGTATGCCGTCAGGACCACGTTCGTATCGCTGTCGCCGCTCATCGCGGTCTGGCGCTTGTAGTAGAGCGCCGTCGCCGTCGTGGTGGTCCCGGTGTGGACCGGGGCGAACCGCAGTAGCGAGCCCTCCACCGCGACGTGCGTCGGGTAGGTGCTGGACGCAAACTGCGCCGACAGGTCCATTGCGCCCTCGGGCGAGACGGTCGCAATCACCCGGCGAGGCGACGTGTCGAGGTAGAGGCGGCGGAAGGCCAGAAACCCGGTCGGCTGTGCAATCGTCTCGGCAGACAGGGTGAGCGAGGTCGAGGCCAGGAGTACGTTCGACCGCAGCCGGCGCGCGATCTCCTGATCGGCCCACGTCACGAAGTCGGCCAACTGAGCGGCGCTTAGATCGGTGTACGTGGCCCACAGGGGCAGAGCGGTGATGAGGCCGCCATAGGTGGTGAGAGCCATTAGCGCATCACCCCATTGGAGACGCCGAGACGGCCATCAGCGGTGCGAAGGTGCTGCCAGTCGGAGCTATTGAGCTTGGCGGCCAGCTTGTCGGCGTGTTCGGGGTCAAACATCCACCAGCCCTCCTCGTTCAACCACTTCAGCGCGATGATGTAGGGGACAGAGGCCACGCGGCGCAGTTCGCGGCTTTGCGAATAGCCGTCGTTCTCTGTCGCCATAGCCTTGTTTCGGTCGAGGATATCGTCCACCGGCTGCGTGGATTCAAAGCGGCTGTCATTGCCGTCCGTCACCAGCCAGTGGTCGATGCCGGCGCTCGACCGAAACAGGAAGTTCCGATCAGACATCGGACTTCGGAGCGTCCTGAATCTCGACGTAGCCCCGGTCTTCAAGGCCGGTGGCCAGGTCGATGGGGGCCTGGAAGGTTTCGCCCTTCTCGTAGAAGGCGTCACCGATGGAGGCGATATGCACACCCATGCTGATACGGCCATCCCCGGCCTTCAGCACCCGGCACGTCACCGTTTCGACAGGAGGAGCGCCCTCCACTTGCAGCGCCGCCGCCTGGCGGGCCGCGCGCTTCTTCAGCGCGTTGATCTTGGCTTCTTCTTCAGCCGCGATGGCGTTCGCAGAGGCTCGGGATATTGCCATGTAGTCCTCAAAAAGACGGGGTCGCCCACGACGGAGCGACCCCTAGTTCAGGGAGGTTAGGTCAGGTCGGCAATGACGCCGTGAGCCTTCTCGTTGGAGACGACGAGGGTCTTTTCCATCGTGAGCAGGAACTTCTCGTTGTCGCCCGAGGAGGCGAGCGCCTTGGACGACACGCCGCGCAGGGTGGCGATGGAGGCCATCTTCGGGTCCACCAGCACGCAGTCGCGGGTCAGGCCATACGCGTGCGGGATCAGGGTCAGAGCCCCGAAGTCGCCCACGTACACGTCAGCGGCGCCATAGATGGTCGCCATACCCTTGCCCGACACTTCGGAACGGATGTCAGCAATACCGGTGAAGGCCGAGAACTGCTGCTTGTGCGTGCCGGACATGTAGGCTTGCGTAGGCTTGCCGCCGTTGGTGAAGATGGTCGCCCACACCGACTTGACGAGCGCCTCGGTGAAGGTGCGCTGCGTGCCGTTGGTGGCAGCGGCAGGACCGGGCGAGGCCGAGAAGCCGCCGTCCGAACCACCGGAGCCCCGGCTGTCGTTGGAGGTGATCCAGGCCAGCATCCCGCCAAGCTTGCGGGTCGTGGCGCCCGATTCCGCAACAGCGGCGTAGTTGCCGATGGCGCGGGTTTCGAGGTCGCGCTTCATCTCGATGGTCTTCAGGACCTTCTGACGAGCCAGTTCCGAATCCCGACCGGCCTTGTCCACGACTTCCTGCGTGGCCGACACGCCCCCGGCCTTCGCCAGGATCATGAGGGTGTTGCCCACGCGGGTCGTCAGGTTGCCGGCCCCGAGGGTGTAGTCGTCACCTTCAAGCTGGGCGTTGGTCGCGACAGCCGAGGCGAGGGTTTCGGTCTGCCACTCGTGGTAGGTCGCCGAAGCCTTCTTGGTGCCGATGTTGGAGATGAACGGGGTTTCTTCCGGGGCGACGCGATAGATCGTGTCTTCCAGGTCCTCGCGGACGCCGATGTTGGGGGTGGCGCCGGTGATGGTGTTGGTAGGAGCGGTCATGGGTCCTAAGCCTTTCGGGCAAGGAGCAGCGCGACAGCATCATCCACCGAGCGCGTCTGCGCGTAGCGGTTGGCGATCTGTGAAGCGCTGCGTTGTGCGGGGGCCTGTACGGCGGCGGCTGGACGAACCGGGGACCGTTGAGCCGCGACAGGAGCGGGTTTCGGGGTCGGACGGGCCTTGAGCGCGGCTTGAGCCTTCCGCCACTGCAACGCATCGTTGGCGAGCGCCATTTCAACAGCCGTGATGTTCCGAATGTCGTCAGCCGCGAGGCCTTCGGACATGAGGAACTGCGTGACTTCCGTCCGGCGCTTCGGACCCTCGACGGGGTCGGCAAGCTCGGGGGCAATCTCGGCCAGTCGTTGGAACTCTACCTTCACGGCGGCTTCGCGAGCGGCTTCCGTGGCACGTTCAGTCGCTTGGGCGGTCTGCTGAAGCAGCGCCAGTTCCTGTTCGTGCTGGACCTTGGCGACAATCATCGCCTCAGCGCCGTACTCGGTGGCGTAGGCCATCCAGTCGGGGGCATCACCCCACTTGGACTTGAAGGTTTCGATGGCTTGCGGGAGGAAGCCGTTCAGGTGGTCAGCGAGTTGCTGAACCTTGGCGACTTCCGCCTGTGCGGCTTGGGTCTGCTGGGCAGCTTCGGCCTTGGCCTTGGCGGCGGCTTCTTCCCTCGGCCCTTCCTGCGCAAGCACGACGGCTTGCAGTTCGGGGGGGAGTTCAGCGAACTTCGCCTTGGCGTCCTGTGACCAGTACTTCGGCGGATCGACGGGCGCGACGGCCTCGGGTTCCGCTTCAGCTTCATCCGGCTCGGCGGGCGTTTCGGCCTCGTCGGTCGGTTCTTCGGGGGCACTGGCCTCCCCCTCGATCTCTACAGGCTCCGCAGCGGCCTCTACGGGCGCTTCGGGAGCGGCTTGCTCCACAGGTTCGGGGGTCAGCGCGGCAACCGCTTGGTCAACAGACAGCGGGCCGCTCTCCGGGGTGGGAGCTTCGGACATTCAAAAGCCTATTGGCAGTTTCAGGGGTTAGGTTTGGCGGGTGAGCCCGGCCAAGGAGATCGCCGCCTCGGCCATCTTCCCGTTGTCTACGACTTCCTGCATCGCCTGACGGATTGCGGCCAGGTTGTGCAGCGTCTTGTGGAGGTTCTGGACCTTCACGTCGGCCCCGATGGGGGTTTCCTGAAGGGCGCGGAAGACGGCGCTTTCCAGCTTGGCGAACACGTCCTGAAGTTCGGTCATCTCACCGAGGGCTCGACGGCCCTTGGCGGCTGCGGTGTCGTCGTCAATCATCCGGGGTCACCCCCCGGCTGCACGTCAGACACACCCGAGGACGCCTGCGCCTTCGCCATCCCGGTTTCACGGGCCACGTCGGCGTTGAGGTAAGCCGTCTCACGCTTCATCTGAAGTTCGGCCTGAAGCAGCTCCCGCTTCATCGCCAGTTCGGCTTCCGTGGTCTGGCGCTTCAGTTCCAGTTCAGCGCCCACCTTCTCGCGCTGCATGGTCATCTCGGCTTCAAGACGGGCCATCGCGAGGCTGTGGTCGTTCTGGGCCTTCTGGCCGTCCGCCTGTAGCTGCGCCTGGTGCTTGGCCTGCTGAAGTTGCTGTTCGGCCTGCGCTGTCTGCTGCTTCAGTTGCAGTTCAGCCTTGGCCTTCTCCACCTCGGGATCGGACTTTGGCTCAGGCTTGGTCGCCTCGGGGTCTTTCGGGTCTTGCCACAGGCTCGACGCCTTCTTCGACCCCGCCGCGCGCTCCCACTCCTCAAGCGCTTCGTGCAGGTTCTTGGCGTCGAGGATCGGACCCTCTAGCCCACCTTGCAGCGCGATAGCCGACTGCATCAATTCCAGACGCTGGTTGGCAATCATCAGGTCATGGTCACGGCCTGCCGAACCCACGCCCACATGCACCGTGAGCGCGTGACGCTCAGGCCACTGGAACGGCGCAATGTCCGACTTCCACTGGTTGCGCATCTTGGCGGAATAGGGTGCGTGTTGCTCGGAGCTATACTCACGCAGCATCCAGTGAACGCCGATAACGAGGTCTTTAACCAGCGTCTCAGCAAACACCCGCGCAATCATGCGGATACGCTTCTGCGCAGCCTGGACCAGCGCCATCGCACCCTTGGCCGTGTCGTGCAGCGTGTCGGGGTTCAGGCCCTGAGCGTTGCGGACGATGCCCGAACGGCTCTCAGCCATGGTCGCCACATGCTCCATCGCCGCGAACACGTCGAAGTTCAGGGCGCCAGCACTGATAGGCGTAATCGCGGTCGGACCTTTGGTGCGGATCGGCACGCCAGGCTCATTGCGCAGGAGGTCGGAGACGGTGAACTCCGTCGCCTCGTTCATGTTGACGGCGTTGCGCTGGTTCAGCGCAAAATAGCCGCTATCCAGAAGCATCCGCAGAAGCGCGGTCTTGATCTTCTGGACCTCGATCAGCTTGTCCGCGACGCTTTCACCGTAGAACCTGTGAGGCACGATGTACGGCGCACCCGCTGCGAACGGGATTTGGCCCACCATCTCCTTTTCCAGAAGCACGCGCTCCTCGGAATCGGTGATGACCCGCCACACCTCAAGCTTGCCACCCTCCTCGGACTGAAGGCGGATGTAGTGGGCGCGAACCTCAACCGAGCGCAGATCGCCAGTGCCGCCGTCCATCGATTGGCGGTCACTCTCGCCAGCGTGGTCGCGGTCCTGCTCAATCGTGCCGTTGGGGTAGGTGTACGACTTCAGTTCGCGGGCAAGCTCAGGCTTGATGCCTCGGGCGATAAGCTCCTGCACACGCTCACGCGCCCGCATGGCGCAATAGGTGGCGTCACGCAGGCTCACCGTGTCAGGGGCAACCGTGAAGTCCTCGGACGGCACAGCCTTGATGCAGACCTTGCCATGCAGCTTGGCGGTGACGAGGGCAAACGTCCCGTCCTCGCTCTCCTGCATCTCAGCACCCGGCTGCGCCATCTGCGCAACCTGGGCCATCATCGGATCAAGGCCAGACGCAACCGTCTCGGCCTTCTCCTCCTCGTCCCACCACCAATGAATGATGCCGGTGCGGGTCAGCAAGGCATCCTTGATCGCCGTGTAGAGGGTCAGGAAGCCCTCGTTCTCGGTGAAGATGATGTGGTTGACGAAGTCGGTCTCTTCCTGCGCCTTGTCCTCGTCCTCAGCGCCTTGAGGCACGAACGTAGCGACATCCTCACCGCCAACGAACACCTCCATAACGTCAGGAAGCACCGTCTCGATGGCGTCAGCCACGGTCGTATCGACAGCGCGCGATCGGTTGGGCAGCGACGGCACATCGGCCATGTCGCCCTTCGCGTAGGCCAGGGCCTTCTCACGCGCGTCGATCAGTTCGCCGTTGTCCCCCTCGCCGAAGCCGATGGAACGCTTGCGCTCCTCGGAAACGAGCTTCAGGAGGTCTTCGTCGGAGTAGCGCACTAGGTGGCCTTGCCGCCCGCGTAAGTGCCCGTCGAGGTCGTGTTGACCAGCACGATGCGCCCCGGCACGTACTGACCCGCCGTCATCGCCAGCGTCATCTCAGTGCCCGACGCCTCGCTTTTCCAAACGAAGTTGCCCGCCGTCAGACACAGGACGCCGTAGTAGTTCTGTCCGGTCGAGGCGTGGGGCGTGATGGGCTCCCACACCGGGATACCGCCGTTTGCGTTCATGTTCAGACAACTCCGAAATCGGGCATGACGAGCGGAACGATGTTCGGCTTCGTAATGGCGTGGCGAATCATCATCAGGCCGTAGCGGGACGCCGAAATGCGGTCGTCGCGCTCCTTCACAATCAGGCCGTCGATGCGGTGATAAAGCCGGAACTCGCCGAACCAGCCTCCGCAGGTGGAGAACACCTTCCAGCGGCCCGTCTGCATCCGGTCCAGCATGTCCATGACGCCGGCCTCAACGCCGTTGCCCCCATCCGGGAACGTGGCCTTGTCGGACAGCATGTTGAGGCCCTGCGCCTCGTATTGGTCCTTGAGGCTCTGGCCCGAGCCCTTGTCGTGTTGCAGCCCGTCATGCGGCCAGGCGCACGGAACCCACGCTCCCCACGGCTTGATTGCCGCTGCGTGGTTGACCGGCGTCGTCTCGCGCTGGGCGTACTCCTTGCAGACGTAGATCACGTCTCCGTCACGGTCCCACGCGAGGTTCACCGCTGCGAAGGGGTGATCCCACCCGAAGTCCATGCCGTTGATCTGTGGCCAGTGCGTCGGGATCGGGAATGGGTCGATGGTGACCAGGGATTCTTCCACCGGAAACACCCGGCCAGAACCCATCGACGGTATGCCATTGATCCGCGCTTCTCGTTCGTGAGCGGGGTAGCTCGCGATAATCGCTTCACGTTGCTCCGGGGTGTAGTGCTCCGCGTCGTCAATCGTCATCTGCGTGACGCAGCGGGTCATTCCTCACCCAGGAACATCGACACCACGTCAGACATGCCGAGAAGCGGCGTGAAGGTGATGAAGGTCATGCCGCCCGTTGCGTTCGTCCGCGTCAGGCCTTCCATGTAAATATCCATCGGCGGCTCCTCATCGAACCACACGAAGTCCAGCGTCTCGGACTGCCACTTCTGCCGGCCCTGGTCGTAGGACTTGAAGCCTAGCGTTGACGTTCCACCCGACGAGTGACGCACAATGGCGTTGTCGAGGGCATCGGCGACACCCTGACGCCTGCCCCAATCCAGCAGGCTGTCAGCCGGGATCATGCCCGTGCCCCACTGACCCTCGTCCTTGGGCTCGCCGATCAGGTAACGCTGCACACCGTCGCGGGTAACTTCACCCGTCTTCGATCCGCCCCAGGCTCTTACGGGCCGGTCGAACCGCCTGCCCTGCCACCAGTCGGGATACTGGCCAGTCAGGTGGATGGCCGCTTCAGCCGCACCGCAGAAGGTCTTCCCGAGCTGGTTGCCCGCCATAAGCAGGCGCTCGCGGTGAATAGAGCCGTTGGCGTGAAACTCACGCTGCTTGGCGTAAGGCCGGTACTCAGTGAGCCGTCGCCGATCCTTCCGACGCTTCCGCTCCTCCAGCAGGCTGACCAATTCCGATTTCAACGAGATTGGCGAGGGTGCGGATGCGAGCGTCGAGCTGTTCATCGGTTAGGTCGCTCGTGGTTTCGATCTTGAACTCTTTCGGCAGCAGACCAGCGATGACGCGGACATATCCGCCAGGATCAGCCGCGCGCATGGTCTCGATGGCCACAATGCCGTTCGCGTTGAAGTCGTCGTGAAGCGCCTCGATGAAAGCTTCGCCGAGTTTGTTGCGTGAGCCTTTCGGGCGGCCTGCGGGATTGCCGCTCTGGCCCTCTTTCCACGGCTCCTTGAGCGCGCGGTGTTTTCCCGGTGTATTTTCACCGTCGCTCATTGCTCGGGCCTCAGTCGCGACGCGAACACCGGCCACCCATTCGCCTCGACCTGATCGGCCACTTGCGAGGCCATCTCATTGGCAAGGACGAACTGGCGCTCTCCAAACCTGACACGAACGCGAGCGGATAGATGCTCAAACGCCGGGAGGCTTTGAACCTCAATAGCGTCTCCCGCTTCCAGCGCCTGGTGAAGGTCGCGGAGGCGGGCGTCCATGTCAGGGTTGAAGAACATGCGTCCTCGTTAGTACAGGTCCGCAATCGGCCCCAGGCCGGTCGTGAACGTGGTTGGAGCGGTCAGCGCGGTCAACGTGCCGTAGGTCTGGCCCGTCTTCTTGCTGGCGCCGAAGTTGCCCAGGATGTGGGTGCGGATTCGGGCCGTGGTGTTGTCGATCTGGATGCCGACGAAGTACTTGGCAGGCCCCTTCGCCTGGTAGGCTGTGGCGAACGGAACCTTCTGATAGGCCGCCGTGCCAGATTGCGCCGTGCTGGCGCTGTTGGCGAGGATGGCGCCGTTGGAGTCGTACAGGATCACGGTGTAGTTGCCCGACACCGCCGAGCCGTTCAGCACCGAGACGCCGGTCAGTAGGCAGTTGTGATGGACCAGAACCTCGGCCACGTACTCCTCGGTAATAACCGGAACGGCGTCAGTGCCGGTCGTGGTCGTCGGAGGGGCGGCGGCTCCAGTGTGGAACACCGATCCACCAGCGTAGGGGATTGCGGGGGCGATGCCGCCCTTATTGACTTGTCCAGACGTAGCCATTGGTCAGGGCTCCTTGCCGAAACTGACGGTGAAAATAATACGTGATGGGCCATATTGCCCGTTGACTGATAGTCGCTATCAGCTATGGTCAATCCAACAGCGGGGTTGGCCCGCAGGGAGAGACGAGATGACCGCAAACTACATCCATGAAGACCGTAGCGTGTTCCGCTACCGTCACTCGCTCGGGCTCTACTGGGTCACCGAGGATTGCCCTCGGGAGTACGACGGCGAACACGATGTGGTCGAACACGGCCCCTTCATGGACCTGCTCGACGCCTACGCTCAGTGCGGCAAGCCGGACGTCTGGATCAACGCCTAACCCCACCCACCTAGCGGAGAGCCCGCGAAACCGGAGAGAGACGATGACCAATCCCGATGACTTTCGCGCGCCGATGCGAGTTGCCAGTCACGAAGCTAAATGCGCCGCGCTCGACCTTATCGACGCCATCGACGCTAAGAACGTGAATGAAGCCGAAGGTCATCTTCGCGACGCGATCCGCCGACACGAAATCATGACCCGCAAGATGCGCGAGGCGCTTACCATCATAAGCCGGCGCCGACAGGTTCTGAGTATGACCTATCCCGCGAACCTAGGCGGCGGTCACGGACCGGAATGAACACTAGCCCGCCCAATACCTCCAGCGCCTAGCGTGTGGGGGTTGAGGGGGTAGAAGAGGAGGCTTTACGAGATGAGCTACCGGAGAGACTTTGAGTGGATCGACCCGTTCGCAGAACTTGAGGACATGGAGCGATATATTCGCGACCGTGAAGACGAGGCGTCTGATCGTGTGCAATGGGCGCTAGGCGAAATGGCTCGGCACCGCTCAATCGTTGACACGGCATTTCACGAAGCGGTCACCAAATACGCGCCCAACCTTCAATTCTCGGCCTCCGACGCCACGGGCGTGATGGACCACGCAATTCTTGGCCGCCTTCGCAGGGACCTCGCCTAATGGCCCCACCCAAGAAGCCCAACGGCCCGATGGTGCGCCGTATGATCCAGCTAGAGCCTGACGACGTTGAACGCCTTGCCCGCGTTACAGAGAGGCTTGGCGAGGGGTCTGATGCTTCAACGATCAGGCGGTTGATTAGGCAGGCCGACGCGGAGGAATCCGTCGCCGTCGCCAAGGTGATAGCCAAGGTCGCTCAGCGGGTCATGATGCCGAGCGCCGTTCTGGTCAACAAGCCTGCCGGGATCGGTGTGGAGGTCCAGCTTGGCCCTACGCGCCCCGTTCCGGGCTCCAGACTGGAGAAGGTCCGCAAGAAGCGTTAGCGGTCGATATACGGATCGTGCCTCTTGCGTCCGCCTGGAAAATCGTTGCCGTCCGGGTCGAACTTGCGGAACCGCTCTAGGATTTTGGCCTGCTCGTTGAACTTGGCGACCCACTCGTCAACCTGGCGCTCAAGGCGTCGATTTCGGGCGATCTGCAAGGCGACATTCGCCGCGCCGTACACCGTAGTCCAGAACAGGACAAATGCCGCGAAGGCGAAGTAGCTCTCCATCGCTCACCTCGCATCTGGCGCCCGACAGCGCGCCGACTGGTTGAAGGGCTCGGAGCCTTGGGGGATGTTTGTTGGCGGTGCCGGGCTTGGGGTGGCAGGTGCGCGGGCGGTTCGCCTCACGCGCAATTCCTGCGCTTGACCTATGTACCCACATCCCAGGTACGCCGTCAATAGGTGGTGTGCGCTTTTCTGCACAGCCCCACATCGTGCGTTTTAGGCGGCTTTCCGCTCAAGGGAGCGGTAGGCGTCGCGCAGGTTCACGCAAGCCGCCCTCACCGCCGCAGCTTGCCCGTGGGGCGTTGCCTCGCCTGTGATGTAGAACACGCCCTGGCGCCACAACGGGCGGTCAGGATGGCCCCGGATAAGCTCGACCAGCAACCACCCGTCACGGGCGCTCAGGCAGGCCATCACGTCCCGGATACGATCCGCTGCGGCCAGCATGTCGTCCGTCGTGAAGCCTGCCGTGCAATCGACCCGTTGGGACGACGGGCCTCGGTCTGACAGGCCCTCGCGCATGAAGTAGTCATGCTCCAGCCGGCGAGCCGCGTCATAGGAGCCTTGCGCCATGCCCTCACGCAACGCGCTGAAGGCGTCCATGCGGCGGGCGCGTTCCTCGTTCTTCTGGCCCTCGCGCTCGACCTCGATGCAGTCATTGACCGACAGGGCCGCAGCGTCAGGCTGAAGGCCTACCGCCTCAAAGTCCCGGCTGCGCGCGATCAGCTTCTCAATCGCGATCTGCTCGGGCGACTTCGGCTTCACTTTGACCTTGCGTCCCATCAAGCGGCCTTCCCTTCGATGAAGTCTTTCGCCACGTCGTCGGTCAGGGCTACGCGGCCCTCTGCGACGGAAGCGGGCCGAACTGGTCATCAACCCATTTGGCGATGATGGCGCGGGTCTGAAGGCTCACCGCGTTCTGGTCAGGCAGGCGGGGGCGAAGACCCATCGCGGCGCGCTTGGACAC
>JBAZUW010000005.1:37458-42457 GCA_041661205.1 Phycisphaerales bacterium
ACACCTCCACGGCATCCGCGCGGCTCTCCACGGTGGCAAAGCCGTCACCCCGGCCAATGCACTTCCCCTCCGCGTCAAGGATGCGGAAGCCGTAAAACATCGCCTTGCCATTACGGCCAAGGCCTTCGTAGTTCGAAAACTTGACGATCATGCAACCCGCTCCGTTTCGATGTATCTGCGTTCGTCCTTGGAGAATTGCATCCGCACTTCCCCAGGTACTCCTATCACTTCATGATACCGTGATTTCTGTACTTTTACTATCGTGTCGTCTGGCGTTTCCCGGTGAACAATCACGCCAAGGTCGGCCTTGTTGTACCAGTTCGCGCTTCCATTGATGTCATACAGGGTCGGCATCTTGTAATTGCCGTCGCCGTCCTTCACCGACTTGGTCGGGTGCGCGATGACGCAGATGTGGACCTTGAAGGCCTTGGCGAACCGCTTGAGCGTTCGGATGGCCCGCCCGATATACTCCGTCTCGCTCTCACCCTGCCGGCGGTCGTGTTCCAACTCGTTCCAGGGGTCGATCACGATGATGCGGGCGCCGTAGCGGGCGACGGCCAACTCCATCTTGTCGAGGAGCCATTCAAGGGTCGCGTCCTCGTCCTCGCGCGGGATCATGAACAGGTGTTGCGCGTCGATCCACCGATCCGCCACGGCCTGCTCAGGCGGGGTCAGGTCAATCTCTCTGCGGCCTGAGAACCAACTACGGAGGTTGCGCCTGTGGTCGCGCTGGGGCTCCTGCTCAAAGCTGGCCCACGCAATCGTCAGGTTGTTCTCGTAGGCAATGCCGCAGAACAGGTCGTTGGCAAACGAGGTCTTGCCGAACCCCGGCGTCCCGGTGATGACCGAGAAGTCACCCAGCCGGCACTTGAAGTTTTCCGCGAACAGACGAAACCGGGGCTCGTAGATCACAGACGGCGGCAGGGGCGGCAATTCGCCCATCCGGTACACACCGTCTACCCGGAGCCATTGCGCCCGGTTGATCATCTCTACGAGGCCCTTGGCGCCGTAGAATTGCAGCACCTCGTTCAAGTCCTTTAGCCGAGGTCTGCCGAGGTCCGCCTTTGCCGGGGCAAGCGGGTAGGTCAGGACCTTGCAGCGATAGCGCCCGAGCAACACCGACAGGTCTTGCATCAGGGCCGCGCCGTTCTCGTCGCCGTCCGTCGCCAGGATGATTTCGGACACCCTGTCCTTGTTCAGCAGCGCCCGAATGTCCTTCAGCCATTCATATTTAGCGCCACCCTCCAGATCGTCCTTGTCCCGGTTGCCGGGAGGCGGGGCGCCATCGGGAACGCTGATCGTGCGCGGGAACCCGGCCTGAATGGCGGCGATGGCGTCAAACTCCCCCTCGGTGATGATGAGGGGAAAATCCGTCAGGCTGTCGTCGCGAAGGCAGTCCTCGTTGAACGCGATGCGCTCCCCGCCCTTGTCCGCGCTCCACTTGGCCGCGCCTTCGATCACGTCGAAACGCCGGAACTTGCGGCGGACCACCTGGCCCTCACGGGTGAACGGGATGACGAGGCAGTCACCACCCCCGCGCGACGTACTGTCGAGGCCGAACTTCGCGGCCAGTTCCACGTCCAGCCCACGGGCGGTTAGCCTGTCCAACATCGCGTCTGTCATCGTCATCGAAAACCGCTCCCCATCCGCAATGGTGGCAACATGCCCTCACCCCATCCGCCGACACCGTGACGTGAAGGCAGGGGTCTTTTTTCTTCCGCCGATCCGGCGAGCATTTCGGGCAAGGCTGGCGGTAGTCCGCCGCCTTGAGGGTCAGGCCCGCCGCTTGAGCTTTCTCGCTGGCGAGCATCAGACGAACCCCACCCGCTTCTCAGGCTGGCCGTGCTGGCGTCGCTTGCCTCGCGCCGCTGCGGCCTTCGTCAACCAGCCTTGCGGATCGCGGGTGCTGTTGGCCCTCGCCTCGCCTATCGCCCCAAGGAGGTCACGGGGTTGCAGCCGATGAGTGGCGAGGAGCTTCCCGAAGAACCGCTTGGCCGCGTCGAGGTTCATCCCGCCTTGGGCCATCAGGACAATCGGCCCATCGTTCCAGGCCTGCTTGTCGGGATCAGTTTCGAGCGCGTCAGCGCCAATAGTTTCTCCGCTAGGAGAAGCTATTGGTTCTAGTGTCTCTGTCTCTGTCTTTAGCTTAAGCGAGGCTGAAGGGTGGGCTTCGGGTAAGTCTTTGTTTTCCTTCGTTTCGCCTTCGTTTTCGCGCGAGTTTCGTCCACCTTTCGCTCCGCTTTCGCTGAGTTTTCGCGAGAGTTTCGCTTGGTTTTCGAGTTCGCAGGCGGCCCGCTGGTTCATCAGCGATGGCACGGAATTGACCGAAACCTCGTACAGCTTGCCCGCCAAAATCAGGGCGGAACGGATCACACCCCAGCGCCGAAGCGACACACCCATCCAGCCGGCGAGCCATCGGGCGTCATCGGGAACGGGTCCGCCACGGTCGTAAATCAGGTCAAGGATGGTGTTGTAGGCGCCCCGCTCCTCAAGCGTCAGGCTCAACATCCCCTCCAGGGCCTTGCGGTGTTCGCGGGGGTGCCATCCGAAACTCACTTGCGCACACCCGTCGCAAGCTCATCGGCCAGCATGTACGCCAGCTCTCCCGCCGTGGATTGATCGTCCACAACCTTCGCCATGTGGTGCGCCGCCGCGATGAACAACAGCACCGCCGCGTTCCTGGGGGTGGTGCCCGAAAGCGTCTTCAGCGCCGCTTCCATCGCCCTGTCGGAATGGGTTTTCGTAGCCATGCTAGAGCCTACCCGTGTTCGCGGACTGTTCCATATGGGCCTGTGGACGAAACACAGCTTTATCCACCGATTTCCGCGCCTTAGTGGATATCTGCCCTGTGGATATCCTGTGGATCATGCGGCTTCTCGTCTGCCGAGCTTGTTCCACGATGCGAGGTCCGCTTGGGCCTGTGGCGTCTGCCTCCGGCACTCCCCGTAAAGCCATTCGAGCCGGGCGGACGTAAAGGCGTCCCAAGAGTGGACAACGACCGAAACGCGACCAGCGCCCGGCGTTACAATCCGGCTTTCCGTGTGATCAATGTAGGTCATGCGGCCCTCCTGCGAGTGGGAGCGACCCACAGCTTTTCGGACGCGGACTTGGCCGGCGCGCTGGCTGTGAGGGCGATTTTGGAATGAGTGGCGCAATAGGACTGGCCGGACTTCTTCGCGCAGCAGAACAGCGTGTCAGCGCCATCGCCACCTACCGGCCAGGCGCAGCCATTAAATGGGCGCTCTGTCAGCGTTCGCGGGGTCGTGCCTGGCAGCGGCTCAAACGCGCCGGACCGGGCGACATAGCCATCCGCAGGAGCGATGCGCGCCGCACTGTTTTGCACGACGGCGGCAAGGTGAAGCGCCCGACCGCCGAAGCGGCCAGCGAGCGTGCGGCGGGCCTCACGCTTAATCTCGATACGGGTGACCGCCTTAGCCTTGTAAATGCGCTTGAGCTTGTTCGCGACGGCTGTGCCGCTGATACCGCCCAACTCCGTCGCAATCTGCGCCGTGCTCTTTCCTTCGTTCCACAGCTCCTTCAGCCGCTCTACGCGATCCGGCGTCCAGCTTGTCACGATAGGCGGCAGGATCAGGCCCATACGCGTGACCTTTGCGCCAAGCGCGTTCCGGCTTATGGTGAGGCCCGGCTCAGCGGCGTTGAGCGCAACGCCAATTTGGCGAAGCGTCAGGCCCTTGGCGTTGAGATCAACGAGCATTGCCGTGCGAGCGGCGGGCCAGTGATTACCCTTCATGCTGCCTCCAGGATTACCCGGACGCAGCCGGGCTTTTCGGGTGATTGAAATTCGTAGGAGGGCAGAAACCGCGCATCGTTGACGCCGAGGCCTTCCGCGATCCCATCGAGATACGGTTTCATGCGGTTCGGGAAGTTGGTCCGGTCGCCTCGGAGGTTCGGGGGGCAGAACACGATGCGGACGCGGATATCGCCTTCGTCGGGGATGCCGCGCACCTTGGCGGCCTGCGTGGCGACGCGAGCCCAATTGCGGTGTTTGCGGGTGACCTCGTACCGCTGGCGCCAGTGGCCTTTATTGTGGCCAGACAGGCTCGACGGCGGGAACGGCAGTTCGATCACCGTCACGGCCTCACCTCAACCGCGACGTCGGTCAAAACTTCGATCACCCAGACGCCGGCCCAGCTCAGCACGATCAAGAGGCCGACCGGAATTGTCAGCGTCAGGATCAATGCCCAGAGACAGCAGACCGCCGCCCAGCGCCACAAAGCGTCGAGTGTTCTCATCGTGTTGAGCCTTCATTTCGGCAAAGTGGGCGGAAATGCCGTAGCCGATCACAGCGGCGAGGATGGCAAGACCTACCGGCCACCCTCCCCGCTTCACGATCTGCTCAAGCGTTGTTAGGCTGCACTGGCCGCGAACAGCGTCGCGCGCTCGGTCGTGCGAAATTCCGTAAGCCTTCGCCGCCAGCTTCGCAGTTCCACACGGCCAGCGATGGCGAAGGTGATCTGCGACAGCGTCCTTGAACCCCAGGTCGAGGTTCAGCCGGGGGATTTTCCCCGCATTTCGCGGTAAGATTTCCACGTAAGTCTCCGTCATTGATGAGCCATCGCAACGGAGGCCAAGACATGACGGGTGAGAGGAACGGCTATGACGACGCGATTGAGGCGCGGAACAACTGTCTCCGCGCGATGAGTGAGACGGACTGTGTAGACACTCGGACGAGCCTGTGGCGGGCAAGTCTGAGGTATGGACAACTGGCGCGTGAAAAGGTCGGGGAGAGAACCGCTGGAGAGATGGCGGCCCCCTCCCCTTTCGCCGCTGGGGGCAACGGCGAATGCTGGTGAGGCGCTCATGCGGCCTCCGGGAAATTCAGCCGGGCAAACTCGCCGTGAAGGCGCCGGGCCATTTCGTCATAGGCTCGCGCGGCCTCCTCAGCGGTCGTGAGGTGGTAGGTGTAGTATCTCCGCCCTGCCACCTGAATGTGCGCCGCATAGAGCCCGCACTTCTCTCGCCTTACGCCCTTGAAGCC
>JBAZUW010000006.1:0-36228 GCA_041661205.1 Phycisphaerales bacterium
AAGGGATACTCAAGGGAGAAGCACTACCCGGCGGCGTACTTCATCACCGGCTTTGGGGGTGACCATCGCTCGGCGTTTGGGCTGGTGTCGATGGTGGACCGCTCGCCGGTCGCGGACCGCTGTCTGATCATCGTGCCCGACCCCACGTGCGGCCTGGGGCACAGCGTGTTTGCGGACAGCGCGAACAACGGGCCGTGGGGCAAGGCGCTCACCGAAGAACTCATTCCGGCGGTAGAGAAGCAGTTTCACGGGCCGGGCAACGCGGCGGCGCGCGAGGCAGGAAGCAAGCGGTATGTGTTTGGAATCTCGTCGGGCGGCTGGAGCAGCCTGTGGTTGCAGGTGACGTACCCGGACGTGTTTGACGGAGTGTGGAGCCACTGCCCGGACCCGGTGGACTTTCGCGATTTCCAGCGGATCGACCTGCATGGCATGGACGCGAACATGTACAAGGATGAGAAGGGGGAGCGGCGGCCCTTGGCGCGGCAGAGCGGCAAGGTGACGATCTGGTACGACGACTTCTGCCGTCAGGAAACCGTGCTGGGGCCGGGCGGGCAGATTCATTCGTTTGAGGCGGTGTTTTCGCCACGCGAAGGGGGGCAGCCGCGGGCGCTGTTTGATCGCGCGACCGGCGCCGTGGACCCGGTGACGGCGAAGGCGTGGGAGCCTTATGACATCCGGCTGAAGCTGGAGCGAGAGTGGCCGACGCTGAAGGAGAAGCTGGCGGGGAAGGTGCACATCTACGCGGGGCAGCTCGACACGTTTTATCTTGACGGCGCGGTGCGATTGCTGAAGGAGTCGCTGAGCACGCTGGGCAGCGACGCGGATGTGCAGATCATCGATGGGATGCCGCACCAGATTCATCCGGCGGGCATCAAGGCGATGTTTGAGACGATCGACAAGGAAAACCCGGCGGGGAAGTAGATGGGAAGGGCATGAAGACCGGCGGGGACCGCCGGGCCACCCAAGACGGCGTCACCCTAACGGAAGCAAATCGCGGGCGGGCGGGCATCCTCTGGACTTGCCCCGCCGGATCGGCCGATAAAGCCGGCAGTGTCGATGCCTCCCGAACATGGACAGGCGCCCTTGCCTCCTTCGATCGCCCGCAAGATCGTGGGCCTGGACGCACTTTTGGCCGCGCGGGCGAAGCTGCGGGCCAGCGGGCGGCGGCTGGTGCAGTGTCACGGCTGCTTCGACATCGTTCACCCCGGACACATTCGCCACCTTCGTCAGGCTCGGTCGCTGGGTGATGCGCTGCTGGTGTCGATCACCGGTGACCCGGCGATCAGCAAGGGGCACGGGCGGCCGCTGATCCCTGAAGAGCTGCGGGCGGAGAACCTGGCGGCCCTGGACTGCGTGGACCTGGTGTATGTGGATCCGAGCCCGACGGCGCTGGACCTGCTGCAGGCGCTGCATCCGGATGTGTATGTGAAGGGCAAGGAGTACGAGAACAACGCGGACCCGCGGTTTGTGGCGGAGCGGCGCGCGGTGGAAGCGGGCGGGGGGCGGGTGGTCTTCTCGTCGGGTGATGTGGTGTTCAGTTCGACGACGCTGATTGCGGCCCTGGAGCAGTCGGTGGACCCGTATCACCAGCGGCTGGTGCAACTGAGCCGCGAGCCGCAGTTGGCGGGGGCGGAGCTGTATCGCACGCTGGGGGCGATGAAGGGGCAGCGGGTGGTGATCGTGGGCGAGGTGATCCGCGATACGTACATCCTGTGTGATCGGCCGGAGATCGCGGGCGAGAGCCCGATGATGACGCTGCGGCCGCTGGAAGCCAGGAACTACGACGGCGGGGCGGCGATTGTGGCGAGGCATGCGGCGGCGCTGGGGGCCAGACCCCTGCTGATCACGGCGCTGCCGGATGGGGATGCGCTGCGGGCGCGGCTGGAGGCGGAGGGAATCGAGGTGCGGGCGGTGCGGGTGACGACGCCGGTGCCGGAAAAGCAGCGGTTTTTGGTGGGCGCCCAGAAGGTGATGAAGCTGGATTTGGTGGAGCCACTCGTGCTGGACCGGGCGCAGCAGGATGAGCTGTCGCGGCTGGCGTGCGAGGCGGCGGCGGAGAGCCGCGCGAGCGACCCGCTGGATGATGTGCCCAATCGGGTAGCGGGGCGGTGCGATGCGGCGATCATCACCGACTTTGGGCTGGGGTTGTTCTCGCCCCGGAGCCTGTCGCAACTGACGCGGGCGATTCGGCCGTTTGCGCGGGTGCTGGCGGGGGATGTGAGCGGCAAGAGGTCGAGCCTGACGAGCCTGATGGGGATGGACCTGGTGTGCCCGAGCGAGATTGAGCTGCGCGAGGGCGTGCACTTGCATTCGGAGGGGTTGCCGCTGGTGGCGTGGAGGCTGCTGGAGGCGACGGGCGGAAAGAACGCGATTGTGACGCTGGGGGCGGATGGGCTGCTGGCGTTTTCGCGGCTGGCGGAGGTGCCGGGGGCGAGCGAGGAGAGTTGGCCCTCGCGGCTGGCGAGCGAGCATGTGCCGGCGCTGGTGCCGATTGCGCTGGACCCACTTGGGTGTGGGGATTCGCTGTTGGCGGTGGCGACGGTGGCGATGGCGACTGGGGCGACCTTGCAGCAGGCGGCGTTCCTCGGCGCGTGCGCGGCGGCGGTGCAGGTGCAGCGGCTGGGGAACCTGCCGGTGACGGGGCCGGACCTGCGGCACATGATCGCGCGGGTGCACACATCGCACTTGACGTATTCGCCGGTGATGGCGACGGAGGCGCGGCGGGAGCGGGCGCGGCTGGTGGCGGGGTAGCTGAAGAGGGAAGGGCGAGAGTAAGAAGAAGAATGGGTAGGACACAGGCCGGAGGCCTGTGCCACTAGATGGGGAAGTTTGGAACACGCAACGCGATGATCTCATATGTCTTGCCAACTCGTGATCGACCGGAGCGGCTGAAGGCGACGCTGCAGGCGATCAATGCGCTGGGGGCGCATGCGGCGGAGATCACGGTGGTGGACAATGCGAGCACGGAGCGGCTCTTCTTGCCGCCGTCGCTGGCGAGCGGGGTGCCGATTCACCAGATTCACCTTGGGCACAACGCGGGGGCGGCGGCGCGAAATCTCGGCGTGGAGCGGTCGCGGGGCGAGTGGATCGTGATGCTGGATGACGACTCGCACCCGCTGGATTTGGGGTTTGTTGAGTCGCTGGGGCGTGCGCCGGCGGATGTGGGGGCGATTTCGGCGGATATTTTCCTGCCGCCCCGGAGCGGGGCGAGGGTGCGGCGTGAATCGGGCGGGTTGCCGGAGGTGTTCATCGGGTGCGGGGTGGCGATTCGGCGCGAGTTGTTTTTGGCGCTGGGGGGGTATGACCACGCGTTCAACTACTACGTGGAGGAGTACGACCTGGCGGCCCGCATGCTGCTGGCGGGGTTTCGCGTGGCGTTTGATCCGGCGTTTCGGGTGATGCACGCGAAGGACACGGCGAACCGCAGCATGGACGCGATTCTCGCGCGGCTGGTACGGAACAACGGGTGGGTAGCGCAGCGGTATGCGCCGGAGCAGGCGCGGCTGGCGGAGCTGCGGGAGATTCGGCGGCGCTATCGGCGGATTGCGGCCAAGGAACGGGCCCTCGCCGGTTTTGGCGCGGGGCTGGGGGAGCTGCGTCGCACGCTGAGATCGCAAACCCGCACGCCGATGCCGGGGGCGCTGTGGGACAGGTTTACTGGGCTGGCCGCGGCGCGGGGGGCGCTGCAGGCGGCTTTCGAGTCGCGACCCTTCCGCTCCGCAGCCATCGTTGACGAGGGCAAGAACGCGTGGGCGGTGGCGCTGGCGCTGCGAGAGCTTGGGGTGCGACTGTGCGGCGAGGGCGAAGACGCGGAGGTGTGCGTGATCGGGACGATGTCGCCGGGGCCGATGCTGGATGCGTATGCGCGGCGGTGCCGCGTGCTGCATCCGGCCGCCCCTCGCGTGCTGATGCCGTGGCGAGTGCAGCCGCAACAGGCCCAAATCACCATCGCGGCATGACGAGCCCCACGCGCGGGGTGTGGGGCCGGTTGCTCACCCCGGACGTGCAGGCGGTCTGGTGCGCGCAAAAAAACACCACGATGCGCGGCGCATCGTGGTGGCACAGGTTTAGCGGAAACC
The DNA here is from genome assembly GCA_041661205.1 of Phycisphaerales bacterium. GTDB lineage: Bacteria > Planctomycetota > Phycisphaerae > Phycisphaerales > UBA1924 > RI-211. Next base: position 4,080 of record JBAZUW010000006.1, read on the forward strand.
CGACCTTAGAAGAGCTTGACGTTCTTCAGCACATCACCCAGCGAGGCGCCCAGGGTCTTGTCGGCGGAGATGCGCGCGATCTGGTCGTTGACCTTCTTGGTCAGGGGCTCGAGCTGGTCCTTGAAGGTGGTCTTGATGCTGGACTGAATGTCGGGGGAGTACTTCTCGAGGGTGGCGTAGGCCGCGGAGAGGGAGCCTGCACCGTCCTTGATCTTGCCGAGCTTGCCGGCCACGTCGAGGGGGCTCTTGACGCCTTCGAGCAGGCCACCGAAGTTGCTCAGCGAGCTGGTGTAGTCGGTGACGGTCTTCTTGATGTCGTCGCTGAGGGCGGCGGGGGCGGCGGCCACGGCTTCCTTGGCCTTCTCCACGGTTTTGGTGCCGGCGTCCTTGGCCGCGTCGACCATCTTGGTGCCGGTGTCCTTGGCGGCATCCACGGCCTTGGCGGCGGCGTCCTTGGTGGCGTCCACGGCCTTGGTGCCCGCCTCCTTGGCGGAGTCGACCATCTTGCCGGCGTCGGACTTTTCCGGGGCCTTGGTGGTGCTCGGGGCCGGAGTGGTTTCGGGCTTCTTTTCCTCGCAGCCCGCAAAGCCGACCAACGCGCCCGCCATCAACGCCAACGCCATAGAGTTCTTCATCGTGTTCCCCTTAGTTCCTGCGAACCTTGTTCCTGCGACCTGTGTCGCCACCATCGCGCCGATTCGTTCTTTCACGCTCGCCGAACGTCGGACGATGGGTGGGTGAGAATCGAACTGCGGTTGGGCTGTGCCGAGCAGGTGTGCTCGCTGGCCCCCCAATAACCGCGGCTGAATGCCGCGAAGGAAAGTCTATGCGTCGATCCGCTGCTCTTCATCTTTGTGGTTGTCTGATGTTCGGGTGCATATTGATCGCGGGGTGCTCCACTGCCGCGATCGCGATCAAGGAGCAGTTTGGGTATGCGAAGCGGGAGCAGCTGGTGTCGGCGGTGACGGACGCCAGGGACTCGCAGGAAGCGGCGAAGAAGCAGTTTGCCAGCGCGCTCGACGAGTTCATCTCGGTGACGGGGGTGAAGGGGGGCGAACTTGAGGCGAAGTATCGCAGCCTGAACGCGGCGTATGAAAAGTCCAAGAGCCGCGCCGATGATGTGCGGAGCCAGATCAAGAGCGTGGACAACGTGGCCCAGGCGTTGTTCAAGGAGTGGAAGGGTGAGCTGTCGCAGTATCAGAACGCGTCGCTGCGGGGGGCGAGCGAAAAGCAGTTGAACGACACACAGGCCCTCTACGACCGGCTGCTGAGCAGCATGAAGCAGGCCGAGGGGAAGATGGACCCGGTGCTGAGCGCGTTTCATGACCAGGTGCTGTTTCTCAAGCACAACCTGAACGCGCAGGCGATTGCGGGGTTGCAGGGGAACGTGGCCCAGATTCAGAGCGACGTGACGACGCTGGTGCACGAGATGGAAGCGTCGATTGCTGAGAGCAACCGGTTCATCGAGCAGATGCAGGACAAGGCGGCGGGGTGAGGCGGGCGAGCGGCTGCTTGGCAGAGGAAGATTGCCGCGCCGGTTTTTCGCTCCGGCGTGTCGGGCATTAATTTCACCCACTTTGAGGTGCGTTCTGCTGGGTGGCAGAGGGTGGTGCGTCGATGGATTTGGGCCCGGCGTAGACTTGCCGGAGGCACTTGCACATTGGGGCCGCCAGTGGGCCCAGGGGAAGGGGAATTCCGCTCATGACCGAACAGAAAAACTCCGGCGGCTCGTTCACGACGCGGTTCATCCCCGGCCTGGTGGTCGGTCTGATTGTGGGTGGACTGTCGGGGGCGTTCATTGCGCCGCTGGTGGCCGACCGTGGCGGGGCGACGGTGACGCCGGTGCCCGCGGGCAGCCGCGGCAAGCCTTCGGAGCCGGTGCACACCGACCGCGATTCCGGGCCCGCCCCGGTTGACGAAGCCAAGCCCACGGACACCAAGCCCACTGAAACCAAGCCCGGCGAGACCCCCAAGCCGGCGGACACCAAGCCAGCGGAAACCAAACCGGCGGAAGCGCCCAAGCCGGCGGACACCAAGCCGACCGAGACCAAGCCAGCCGAGACGCCCAAGACGCCCGCACCGAAGTGATTGAGCTGCCGCCTGTGAGTGGCCCCGTCGCGGGGTGCGATACGCTTCGCGCATGGACGATGCCAAGCTCGCGCGGCTCGTGCGCCAGCACGCCGAAACATCTCGACTGATGGGGGTGGACTTTGTCCCCGCGTTCTCGCGCGGCGGGATCGAGGCACTTCCGATGGAGTCGGATCAACCGGCCGCGCCGGTGGCACCTGTCGCGCCCGCGAAGGTGACGGCTCCGCAAGCCCCGGCCGCCAAGGTACCCCAAGCCGCTGCCCCTCCGGCGTCGGCGGCACCCACCGCCCCCACCGCCCCCGCCGTGCACGTGGTCGAGGCAAAGCCGCTGGCGACCCCCGCCCCGAAAAACGCGGCCAAAACCCAGGCGGCCTTGGACGAGCTCAAAGCCCGGTACGAACGCGAAGCACCCCACAGGCAGTTCGTCACTGCCCACACGCGGATCGTCTTTGGCGAAGGGGACCCCTGTGCGCGCCTGGTCTTTGTCGGCGAGGCTCCCGGAGAGGAAGAAGATCGCACGGGGCGCCCGTTTGTCGGGCGCAGCGGCGAGCTTCTGACCAAAATGATCATCGGCATGGGGTTGTCGCGCGAGCAGGTGTACATCTGCAACGTGATGAAGACCCGCCCGCCGGACAACGCCACCCCCACCGCCACCGAGATCGCGCTGTGCGAGCCCTACCTGCGCGAGCAGATCGGGATCATCGCGCCCGAGGCGATCGTGACGCTGGGGCTGCCCGCGGCCCGGGCGCTGCTGCACACGCAGGAGAGCATGACCAAGATGCGCGGGCGCTGGCGGACGTATGAGCTGTCGCCGGGGCGGGTGGTGCCGCTGATGCCGACCTTTCACCCGGCGTATGTGCTGCGGAACTACACCGAAGAGACGCGGGGGCAGGTGTGGTCTGACTTGTGCGATGTGATCGAGAAGCTGGGGATGCCGCGGCCGGTCAAGGCCAAACCCGGGAAGGCCTGATCGCCTTGGGACGCGGGCCGCTGGTGCGAGTTTTGAAGGTGCGGCAATCGAGGGATAATCCATACAGGGCGGGAGGCCACGCCGGGGCATCGAGCGGCGGCTGTGGCGTAAACGCTTGATTTTCAAGGGTATACGGAGGGGCCTCGGCCGCGAGGCCCGAGGCGGAGACGGAAGAATGGCGCAATCTGGAAAAAAAATCTGCGACATGCCGGAACCTTGAATGGGTGGCGCTCGAAATGTCTAGTGCCAGTGTGAATGATGCGTCTGGTAAGTTCGAGTTGGCCCGAAAGGGCGGCTTGGGAAACCAAGCGACGAACGACCGACACGACTGAAGCCCTGCAGGTTGGTGTGCCAAGTAAACCATCGCGAACCGGGACCACGAGCGCGTCCCCTCCTTCGCAGAGTCGCGTGAAAACGCGACGAAAAGACCCCCACGAGACCCGGCGCTCGGCGTTTCCGTTCTGAGTGCCGGGTTTTTTTCTGCCCTGACGGGGCAAGAGTGCATATTTGCGGCCAAGTGCATGACACCGGCCGCAACATCTTCGCCGAAGAGGTCGTTAATGCGGCACTTCGAGCTTGGCAAGCTTGCGAGAACGACTCAGCGGTGATGCGGCGGCAGCTTGCGCCGGTCATGGCATGACAATCAGCACTTTCTCACGCCGACATCCGGTCCCGACACGCACGGGCCGGATGTCGTTTTTTTGGCACGGCATTCGGCATTCGGCATTCGGGCGGACGGTACCAACCCGCTAGTGCCTGGTGCCTCTTGCCTCAAGCCCCCTACTTCCCTTCGCCGCTCAACTTCAGCTTTGTGTCCGGCGGCAGCTTTTTCACGCTTGTCACCAGCGACCTCGGGTCGCCTTTCCACCGCACCTCAAACGTGAACTCCACCGCGTCGCCGACGTTGATCTGCGACAGGTCCACGCTGGACGCGACGCCCAGAAAATCCATGCTCATTTCCTGCATGCCGCTCACCACGCCATCGCGGCCTTTGAACTCCGGGATGTCTTCGTGGTGGATGTGCAGGTACGACTTTCCGTCGGGCGTGGGCAGCCCCTCGATGCGGCCGCGAACGGTGTAGGTCGCGTCGGCGGGGGTCAGGGCTGAGGAGGCCGCGGGCGTCGACGCCTTGGGTTGCGTTTGGGTGGGAGCATTCTCGCTGCACGCGGGCAGCAGGCCCGCCACGCTCATGAGCCCGATGGTCCAGACTGCTGTGATGTTTCGCATGACGAATCGTACACGGCCATGTCGGCGGGCGAATTGTATCGAGTGAGGCCGAAGGTGAGAAGCGTGCGGCGTCCGCTCAGCCCGGGGTCGCGGCCACCGGCTGCTCGAAGGCTTCGAGCAAGCCGCGCCGCCACAGCCAGCGTTTGAAGGGCATGTGCTGCTGGTAGAGCGCGGCCCGCAGTGTGGCGCCGCTGTCGCCATCGAGCAGGCTGGCGGGCAGGTTCTCGAACTGCTGGAAGGTTTCCCAGGCCGCCATCGCCATGCTGCGCTCGCGCTCCACATACTCGCGGCTGTATTCCATCTCCGCTTCGCTCGCGATGTCGCGTCCGAAGGTCGCCAGGGCGCACTCCGGGCAGACGCGGGCAAAGCCCAGAGCCGCCACGCCCAGCTTGTGCTCGCGGGCGGCGTATTCCTTGGCACCAAAGCGGTGATCGTGCCACGCCAGCGCTTCGGGGCGGTAGAGGACGGGCGAACCGAATCGCTGGCTGACCCGAAACGCGCACTCGATGTCTTCGTAGCCGTAGATCGTGGGCAGAATCGTGAAGCCACCAAGCTCGCGGACCTGCTCCATCGGCGCGGAGAAGTTGAGCCCGTAGCAGTGGCGAAAGCCCCAGTCCTTCTCGCGGGCGTCGGGCTCGGTGTAGCGCGTCATCACGTCGTGAAAGAAGACCATCGAGGTTTCACGCATCAGGCGGTCGAGCAGCGTGTCGTCGGCGTGCATCACGAAAGGCGACGCGCCCGACACCAGCACGGAGCGCCCTTGGGCCGCGGCCATGCCGTGCTCGCGCACGTGCGCGTTCACGAACCCGGGCGCGGGCACAATGTCGTCGTTGGCCGAGATCATGATGCGCCCCCTGGCCAGGGCCAGCAGGTCGTTTCGGACCGGGGTGTAGCCCCGGTGCGGATATTCGATGACGGTGAGGCGAGAGTCTTCGCCCCCTTCGCGGGCCCAGCAGTCGCGCACGGCCTGGGCGCCGTCGGGGTCGGGCCCGTCAAAGCCGACGAGGACTTCAAAGGAGCGCGTGCCTTGCGTCGCCAATGCCTCGACGCAGGCGAGGATTTTCTCGGGCCTGCCGAAGGTGGGGATGATGACGGACGCGTCCACGAGTTGATTATCGTCCAGATTCGGGGGGGGTCTTTGGCTTCATTGGCCAAGCCTGCTCGATTCGGCCGTGTGCCGCGTCGATGACAGTGGTGCCGTCATAGTCACCACAGAAGAGCGGGGAAGCAATGCCGAGAACGTTGATGTCCAATCGCCGCGCCCATCCGCGGCTGAAGTCCGAGTTTGCCGCGAAGGTCTTTCATGTCGCCAGCAAGCGCTGGTTGCCGGCCCTCACCTGCGACACCTCGGCGGGGGGCACACTCCTCAAGATCAAGGCCTCCCGTGAGATTCTGCCGGGGGATGAGATTCAGGTGGTCATTGCTCCGGACGTGTGGACGATCGCCAGCGCCCGGGCGGCGCTGACGGGCATCGTGCTGCGGGGGGCCAAAAACGCGGAGGGAGAGCAGTTTCTCGCGGTGAAGTACGCCCCGGCGCAGGCGGCACGGATGGCGGCGTAAGGGGTTTGGTCCTTTGCCGCCGCCCACCTGGGTGGGCGATACCTACGCTCACACATGCTTTGGCAACCCTCGCTGCCCGAGGCGTACCTGCGAATGAGTTCGGACGAGCTTGCGCGTGGCATCACGCAGAGGCGCCGCGAACTGGGCGATTCGCTGGTGATTCTCGGGCACCACTACCAGACGGACGAGATCATCCGCCACGCGGATTTCACGGGCGACTCGCTGAAACTGAGCCAGTTGGCCGCGGGCGTGGCGGGGGATGCTTCACGCACGCGCCCGCTCAAGTACATCATTTTCTGCGGCGTCCACTTCATGGCGGAGTCGGCGGACATGCTCGCCCCCAGCGATGTGGCGGTGATTTTGCCCGATCTCTCGGCCGGTTGCAGCATGGCCGACATGGCCCAGTACGACGACACGGTGCAGGCGTGGGAGGCCATCCACGCGCAGCTGGGCGACTGGAACGGGCGGGTGATACCGATCACGTATGTGAACTCGACAGCCGCGATCAAGGCGTTTGTGGGTGAGCATGGCGGGGCGTGCTGCACCAGCAGCAATGCGCTGGAGGTCTTTACCTGGGCCATGAATGGCGGCACAGTGCCCAAGGCCCGGGGCGAGCGGATCAAGGTGCTGTTCCTGCCGGATCAGCACCTGGGGCGCAACACCGCGGCGAAGTTCGGGATCGATGTGGCCGCGGCGACGTGCGTGTATGACCCCAAGGTGGCCCGCAAGGGCGATGCCCTGGGCGGGGCGACCCCGGCGCAGGTGATGGAGAGCCAGGTGATCTTGTGGGCCGGGCACTGCTCGGTGCACAAGCTCTTTCGGCCCGAGCACTGTGCGCAGATTCGCGAACAGGACGCGCGCGAGGGGACGAGGACGACGATCCTGGTGCACCCTGAGTGTGCCAAAGAGGTGGTGGACGCGGCTGACCTGAATGGGAGCACCGAGTACATCATCCGCGCGGTGCGGGAGGCGGCGCCGGGCTCACGATGGGCGATCGGCACCGAGGTGCACCTGGTGAACCGGCTGGCGAACGAAGCCAAGGGACGCGGCGTGCACGTGCGGATCTTGAGCGACTGCCAGTGCCTGTGCACGACGATGTTCAGGATCGATGAGCCGCACTTGCTGTGGGTGCTGGACCACCTGGTGGGCAAGTCCGAAGGGCGGCTGAAGCACGCGGATGGCGAGGGGCGTGTGGTGAACCAGATCGAGGTGCTGCCGAAGGTGAAGGAGCTGGCGCTGCTGGCGCTGGACCGGATGCTGGCGCTGTCGAAGCCGGCGAATGTGCCGCTGCGGATGGTGGCGGCGGACTGACCGGCGCGGGGAATTCATCCGGCGTGCCGGGGATGAGCGCCGCGAATCCCGAGATGGGTCAGGCAACCAACCCCCGACAACCAGTTGCCTCCCTGAATTTCGTCTCTCCGTCTCTTCGGAACTACGTCACTTCCGAACTACGTCACTTCCACGTCCATCTCGGGATTCGCTTTGCTCATCCCGGGCGTGCGGGCAAGGCTTCGGTTCGAGACAAAAAAAGAACCGGCCCGCTCTTGCGAGCGGGCCGGCAGAAGTCACACTTGAAAGATGTAGATCGGTAGGTAGGTGGTTTAGAAGACGACCTGCGCCTGGAGGGTCACGACGACTTCGTCTTCCTGAACCTGACCGAGGTAGCCGTAGCGGGTGTTGTCGGCGACGGGGAGGACAGCGCTCGAGCCGAAGAGGCTGGAGGTGTCGTTGAAGGCGATGCCGGCCTGAGCGGTGAACTTGACGGCATGGCTCTCGGGGGAGAGGTAGTAGTTCACGCCGGCGGTGGCGAAGTGGATGTTGTCGTCCTGGCCGGAGGGCAGGAGATCGGAATCGATGAAGACGGCGTCCCAGCGGCCGAAGAGTTCGATCTGCTCGGTCACGAAGTAACCGGCCTGAACGACGGCGCCGAAGTTGTTGAAGTCCTGACCGGCGGCCTTGTTGTTGACGTAGGAGCCGTAGAACGCACCGAAGAGGTTCCAGCCGCTGCTCTCGTAGCTGGCGTCGAGGGTGTAGACGAGCACGTTGGCGTCGGTGGTGCCGCCACCAACCGAGCCGGTGTCGCCGCCGCCCTGCCAGTGGCCGGCCACGCCGATGAGGAGCTCATCGTCGGCGGCGTTCTGGAAGCTGGTGAAGTCGTTGAAGCGGCTCCAGTCGGTGCCGATGGCGAGCCAGTCGATGCGGCCGGTGAAGGCGTAGTCGGCTTCGGCGTCGCTGTTGAAGTCGGTGTTGGCGGTGTTCAGACCGTCGCTGGCGGCGACGGTGAACTTGAACTGGTCGGTGGCGTACTGCACTTCGACGCCCTGGCTATAGCCCTGGCCGAAGATGGCCGAGGCGACCGAGCGGTCGGCGGCGAGCTGGTACTCGTTATCGACGAGCACTTCGCGGGTCAGGGGGAGCTTGAACTGGCCGAAGCGGACGGCCCAGTTGCTGTCGACGTGGTAGCGGCCCCAGGCTTCTTCGAGCTGGAAGCTGCCGTTGCCACCGCTGCTGCTGCCGATGCTGCTGGTGTCGGACCAGGTACCCTGGAGCATGTAGTCGAAGTCCTTGGACCACACGGTGCCCCAGGTGCGGAGGCGGGCGTAGGGGATGTTGAAGCCGCTGGTGAAGTCGTTGACCTTGCCCTGCTCACCTTCGTTGCGGATGGAGATGTTGTACCGGGTCGCGAACGAGCCGCCGATGTTCAGCGTGTTGTTGCTGCCATCGGAGATCTGGAACGCACCGTTGTTGTACCCGGCGCCGCCCGCGGCCAGCAGGCTGGTGCGGGTCTTCGCGTCGGCCTCGAGCTCGGCCTTATAGGCGCGGTTGAGGTCAAGGTTGGCGTTCTGCGCAAAGGCAGAGCCCATGCTGAGAGCGGCGCCGGCCACGAAGAAAAGCGCTTTGGACTGATTCATCTGAGTCAACTCCTATAAACGAGGAACCAACACACATCCCACTACGTGATCTTCAAGGGTGCTGACGACCGGTGATGCAAGCCCTGTGCCCGCTTCTTGTTCCCGTCGCCACCCTGCCACGATCTTGTCGCCTTCGACACACACCCCGTGATATTCACGCGGGGCCTGCCCGACTCCCCCGGGCACACTGTCGTTCCGGCTCCCGGAACCCACACCTCGGTACGCCCCGAGGAATCTTGAACGCATTCCAGACCTCCGCCCGACACCGGGGAACCCCGACATCAGCGACGTTGGTTGATTGATTCGAGCTCTCGCCCGAAAAAATCTGTCAGACCTCTCGAAAAATCCAATGACGATCGTTCAGACCGCCTCATTGATGACCGAAGAAATCGAAGCGTTGCAGAAACGCGGACTTATCCCTGAAACACGAGCCCCTTCGCACTGACCTTCACACTCGCTGTACGCCTGAGGGTTTTTCGCGTACTTCGCCGAGAACTTGGCCCCAACAACTCGGACCTCGGCCGGATAGGGTGAGGAGCGTACCCGGCATCATCCCCTTAGTCCAATCTTTGCCGACAGTTCAAACGCGCTGGCGGCTCCCCGCCACGACACACCCCTAATTCGTTAGCCGACGCAAACTTCAGAGTCAACTGGGGTCGGCGTTATGCGTCGCACCCCATGACATTTCGGGTGAACGATCGCGGGGAAAGCGCAAGGATTGCCTAAACCCAATCTTCACGCTCTTCACAATGGAACCCGGCATCCCCCCCCACTAACCTCTGACTCCCCAGCGTGGAGGGGTAAATTCGGTCTAATCGGCTCTTTTCCAAGCGCTTAGCGAGCACCGTATGACAGACCGCCGGAACATCCTCGTGGTCGAAGACGAGCGCGACCTTGCCGAACTGCTTTTGTACAACCTGAATCGGGCCGGCTACGCCGTCACCGTGGCCTCCACGGGCCGCCAGGGTTTGGAAGCGGTTTCAGTTCGCACGCCTGATTTAATTCTGCTCGACATCATGCTCCCGGAGCTGTCGGGTACGGAAGTCGCCGGGCGGATCCGCGCCAACCCCGCCACCAGTCATGTTCCGATCATCATGCTCACCGCCAAGAGCAGCGAGGTGGATCAGGTCGTCGGGCTTGCGGTGGGCGCTGACGATTATGTTCCCAAGCCCTTCTCGATGAAGGTGCTGCTGGCCCGCGTGGAAGCGGTGCTCCGCCGCACCAACCGGGGCGGCAGCGAGCCCCGCCTGCTCACCATGGCCGGGGTGCAGCTGAACCTCGAAACTCATGAAGCGATGGTCGATGGCGAGGCCATCAAGCTCACGCTCACCGAGTTCCGCCTGTTGAGCGCGTTGCTGCAGGCCAGCGGGCGGGTGCTGAGCCGCTCCTCGCTGATGGGCCGGGCGATGGGCCCGGGCGTCACCGTTACCGAGCGCACCATCGACGTGCATGTCACCGCGATTCGCAAGAAGCTGAACAATCACGCGGGGATTATCAAGACGGTCCGGGGTGTTGGCTATCGCGCCACGCCCGAACCCGAGACGGAGCCCGACGGGGCCCCGGCCAACGCCTTCTAAGCACATCGCTCGCCCCGTCGCCGAACGGACGCGAATCCCGGGCGAAAGTTCGCGGCGTGCCGCAGTCGGCCCCGGTTTGCGGGTTTCCCGGCGTTGTCGCTTCCCCCTACCAACAATGCACCGTCGTGAGAGGCCTTGGTTTTTCTGAGGCTGGATGGCTTCTGGAGTCTGGTCTTTCCCGTGCCGACCTCTACTTACACCCCGGGTGTGCTGTGCGTCGCGTGTGCCGCGGCACCCGCGCTGTGTGCCGCGCTCGCGCCCATGCTGCACCTGCACTCGGGGCTGGCGGCGTTGGCGGGGAGCGTGGTGGTTGGCAGCGCATCGCTCATCATGCTGGCCCGACGCGGCGCACGCGGTGCGGCGCTGCGCCAGGCGCTGAAGGACCTTGACCCGACGATCGTGCCCGGCTCGGAAGAGACGCTGGTTGACACCCTGGCGAGGGCCGCGAGCAACGCCTCGGCCCGATTGCAGGCGGCGGCGGAGCTGGACGCGACGCTTCGGGGGGTGTTGGACGGCGTGCCGAGCCCGGTGCTGGCGACGGACAAGGCGGGCGTGGTGGTCTTTGCGAATGAAGCCGCGAGCGGGTTTTTCCGCGATCGCGTGGGCCCGCTGACGGGGCGGAACTTTGAAGAGCTGTTCACGCAGGCGGAAGTGCTGTCGCTGCACGCTTCGGCGCAGCAGGGGGGAATCGGCCAGGGGCAGGTGCGGCTGACGGGCCCGGATGGGGCGCGGCTGTACCAGGTGTTTGCGAGCCCGAGCCCCGGCGTGCTGCCGCTGGGGGCGATCATGACGATGCGCGACGTGACGGAGCTTGCGACGGCCGTGCAGCTGAAGACCGACTTTGTGGCCAACGCCAGCCACGAACTGCGCACGCCGCTGAGCTCGATCCGCGGCGCGGTGGAGACGCTGGAGGACGGGGCTTGGGAAGACGAGCCGATGCGCAACCGGCTCACCCGGATGATCGCGGGCAACGTGACGCGGCTGGAAGACATGGTGCGCGACCTGCTGGATCTCTCGACGCTGGAATCGCCCGAGGCCCCGGTGGAGCTGACCACCTGCCGCCTGTCGGACGTTACATCGGCGCTGCGCGACACGTTTGAGCCGGTGGCCAGCGAGCGCTCGGTGATGATCACTTTTGAGATTGATCCGAGGCTGGAGCGGATGCACACGGACCCCAAGCTGCTGCTGCTGGTGCTGCGGAACCTGATCGACAACGCGATCAAGTTCGCGTACGAGCAGACGGAGGTGCGGGTGGTGGGCGAGATCACGCCCGCGCCGGTCACCGTGCGCCCCGGGGCCCGCTTTCGCGTGGTGGACCAGGGGATCGGCATTCCCTACGGCGCGCAGCACCGGGTCTTCGAGCGGTTTTACCAAGTCGATGGGTCGCGAACCGGGCATGTGCAGCGGCGCGGCACCGGGCTGGGGCTGGCGATCGTCAAGCACGCCGTCCGGCGCCTGGGCGGGGCCATCAGTGTTGAGAGCGTGTGGAAGCAGGGAACGACCATGACCGTGGAGCTGCCCGCGTCGGTAGAGCTGGCCCAGGCCGAGCCTGCGGCCTGAGGCCCGGGTGGTTTTGTTGTCGCGGCTCCGCGGTTTGGCGATAGGATCGCTCTCTCGCGACACCACAGCGTGCGCGTGCCCCGGAGCAGACCCGCATGGCGCTACGCATGATCGAAGTCGTGATCCTTCGTTCGCGGGCGGACGAGGCGGCGAAGCTGCTGGAAGAGACCGGGGGCATCGGCGTGTGGGCGTCGCACGTGAATGACGACCAGTCGCTGGTGCGAGTGCTGGTCGCCAACGAGCAGAGCGAGGCGGCGGTGGTTGCCTTGGAGCGGCAGCACGGGTCCGACGCGGGCTTTCGACTCATGATCTTTGAGGTGCAGGCCACCCTGCCCCGGCCAACAGACGACGAGCCGAAGCCGCCCGCCGACGGGGCGGCACCGGGAGAAGAAAAGCCCAAAGACCCCGAGCGGATCGCCTGCGAGGAGTTAGTGCAGCAACTGAGCGACAACTCCAAGCTGAGCCGCGTGTATGTGGCGAGCGTGGTGCTGTCGGTGATCGTGGCGGCGATCGGGCTCATCCGAAACGATGTCGCGGTGATCATCGGGGCGATGGTGATCGCGCCGCTGCTCTCGCCCAACATGACCCTCGCGCTCGCAACCACCCTGGGGGACATCCCGCTTGGTCGCAAGGCGATCAAGGTGAATCTGGCGGGGGTGGGGCTGGCCGGGGCGCTGGCAACGCTGATTGGCGCTGTGGTGCCGTTTGACCCCGAAGTCGCCCAGATCGCCGGGCGGACGCACGTCGCCTTGTCCGATGTGGCCTTGGCCCTGGCCGCGGGCAGCGCCGGGGCGTTGGCGGTGACGACAGGGCTATCCGCGGCACTGGTGGGCGTGATGGTGGCCGTGGCCCTGATGCCACCGCTGGTCGCCTTCGGGCTGCTGCTGGGGAGCGGGCATGAGACGCTGGCGCTTGGGGCGCTGCTGCTGACCTCGGTCAACATCGTGTGCGTGAACATCGCCGGGGTGGCGACATTCCTGCTGCAGAAGATCCGGCCCAACCGGTGGTGGCAGGCGGATCGTGCGAACCGGATGGTGAAGCGGGCGGCGGCGGGTTGGGTGTTTGTTCTCGTCGTCTTGATCGTGCTGATTGTGATCTCTCAGAAGTGATCTTGCCGGGTGAACCGGGAGCCGCGGCGGGCGTCTTACTACCATGTGAGGGAATATCCAAGGGGGCGGTCTGCCCCTTTGAAGTCCGCAGAAGGAGCAGGTATGCGTTTTACCGTCGCAATCATGTGTGCCGCATTGATGGGTGTGTCGGTCTCTACGGCGCTGGCGATGCAGCCGGCCGACGGCATCGTCCGCAAGGGCGAGGGCTCCTTGCGGATGGACCTGAACAAGACCGAGCTCAAGCCCTTTGATACGGCGCTGTGGTCGAAGCTGAGCGATTGGAAGAACGGGACGGCGGCGGACGCCCTGGCGCCGGGCAAGCCGGTGCTGGTGCTCTTGTGGACCGACTATGTGCCAACTTCCAAGCGGGCGTTTGCGTTGGCCAAGCGGATGGCCGAGAAGTACGGGCCGGAGGGACTGGTGGTGGTGTGTGCGCACGGCCAGAACGATTGGGACAACGCGCCAAAGCCCGAGGCCCCCAAGGGCGCCACCATGCTGCTGGCCCACGACTCCAAGGAGGAGTTTCGCCACACGCTGCGCTCGGCGGGGGATCCGGATTTCTTTGTGATCGATCGGGCCGGGCAGATGCGGTATGCGAGCGTCGCCACCGAGTCGGTGGATGCGGCGCTAGAGAAGGTGGTGAAGGAATCGCGGGGTGAAGCCGCGGCGATTAACGGGGTCCTGCAGGCGGCCGCCATGCAACAGGCGGCCGATCAGCGCCGCACCGAGGCGAACCGCTCCAATGTGGACCTCACGAAGCTGCCGGAGGTGCCCTTCGAGGCGCCGCCAGCCGAGGCGTTTGCCAACAAGAGCATCTGGCCCGCCAAGCCCAAGCAGGAAAACGGCTACAACAACCAGGACGACCAGCAGATCAAGGTCGCGATTCCGGACACTGGCTACCTGAGCGGCAGCAAGCCCGAGACCAAAGGGCGTGTGGTGCTGCTCTATTACTGGGGCCTGGATGTTCGCCAGAGCTTCCCGTCGATCGATCGCATGGAGCTGCTGCAGCGTCAGCACGGGCGCGACCTCACGGTGATCGGCGTGCTCAGCCCGCTCAAAGAGAACAACAACAACGGCCAGCAGAACCCCGACGACACCGATCCCAAGAAGCTCGAGGCGCGCGTCCGGAGCTTTCTGGCGTCGCGCAACCTCAACCACGCCATTCTGGTTGACCCCAGCGGGGCACTCCTGTCGCAGGCGGTGCCCAACCGCAACTTGACCACCGAGCACCCGGTCTTTCCGGTGATCTCGGTGATCAGCAGCGACGGCACGCTGCGCACCTGGGGCCCGCTGGAAGAGCCGGCGGTACGGGCGGGGCTGGACCGCGTGCTGGAAGTGGATCCGGGCATGCTGGCGCGACGCAAGGCCGAGCAGGCGTACATTCGCGCCCATGACCAGAAGTGAACCTGACGCAGCAGCCGAGGGTGGCGGGGCGAGCGGGCGCAAGTTGCCCCGCCTCTTTGACGTGGTGCTCGTCGAGCCGGAGATTCCCAACAACACCGGGAACATCGGTCGAACGTGCGTCGCGACGGCGTGCGGGCTGCACCTGATTCGTCCCCTGGGGTTTGACACGAGTGAAAAAGCCTGCCGCCGTGCGGGGCTGGACTACTGGCCGCGGCTGGACGTGCAGGAGCACGACTCGTGGGAGAAGTACCTGGAGGCGGCGAGCCCCCGGCGGATGTGGCTGCTGACCACCAAGACCAGCCGCTCGCTCTTTGATGTGAAACTGGAGCGGGGCGACGCGCTGGTCTTTGGCAAAGAGACGGCGGGGCTGAGTCAGGACTTTCTGAATCGCTACCCGGCGCAGCTGGTCACGTTGCCCATGGTGGCGAGCGAGCGCTCGCTGAACCTGGCGACGGCGGCGTGCACTGTCATTTATGAAGGAATTCGGCAGCTGCTGGCCAGGGGAGATGTGGGGCTGGATACGAACGGAAGGCTAGTGATTGCAGGTACTTCTACCTGAAAACGGCGGGAAAATGGCCATGGACTGAAAAAACCTGATCTTCGCGCCATATTTTCTTGACAGTTGCGAACCTGGTGATCTGAAAAGCGGTATGACATGGTGGAGTCGCGCGGAAACGCGACAAAACGGGGTGCCCGAACGAGAACAAGGGTGACGACGACCACCCTTGGGGCCCCGGCGAACGCGAGACTCCCACACGCATCTCTCTCTCCTCCGGTGTGCCGCCCGAGAAATACGGGCGGTACACTGTTTTTGGAGTTCGCCGCCGCCGGCCGGAGACACGTGGGATGACAACGCGCCAACAGCATCGTGGATTAGGTGTGCGGGCCATTGGGGCCGCATTGGTCTTTGCGGTCATTCTGGGGGGATGCGCCGACCCGCTTTTTTCGCCGGATGAGCCGCGAAGCCAGTACGACCGCAACGACGCGCTGCGGGGTCAGCACGCGCCGCCGTACGTCTTCGATCAGTACGGGGCGCGGAAGCCGAACATCCGCCAGCGCCTGCTGACAGTTGGAAACTGAGGCGGGCGTCCGGAAATCCTGCGGATAGATCGTGGATGGATAACGCGAGGGTGGACGCGCAACAAAGATACGGAATAGCCGGACCACCCCGCATGTGGGACGCGGATATCCTTGGACACGCAAGTAATTTGCGGTAGCTTGTGATTAAGCGAGGCCTGTTCGGACGATTTCTTCAGGGCTCGCTCAAGTTGAGCGCCGGTTGGCATTGAGGGCCAACTTTGCGGGTGGTTTTCCTGGGTGATTGAGGGTGATCGAACGGGTCGGAATGGCCTCTGACCTTTGAGGGTGTGCATGGCAAGCGCGTCAGCCAAGTCGAAGTCTCGCAGTCGCAAGGCTGGCTCCAAGGGTGTCACACGCCGCTCCAAGGTGGTCGTGGGCGCGTTGCTGGCGGCGATGACGATCGTGGGCGGGGGCCTGGTGATGGTCGACCCGCACGCGTCGCCCGCCGCCCAGGGGCTCACCATCCCGACACTGGTCGCGACCGCGGGGCCGGACACCGTTGAAGTGATTTTCAATACGCCTACGCCCATCACGCAGGGGCGCTGGAAGGCGATCGTGATTCACGATTCGGGGTCGATGTTTGCGACGCCCGCGACGATGGAAGAAGACGCACGGCGCATCGGCCTGAGGGGCCTGGGCTACCAGTTTGTCATCGGTAACGGCAGCGGGCTGGACGATGGGGAACTGCACGTCGGGGCTCGCTGGCTGAACCAGACCGCCGGTGCTCACACCACGGGCAAGAATGGTGACTGGTACAACACCAACGCCTTGGGGATCTGCCTGGTGGGCGATGGCGAGCGGCGGCCGTTCACGCCGACGCAGATCCGCCGCCTGACGCAGCTGGTGGACGCCCTGTGCCGGGAACTGAAGATTCCCGCGGATCATGTGTACCTGCAGAGCCAGCTCGCCGCCTCGCCCAGCCCTGGGAAATATTTTCCCGAGGCGGCGTTCCGGGCCGAGATCGCCGGTATCCGCTGAGTTCCTGAGGGTTTGAGCCATTTGACCTGAAGCCGGCCTTATGGTCGGCTTCTTTTCGTTTTTTGGCTTTGGGGGTCGAGCGTGGGCACGACCCCGCAAGGTCCGAAGAAAGGCGCAGGGAACGGAACCGAAAGGTGGAACCGCAATGCACCGGCTCGCATACCGTTTTACTCTGCGCCATGGCGAGTGGCGGACTGGTGCGTGAGCAGGCTACGCTGGGGCCCTCCCCGCGGCGTGCTGTCCGTGCGGTGCACGGCGGGAAGGCGGCGGGGGTGAAACTTGGGCCGAAGGGACACGAAGAACGGGGAACCGAAGACGGGTTTGGGCTGCGGGCATGGAACGGGGTTGGAAGGGTCCAGCCACGGGCGATGGATAAAACCTGGTTGGGCGTGCGAACGCCGCCCGAACCGATAGCAGGCACACAGCGCCGGGGGAGCCCCGGCGAAATGCGAATGGAAGACCCGATTCCACATTTCAAGGTGAATGACGAGGTCATCGGGCTTCGCATCATGGGTGAGCTCGGCATGGGTGCCGCGTCGGTGGTGTACTGGGCGCAGGACCCCAAGACCAAAGAAGTGTGGTCGCTCAAGCACGTTTACCGGGGTACTGCCAAGGACGACCGGTTTTTGCAGCAGGCGATGTACGAGTACAAGGTGGCGACGGACCTCGACCACCCCAACATCCGCAAGATCGTGCGGATGGAGAAGCAGCGGCGCCAGCTCTTCCAGCTCTCGGAAGTCTTCCTGGTGATGGAGCTGCTGGACGGGGTGTCGCTGGATCGCACGCCCCCCAAGAGCATCGAGGACGCGGTGAGCCTGTTCGTGCAGGTGGCCGACGCGCTGAAGCACATGCACTCGCGCGGGTATGTGCACGCGGACATGAAGCCGAACAACATCATGATGGTGACGGCGGTCATCGACGGCAAGACGACGCTGCAGGCCAAGATCATCGATCTGGGGCAGTCGTGCAAAGAGGGCACGGTGAAGACGCGCATCCAGGGGACACCGGACTACATCGCCCCCGAGCAGGTGCACCGCCGCGCGATCACGGCCAAGACCGATGTCTACAACCTCGGGGCGACGATGTACGCGTTGCTGACGGGGCGGACGGTTCCGACGGCGATGGCCAAGGGGGATTCGCTGGTGGGGCGGCTGGACGACAGCATGGTGCCGCGGCCTGATCCGGCGTCCAGCCACAACTCGCGCATCCCCACGATGCTCAACGAGTTGATCATGAACTGCGTAGAGATCGACCCGGCGGACCGCCCGGCGAACATGACGTACGTGGTGGAGCGACTGCAGCTGATTCTGGGCATGATGCGGGCCAAGCCTGACCCCACCCTGGGCGGGCCACTGCCCCTGCCCAATCGGGGCGGCGCCCCCAATCCGTCCAACGGCGGCTCCAGCATCGGCGAACTGCAGAACGACGGCTCCACCGTGGTGGGCATTCGCTACGACGAGCCGACGCGCCCGGGCTGAGGTGGGGCAGGCACTGGGCACCAGGCATTAGGCATTAGGGAAGCGAGAGCGGCCGCGACAGGAGGCGAGGCTCGCGGGCTTCTCCTGCTTTTGCCTTTCCTCTGATGCCTCGTGCCTGATGCCTCGTGCCTTCCCGTCCAGTACACTCTGCCCTCATACGGGGGCAAAGAACGTGTCTCAGCCGGTGAACATGACGAGCGTGGAGAGCGTGGAGGCGGCGTTGCTCGCGGGAGCTGCGGCCAACATGCAGGCCTCGTGCCGCCATGGCGCGATGGACATTATCTCGTCGCCGGGCAAGCTCATCGCCACCGGCGACCTGCACGACAACCCGGTGCACTACGCCAAGCTGCTGGAGCTGGCCGGCATGCGCGAGGGGGGCGAGGCCGACGGCACTGAAGGCAGCGCCTGCCACCTCACCATCCACGAGATCATTCATGGCGACCGGCTCATCAACGGCATGGACCTGTCGTACCGGATGCTCGCGCGGGTGGCGGCGTTGAAAGCCGCGTACCCGGAGCACCTGCATGTGCTGCTTGGCAATCATGAACTGGCGCAGATGCACAAGAGCGGGATCATCAAAGACGGCGTGCGCAGCGTCGAGGCCTTTGATGCCGGGGTTGATTACGTCTTTGGCAGCGATGCCGAGCGGGTGGAGGCGGCCATCAACGCGTTTGTGCGCTCCATGCCGCTGGCCCTGAAGGTGCGCACGCCCCGGGGGGACATCTTGTGCGCCCACAGCCTGCCCCCGGCGGCCGCGATGGGCAAGTTTGATATCAGCATCCTCTCGCGCGAGCTGACCGACGAGGACTACACGCCGCGGCAGGGGGCGGCCCACCTGATGGTGTGGGGCAGAGGCTACGACGCGGAGGGGCTGGAGGATCTGGTGGAGGCGTGGGGGGTGTACTTGTTTGTGCTGGGGCACGAGAAGGCACCGGAGGGGAGCAAGTTTGTGCCCCCCAACGCGCTGGTGCTGAACAGCGATCATGACAAGGGCGTGTACCTGCCCCTGGATTTGGAGCATCCGCCCCGACCGGAGGAGGCGGCCGCGCTGGTGCGGCGCCTGGGACCGTGAGCGGGCGAGCCAGGACACTGCCGAACCGCGGAAGTTCACGGCATGCCGCACTGACCTCGGGGCGAGGTCAGTGGCACGGGGTTATGGACATGGGCCGCCGGCCACGGTGTTGACGAGTGAGTCGACATCGTTGAAGTCGACATTGCCGTCTTTGTTGAAGTCGGGGTCGATTTCGCTGGGGTTGTCGCCGCCCGCCACGACGTTGATGAGGTAGGAGACGTCGTCGGAGTCGGCGTTGCCGTCTTTGTTGACATCGGGGTCGCAGGCGGGGGCGCAGCCGCCCCGGGGGCAGAAGAAGGTGATGCGCACAGCCGGCGAGGCGGCGATGCCGCCGGGGGCATCCGCGTCCGCCACCTGCCACTGGAAGAAGAGAACCTCGCCTTCGTCGAACATGGTCCGATCGAGCTGCACGTGCGCGGTGGTGTACCCCTCGCCCGCATTGCTGCCCGAGAGGGAAACCGGGCCCCACATGGCGTCCGGAAGCACCAGCGCGCCCGTGGGGGCCATGTGGCTGGCGACCAACATTGCCGAGGCCCCGCCCCGGGCATCGTGCAGCCCCACGCGGAACTCGTCGGTCCCGATCATCGGGGGGCTGTCGGCGATGATCTGCGGCTCAAAGAAGCCCGCCCCGAGCACGCCCGTCGCGTCCACCGGCTGGGTGTATTCGGCCTGACGCTCGGAGAAGAGCGTGGGCCGATCAAAGGGGAACTGCGCGTTGGCCACGCGCGGGTCGGTCAGGCCGTTGGCCATGAAATCGACCACCGCGTTGAACTGATAGCCGGGGACCGAGAGGTTTGGAATGACGGGGTCGAGATTGTCCTCGAAGCGCTGCGGCGCGCCGTTGTTCTGCATGTAGAAGCGCATGACATCCAGCAGCGAGGTGAAGCGGCCGTTGTGCATGAAGTGGGAGCGCAGACCGACGTTGCGGAGGCTGGGGGTCTTGAAGCGCCCGGCGTCGCCCGGGCTGCCGGTGACGTTCTGGCGCCCCGCGTCTTCGGAGGAGGGCCGGACACCGATGTTCGCGAAGACATCTGAACCAAAGGTGCCTTCCACGTGGCAGATATCACACCCGCCCGCGGCGAAGGCGTTCAACCCCTCGATCTGCGTGGGCGTTAGCGCCGTCTGGTCGCCGGCGACATAGCGGTCCCACGGGGCCTGATCTGAGATCAGCGTGCGCTCGTAGGTCGCGATCGCCTTGGCGATGCGATCCGCGTTGATGGCTGGGTCGCCGAAGGCGGCGGAGAAGAGCGCCGGGTAGTCCACGCCCGGGCCGAGTGCGTCGATCAGATCCGCGGGCAGGTTGGTCGCCATGGCGAGCGGGCGCGAGGTTTCAAGCTTCGCGGAGATCTGCGTCCAATCGCGTCCGGCGTGGGCCATTTCCGCCGAGCTGGTGGGCGGGCCGACGGCCTGGCTTTCCAGCGAGCCGCCGGTCAGGATGCTCACTTCACCGGTCTGGGGGTCCACAAAGGTGTCCCCCGCGCGGCCGTCCCAGAAGTTCAATTGGTTAAAGGCGCCCATGATGGCGGAGGGCGCGTAGCGACCGGTGGCCTGCACGTCAAAGCCGAAGTCGCTGTTGGGCTGGAAGTCGCCCAGGTTGGTGGAGGCGCGCACGCCTGGCGAGCCGACCGCGTCGTCGGGGGTGCCAAAGACGTGATCCTTGCCGGGGTTGATGGCGGTCTGGTTGGCGCTGCCGCCGTGCTCGGGGAAGTGGCACGACCCGCAGGAGCGGGTGTTGTCGCTGGAGAGCTGTTCATCCCAGAAGAGGGCTTTGCCGAGGACCCGCTTGGCCTCGGTGATCGGGTTTTCGGTTGGCACGTTGATCGGGGGGAGGTCCGCCGGCACCAGCAGGAGGGCGGCGGTGATCAGGGTGGTGCCAGCGGCCAGCGGCACGCCGCCGACAAGCAACGCGATGGCCAGGCCCGACAGGCGGGACGCTTTGTTTGTGCGGATCTTTGAGTTTGGCATGCCGAGCGGATTCCTGGGGCCCCACGCGAGGTTGTAGACGAGCCCTCATAGATAAGTTACAGCCTGCCGCCCCGGATGCAAGGAAGCGGAAAAGATTTTTTTGCGGCGGTTTTCGTCTGGGCAAGAGCGACGACGTAGACCGGCGGTCTGATCGGTGCGGGACGCGAAAATGCCGTGCCGGAGAGGGGCTTATTGCACCCTTTCGCGCCTTGTCGCGCCTTGTCGCGTTTTATCGCCCTTTGCCGCGCTTGCCGGCCCGAGTGCCGGGCATCCCCGCCGGGCCCTTGGCGCCGCGCGGGCCTTTGCGGGGGCCTTCTACTTCGGTGCGGCGGGTTTTGGTGGGGAGGCCGGAGCGTTCGAGCTCCGCACGGCGCTGGCTCAGGCGCTGGAGCTGGTCGCGGAGTTTGGCGGCTTCTTCGAAGTTGAGCGACTGGGCCGCGGCCAGCATCTCGTCGCGCATCGTCTTTTCCAGCTCCTCGATCGCGACCTCCGGCTCGTTGGTCGTCACCGCTTCGCGAGCCTGCTTCTTGGCGCGAAGCTCCATCTCAAGCCCGCGCCGGATGGCCTTCTGAATCGTCGTAGGCGTGATGCCGTGGGCCTCGTTGTACGCTCGCTGCTTCACGCGGCGGCGTTCGGTCTCGCCGATGGCGGCGCTCATCGCGGGGGTCATGGTGTCGGCGTACATCACCACCCGCCCGTTCACGTTTCTGGCCGCCCGGCCCATGAGCTGCACCAGGCTGGTGGGCGAACGCAGGAAGCCCTCCTTGTCCGCATCCAGAATCGCCACCAGCGACACCTCGGGGAGGTCCAGCCCTTCGCGCAGCAGGTTCACACCCACCAGCACATCAAAGTTGCCCAGGCGCAGGTCGGTCAAGATCTGCATGCGGTCGAGGGTTTCGATATCGCTGTGCAGGTAGCGAACCTTGAGGCCCTTTTCGCTGAGGTAGCTCGCGAGGTCTTC
The DNA here is from genome assembly GCA_041661205.1 of Phycisphaerales bacterium. Lineage (GTDB taxonomy): Bacteria > Planctomycetota > Phycisphaerae > Phycisphaerales > UBA1924 > RI-211. Next base: position 26,021 of record JBAZUW010000006.1, read on the forward strand.
GCAGAGGCGCTTGGTGAGGGCGGTGACGAGCACGCGCTCACCCGAGGCGACGCGCTGCGTGCAGCGTTCCAGCAGGTCCGGCACCTGGCCCTTGGTGGGGCGCACCTCGACCTCGGGGTCGAGCAATCCGGTCGGCCGGATCACCTGCTCGGCGATCTCGCCGTGGCATTTTTCGAGCTCGTAGGGCCCGGGTGTGGCGGAGACGAACATGAGTTGCGGCACCACGCTCTCGAACTCTTCGAAGCGGAGCGGGCGGTTGTCTAGCGCGCTGGGCAGCCGGAAGCCGTGGGCCACCAGCACCTCTTTTCGGGCCCGGTCGCCGTTGTACATCGCGCGGACCTGCGGCATCGTCACGTGGCTTTCATCGATGATCAGCAGCCAATCGCGGAAGTTCGGGCGCGGGCGGCTTTCGGCGGCGGGGCGTTCCATGCCGTAGGTGCGCATGCCGAGCACACCGCCTGCGGCGATTGCTGACTCCGGGCTCGCCTCGCCCGTGTCCAGCGCTTCCAGCGACCCTCCCCCGTCCGGCCTCTTCGCGAGTTGCGGCCCGCTCTTGCCCGCCGGCGGGGCAAAGTCAAAGTAATCCAGCAGCGTGTAAGGCCGCTCGCCGGGCAAGCGACCATCCATAAACCGCGAGTAGTTTTCGATGCCCGGGCATGTGCCCGTCTCCTGCAACATCTCAAGGTCAAACTTGGTGCGGCTCAGCAAGCGCTGCGCCTCCAGCAGCTTGCCCTCGCTGCGAAACTGCATCACCCGCTCGTCGAGCTCCTTCTTGATGGCGTCGACCGCGCTCTGCATGCGTTCTTCGGGCATCACGTAGTGGACGGCGGGGAAGAGGAAGAACTGGCGTTCTTCGGCGAGAATCTCGCCGCTGGTGGGGTTCACGAGCTCGATCTTCTCGATCTCGTCGCCGAAGAGCTCGACGCGCACCGCGAACTTTTCGTAGGCGGGCCACACATCGAGGGCGTCGCCCCGCACGCGATACTGGCCGCGTTTCCACTCCATCTCCGTGCGCTGATACTGCATGGCGGAAAGGGCGAGCAGGAAGTCGCGGCGGTTGACGCGTGAGCCGCGGGTGATGGTGAGGACTCGCTGCGAGTAGGCCTCGGGGCTGCCCAGGCCGAAGATGCAGGAGACGCTGGCGACGACCACGGTGTCGCGCCGTGCCAGGATGTTGCTGGTCGCCTGCAGGCGCAACTGGTCCAGATCATCATTGCGGCTGCTGTCCTTCTCAATGTAGATATCCCGCTGCGGGATGTACGCCTCGGGCTGGTAGTAGTCGTAGTAGCTGACAAAGTAGTTCACGCTGTTCTTGGGGAAGAACTCGCGGAGTTCTTCGAAAAGCTGGGCCGCGAGGGTTTTGTTGTGGCTCAGGATGAGCGTCGGCTTTTGCAAGCGGGCGATGACGTGGGCCATTGTGAACGTCTTGCCCGTGCCGGTGGCCCCGAGCAGACACACCGCCGGGCGGCCGTCTTTGAGCCCCGCGGCCAGCGCCTCAATAGCCTGCGGCTGGTCGCCGGTGGGGGCAAAATCGCTGACGACTTCGAGGGGGCGGGAAGCCATGCAGGAGCGTAGGGACTGGGGACTGCGACGGACGCCGGAGCTGAGGCTTGGCGAAGCTCCGGGTGAGTTTGGGTGCTCGACCCGGACCTTCGCGGACTCAGGCCCGGCGTCAGGGGTTTGGGCGTCAGGGGTTGGAGTCGGGAGGTCTTGGCGTCAGGCAGTCGGGGCGTCGATCGTGGACAGGCGGGACGCCGCCGGAAGCCGAAGAACTCTGAAGATCAAAGTAATTCCGCGCACTTTGGTGGCATTCCTGCAGTTCTGAGTCATATTGCATTGGGGACCATCGCTCCCCGTGGAGTGGCGTCATGCGCAGACTGGGTGTTAGCGGTTGGATCGCCTGTACCGGGGCGGCGATTGTCTCTGGGATCGCCCACGCCCAGCCCGACCCCAGCGGCATCCAGTTCGTCACCGTTGGCTCGCCGGGGAACGCACCATGGACGGGCGGAGGCCTGTACACCAACCACCGCGGCGTAGTCGACTACTCCTACCGCATCGGAAAGTTCGAGGTCACCACTTCCCAGTGGGTGGAGTTTATGAACGCGGTCTTTGATCGCCCTGCCAGCGACCGCGTGCTCTTCGTGGTACATCCCGCGGTGTGGGGTGCGCAGTCAACGACGCCCAACACGCCCGGCGGCGAACGCTGGACCGCCAGCGGCACCAACGCCATGCTCCCCGTCGGCGGCATCGACTGGCGAACCTGCGCGATCTACTGCAACTGGCTTTGTAACGGCAAGAGCACCGACCGCAGCGCGTTCCTGTCTGGGGCCTACGACGTGAGCACTTTCGGGTACTTGAACAACGGCTCGCTCTTCACCGACCAACTCACCCACAGCCCTGGAGCGCAATACTGGATCCCCACCACCGACGAGTGGTTGAAGGCCGCCCACTATGACCCCAATCGCTACGGCACCGGCCAAGGCGGCTGGTGGGCCAATGCAAATAGGAGCGACACCCCCCCGGTGTACGGCCCGCCCGGGGTGCTCGTGAACGGCCAGCCCAGCGCGGCCAACTCGGATTGGGACGGTTTTTCCTTCCCTGGGCGCAATCCATTTGCTGTGCCATTGGGAGCGTACAACGTCACCAGCGCCTTCGGCCTGTATGACACGGCAGGGGGTACCAGCGAATGGACCGAAGGATACACGGGATTTGCTGGTGAGCCCTATCCACGAGATCGGCTTTACGACGGGAGTCATTGGGATGATGGAGCCCAAGGCGCTGATATGGCCAGTTCTCTCGGCGGCAACTTCCCAACTTACCCGGGAATCTCGCTCGGCCTCAGGATCGCATCCGCAATCCCAGTTCCCGGACCCATCCTCGGCGTCGCGGTCGCGAGCCTTTGGCGACTAGCGGCTCGTCCGCGACGTTTAAACTGAGTGCCCGTACTTGCTGCACATTCCCTAGCGATGTGGATTCGGTCCTTGGACTTCGCATGGCCAGCTCTATCCCGCCCCCAGCCTCGGGCATCCTATTACGCGCAGCAACTCTTACTATGACGCGACGGCGTCGAGTAATGCCAGGTTGACTGCGACGCGCGGCTCATTTCGCACGGGGAATCGAAAGCCGCCCCGCGGGGACGCAGAGCGCCGGCGAAATCAGATAGCATTCCGTGAAAGGACTCCCCATGTCACCATTTCACAAAGGTCTGGCTGCTCTTCCCCTCGCGGCCGCGAGTTTTGTCGCCGCCGCACTCGCGCAGCCCGCGGCCACTCCGCCCACAGCGCCGCCGATGCAGCCTCCGACGGAGCCATCCACGCCACCGCAAGTGGCCCCGGTCCCGCGCCAGCCGGGGCCGTTTGACGACCGAGTTCTTGAAATCGCACGCACTTTTCGCGATTTCTCTCGAGTCTCTGATCGGGCGAACTGGGCCCCGACCCTTTGCAACCCACCCGCTCCCGCCGGCGCACTCAAGTCCGCGAGTTCGGATTCATCAACGCACGGCCGGAAGCTCTACTTCCTCTTCGCGAAGGACCCCGGTGACTACCAAAGCAGCGGCAACGACTCACCCGGGGTGACCGCCAAACAGCCGGCCCCATTCAAAGCGGCCGTCGGCCAGGCGCTCGTCAAACAGTCCTTCGTGCCCGTCCCGGTTCCCGCTGACCAACCGCCCGCACCGCCCGCCGACAACCCCGAGCATCGTGGAACCCCGCCCGATGTCGCCTTCGAAAAAGGAAAGTTCTACCGCACCGGCGACCCCGGGGCTCTGTTCATCATGTTCAAGACCGACCCCGCCACCGCGGACACCGACGAAGGCTGGGTGTACGCAGCAACCACACCCGACGGAAAAACGGTTCTCGACGCCGGGCGCATCGAGTCTTGCATGGAGTGTCACACGCAGACGATGCGCGACCGGCTGTATGGGCCGCAGTGGTCATGGCCGGAAGACCCGTTCACGAACAAATCCTTGCTCCCGACTCGCGAGAACGTGGAGCGGGTGCGAAAGCTCCGCGAGGGTGAACCGTCGAAAACGCAAAGTCCCGCAAATTCACCACAAGTAAAGTAGCGGAAATCTATAACACTCAATTCTGTTTAAGATGAATGCACGCGATCACCACGAGACTTGGCGGCCGACAAATCGCGTTACGCAAGCGTCCCAGTCCCGAACCGGCACCTTCCGAAAAGCCCCGCAGGGACACCCGGCCCGGGCGGGGGGCGGCAGCCTCAAAAATGCACGCCCTCTGGGCACCTGCGCACCGAAGGTGCGACACTGCGTTGAGAATCAACGCTTGATCACGCCGTCGCATTTTCACCCGCCCCTTCGGGGCTCATCACGCGGCGCACGCTCTTCCCGGGGCTGCCGCCCCGGGCTCGGAACGCGCGCCGCTTCGCGGCTGCAAACCGATCCACTGCGCACGCCGCCGCCCGTCTCCGTCCGCTCTCACGGCAACGCATACTCAAACACGTAGAAATGCTTCCCTTCCACAATCTCGATCTTCATCGTCCCGCGAATCCCCGTCAACTCTTCCGTCCCCGAGTTCGGCACCACCACGATGTTCAGGTGCAGCTCGCCGCCCTGCATGGTGCCGTCGTGCTGCAAAACAAACGACCCGCGTTTCCCCTCCAGCACCCCCACCACCCGCTCCACGGCCACGTATCCGGCCGAGCCCTTGACGCTGCTGCGGAAGCCCAGCATCTGCCCTTTGCTGGCCGCGTCCAGTGAGCCGCGAAACTGCTTTTCGAGGGCGAAGCGCCCGATGGCCGCGTCACTCACGCCCTCATCGGTCTGCGGCAACATCTTCACCTCAAACTCGCCGCGAATTGTGTGCATTGTCATTGTCGTCTCCGTCGTGGTGAGTGGGGTGCTGCTCGCCCGGTGCTCGGTGGTGCAGCCGCCGATAATGGCCGCGGCCAGCACTCCTGCGAGCGTTGCCATGTGCCGTGTCGTGTGTCGTGCGGTGTGCCTCGCGACGGGTCGGGTCTTCATCCGCGCGAGCATATCTCAACGCTCGCCCTCCTACACTTTCGCGAGATGCAGCCGCAGACTCGTTCAACCTTTCGCCAGCGTTTCGGCTACTACGCCTTTGGGCTGGCCATCGGGTTTGTGATGCTCGGTCTGCTGTGGAATGGCAAGGACGTGGCGACCGCCCCGCCGCCGGGGGTCGTGGTGCCGGAGCGGGTCACACCGGCGTGGGCCAAGCCCCGGGAAGGCCAAGCCACGCCGCCCGCAGCCGATCAGCCCGCGCCGGGGCCCGCCACGCAAAGCCCGGCCGGACAGTGACCTAAGTAGCCCGGCTACCTTTTCGCGAGCGAATCCACCCGCTGGACCATACCGAACACATTCCGTCCGCCTACCCTGCGCTTTTGGCTGGTTCGCGTGCCGCCGCACCTTTTACCGGGAGACTCCCGTTGCCCCCGCCAGGCTCTTCTGCCGCTTCCAAACCGCCGCGTGTCGTGATCGACGCGACGTCCGATGAACCCACCTCGCCCCTGGTGAAGCCCGACTCGCGGTTTATCCGCGTGCGCGGTGCCCGCGAGCACAACCTTAAGAACATCGACGTCGCGATTCCGCGCGATCAGCTCGTCGTGATGACCGGTCTCTCGGGCAGCGGCAAGAGCTCCCTCGCCTTCGACACCATCTTCGCTGAGGGTCAACGAAAGTACATGGAGAGCCTGTCGGCGTATGCGCGGCAGTTTCTCGACCAGCTCAAGAAGCCCGATGTGGATGAGGTGGAGGGCGTGCCGCCGACCATCGCCATCGAGCAGCGCACCGCCAGCGGCAACCCGCGCTCGACGGTGGCGACCACCACGGAGATCTTTGATTACTTGCGTCTGCTCTTTGCCCGCTGCGGCACGCCTTACTCCTGGGCGCCTACCAAAACGAAGAAAGACGGCAGCGTGCTGGAGCGGGCGGGGACGCCTATCACCGCGACGAGTAGCACGCAGATTGTGGATTCGTTGTTTGCGGGGGTGGCTGAGAGGGTCGGCTCGGAGAGCCGCCGTACCAAGGAAGCCGCGGCCAAAGAAGTCGGTTCGGAGAACCGACCTACCAGACTCATGGTCCTCGCCCCCGTCATCCGCGGCAAGAAGGGTTTCCACCGCGACGTGCTCGAAGACCTCTCCGGCCAAGGCTGGAACCGCGCCCGCGTCAACGGCACCATCACCGACCTGCGCGAAGTTCTCAAAGAGCCCGGCGAAAACCCCTTGAAGCTCGGCCGCTACGAGAAGCACACCATCGAGGCGGTCATCGATCGCATCTCTCTGGAGCCCGACTCGCGCCAGCGCCTCGCCGAAAGCGTCGAAGCCGCCCTGCGCCTCGCCGACGGCGTGCTGGTGATCTCTTCCGAACAACCCGACGGCACCTGGCGCGACACCAGCTACAGCACCAAGTTCGCCGACTCGAAGAGCTCGCGCCGCGCTTGTTTTCTTTCAACTCCCCCTTCGGCGCCTGCCCAAAGTGCAACGGCCTGGGGACCATTCTGGAGCTCGACGAGAACCTGATCGTGCCCGACCCGGGCGTGCCGCTGGGCGACGGGGCCATCGCGTGCTGGAGCAAAAACGGGCACTGGAAGGGGTGGTTCAACAAGCGCCTCCGCAAGTTCTGCAAAGACTTTGACGCGGAGATGACCACCCCCATCGCCGCTCTCGGCAAAGACCAGCGCCGAATCCTTCTCTACGGCACCACCCCCGCCGACGCCGCGGCTTTCGGGCGCAAGTGGATAGGCGTCATCCCCGAAACCCTCGAATGGTGGCACACCACCGAGACCGAAAACGTCAAGGAATACCTCAGCCAGTTCCTCTCCCAGCGCGCCTGCCCAAGTTGCAACGGTGATCGCCTGCGCCTCGAGGCCCTGCACGTGCTCCTCAAGAGCACCCACAAAGCCGAAACCGCCAAGGCCTTCTCCACATCCGTCATCGGCCGCCCCAAGGCCGACGGCACCATGCTCAACATCGCCGAGCTCTCCCGCCTCAACATTCCCGACGCGCTCGCCTACGTGGGTGGCCTCACGCTCACCACCGAGCAGAAGACCATCGCCGAACCCATCTTGAAGGAAATCAACAACCGCCTGCGCTTCCTCACCGGCGTGGGCCTCGAGTATCTCTCGCTGGATCGCAAAACCGCCACGCTCTCGGGCGGCGAAGCCCAGCGCATCCGCCTCGCCAGCCAAGTCGGCTCCGGCCTGGTGGGCGCGTGCTATGTGCTGGACGAACCCACCATCGGCCTGCACCAGCGCGACAACGACCGCCTCATCGGCACGCTGCGCCACCTCGCCGACATCGGCAACACCGTGATCGTGGTCGAGCACGATGAGGACATGATCCGTGCCGCGGACCACGTGCTGGACATCGGCCCCGGCCCCGGCGTTCACGGCGGCCGCGTCGTCGCCCAGGGCACAGTGCCCGAGCTCATCGCCAACCCAAACTCTCTCACCGGCGACTATCTCTCCGGGCGTCGCAGCATCCCGATCCCCACCACCCGCCGCCCCCTCAGCGAGAAAAAAGCCGTCCTCATCAAGGGGGCCCGCGAAAACAACCTCAAAGGCATCGACGTCGCCTTCCCCCTCGGGGGCCTCGTCTGCGTCACCGGCGTTTCCGGCTCCGGCAAGAGCACGCTGGTTAACGACATCCTCCTCCGCTCCGCCCGGGCACACCTCTTGGGCACACGCGAGAAGCCCGGCGCCCACGGCACCATCAAGTGGCCCATCGCCCTCGATCGGGTGATCGAGGTCGACCAGACCCCCATCGGGCGCACGCCCCGCAGCAACCCCGCCACCTACACCGGCTTCTTCGACGAGATCCGCAAAGTCTTCTCGCAGACCAAAGAGAGCCGCATCCGCGCGTACGAGCCCGGCCGCTTCAGCTTTAACGTCTCCGCCAAAAACGGCGGCGGGCGCTGCGAAGCCTGCGAAGGCCAAGGCCTCAAGAAAATCGAAATGCACTTCCTGCCCGACGTCTACGTCGAGTGCGAAGTCTGCCGGGGCCGCCGCTACAACCGCGAGACCCTCGAAGTCCTCTACCGCGGCAAGTCCATCGCCGATGTCCTCAGCATGACCGTCGAAGACGCCGTCGGCTTCTTCGAAAACCACCCCAAGATTCACCGCTTCCTGCGCAGCCTCCACGAAGTCGGGCTCGACTACATCCAGCTCGGCCAGCCCTCCACCCAACTCTCCGGGGGCGAAGCCCAACGCATCAAGCTCGCCACCGAGCTCGGCAAAACCGGCAACGCCATCGCCACCCAGGAAATCGCCCAAACCCAGCACGGCGTAAAAGGTCCCGCCGCCTTGCGAGCCGACGCGCCGGATTCCGGCGACCCCCTCGCCGAAGGCGAATCCGCCACCCCCGCACGCAAGCGCAGCCAGGCCACCCGCCTCGCCAGTGCCGCCAGCGCGACCGGGCACACCCTCTACGTGCTCGACGAACCCACCACCGGCCTGCACTTTGAGGACATCCGAAAGCTCGTGCTGGTGATGGACCGCCTCGCCCACGCCGGCAACACCCTCGTCGTCATCGAGCACAACCTCGATGTCATCAAGTGCGCCGACTGGATCATCGACCTAGGCCCCGAAGGCGGCGAAGGAGGCGGCACCATCGTCGCCACCGGCACCCCAGAGGCAATCGCCAGAAACCCCAAGAGCCACACCGGACGGTATCTCAAAAAGATGCTGAAGTGACGCGGCACCACCAGCCCGAAGTGCAAAAAGATGATGCGCGATTTCAGGCCGAATGCCTGGCCGTCAGTAGACGGGGGAGAAGCGAGTCTTCGAGCGCCACCCCCGGAAAGCTTCTAAGCAAGCACTCCAATGAGCACTTCGATGCCGCTAACCGCAATGATGCCGACAAACAGCCACAGCATCCAACGCCGAACAGATCTTGCGGCCACAGGGTTGAAGCCGGCGCGCACAAATCGCCATCGCAGAATTGCAGCTACAAACAAGGGCGGCAGACTGGACCCCAGCAACACCCAATCAAGCCACGTGAGCCACTTCCAAGGACGTGCAAACAACGCTACTCCAGAAGTCAGCGGCGTTGGGGAGACCGGGGCCATTCCGATTTGCGCCTCGTTCAGCATTGAGAAAGTGAACCAGGCAGACCCACACGCTTGGGCCACCCTAACCCCACACATCGCGATCAAGCACCAGAGCATCGCCCCAACCCATCGGCGGCCGCCCTCAGCCCATGCAGAGACGTACCCCGCCCGCAACTCCGTCCCGCATTCAGGACATTTCGGCGGCGGGGGCAACCCCGGCTTGTAGCCGCAGCTGGGGCAAGTCGCGGTTTCCAATGACATCCGACATCTCCTCAAACAGCGCTTCTTGGGACTTGGAGGGATCGCGGCGGCATCCAGGTAGATCTGGTCCCTCAGTCTTCGCCAAACTCCAACTCACTCAGCGGCGTGCCGCGATCCTTGCTTCGCCAGTAATGGACGTATGCCCGCGTCCAGCCTTCGCCGGAGATCGTGTCCTTCTGATATGCGAGCACCGCAATCATGAATCGAACAAACCGTGCGACCACATGAGACTGATGCGCGTTGAATAAAGACACTCGTTCCAGCTGGTAATCGCTATCAATGTGCAAATTGCATTGGAGGGATACGGACGGCACCCCATCCCGCAGGTCGCGGATCATCGCCGGCGGCAAGTAGTACCGAAAGCCAATCGCATCGAGAAAGCTAAAGCCGCCCCAGCTGGTACCGAACTCCCACTTCGGATCATCCACCAACTCTCCCCACCCACTCTCCCGATCGCTCGCCCTCGCCGCTGCTCGCTCCGCATCCGAGCCGTTGGCATCGATCACATCCGTCTCTGTCCACGACACCCCTCCCTCGCGCGTCACGCCCTTGAACGCCTCGCGAATCTGCGCCTCAATCGCGCGTTGCTGGCGGGCCAGGTGTTTAGGGAGGTCAGGGACCAAGCGGCTATACCTCCTCCAGCGGCGTCCCGCGATCCTTCGATCGCCAGTGCGAGTCGTAAGCCTCAGTCCAAGCCTTTACCGATCTTCTGTGCTTCTTGTAGCCGTGCATCGCGATCATGATCTGGACGAACCGCGCGACCACGCGAGACTGATCGGCGTCGAAAAGCCGAACCTGATCTAGCGCGTACTCGCTGTCGATGTGCAGGTGAAAGGACACATCCGAAAGCCCTTCATCCCGAAGCCACCGGATCATGGCCGGGGCCAAGTAGTAACGGAACCCAATCGCATCAAGAAAACTG